>JANPDO010000001.1:0-11227 GCA_031431535.1 Chloroflexota bacterium
GGATGAGGCCGCCGCTGACTTCGCTGCGAGGTCGGTTCTGGGTCTTCGGCGCGCAAGCCGTTGCCCCAGCGACCGAATGGACCGCTCGATCTACGATTACTCAGCGGCCTGCTACTACGAGACGGTCTACATCGGCGGCGGCAACTTGCTCGACGATGCCCGCCAACAGATGGGCTCCGACCTGTTCTGGGCGGCCTTGCGTGGGTACGTGGCGGCGAACCGGCACAAGCTCGCCAGCACGTCCTCCCTGTTGCAGGCGCTCGACGACGCCACCCCGCTCGACCTTGCCGGATCCCTCTTCGCGGCCCGGTTTCCGCGGATCTACTAAAGGACCCAGCGGCGAGGCGCCCTGGACTGTCCGGTGGGCGCGACCCTAGCGGTCGTCCGGGCGGCGGCCGACGACCCACCAGGCCGTCGGGAAGAGCACCGCGGCGAAGGTCAGTTTGAGCGCGTCGCCCAGCAGGAACGGCGTCAGGCCGTTGGCGATGGTCTCGGCGATCGACATCCCGGCAACGACGGCTAGCCACGGCAGGCCGATCGCGTAGATCACGGCGCTGCCCAGGAGCATCGCCCCGAGCGCACCGCCAAGCCGCCGATCCCAGCCGAGCTCGGCCAGCCGCCCGACGAGCGCGCCGGCGATGACAAACCCGATGAGATAGCCGCCCGTGGCGCCCCAGATCACGGAGATCCCCCACTTCCCATCGGCAAAGAACGGGAGCCCCACGACACCCAGCAGCACGTACAGCGCAACACCGATCAGGCCGCGGCGAAAGCCCAGCCCACCGCCGACCAGCAGAACGCCAAACGTTTGCCCTGTGATGGGGACCGGTGAACCGGGGACCGGGATGGAGATCCGCGCCGACAGGTAGATCAACAGGGCGCCGGCGACCACCAGCGAGATGTCGCGGACCCGGGCATTGACCCGCTCCCCAACCCGGATCGGGACCAGGAAATCGGCGATGGTAAGGCCGCGTTCCTCGACCGTCGAGCGGTCGAGCCTGGGCATCGCGATCGTCATCGAAACCCCGCTTCTTGGCCACCGGGGCGGTGACCGTTCAGCGAGTCTACCATTCGGTCAGTCGAACTGGACAGCGCGAACGATCGGAAGACCCGCGGCCAACCGGGCCGGATAGGCCGCGGCGAGCATGGATAGTGACACGCCCAGGACAACGGTCAGCCCGACAACCGGCCAGGAGACGGCGGCCGCGATGTCGAACCCACCGCCCGCGAACACCACCATCAGGGCGCCGATCGCGACGCCGAGCCCCAACCCCAGCAGGGCGCCGGCCAGGCCCAGGACGCCCGCCTCGAGGACCACCGAGCGCCAGACTTGGCGTCTGGTCATGCCGACGGCCCGCAGGACCCCGATCTCGCGCACCCGCTCGATCACGTTCATGGTCAGCGTATTGACGATCCCGAGGGCCGCGATGAGAACCGCGACCAGCGCCAGCGCATCGAACAGTCCGAAGACCCGCCCGAGGGCGTCGTCGACGGCACCTTTCACGCGGTCGATGGTGACGTAATCGAGGGCGTAGGTAAGGGCGACTTTGCGAAGGGCGACCCGCGCATCAGGGCCGGCATCGGCGGCAAACCGCACGGCGAACGAGTCCGCCCCCGACACGCCCAGGGCCGTCGCATCGAGCCAGCCGAGCAGGACTGCCTCGCCGACCGATCCCGGGATGGATCGTTCAACGACGCCAACCACGCGCACGCTGATCGCCTGGCCGGTGGCGGACGGAATCGCCAACGCCTGGCCGACTCCCAACCCGAACCGCGCCGCCAGGCTGGCCGGAACGATCGCGGCGCCACCAGCATCGATGGCCGAGAAGGCCCGGTCGCGCTCACCGGCGACGAACCGCAATCGCCCATCAGCCGCCAGGTCCGCCCCGACGACGGCCGCCGCGTCGACCCGAATCCCGGCGATCGCAATCTCAAAGGTCGCCAGCGGGCTCATCCGGGCGACCCCCGGAACGGCGGCCATGATCTCCGCCGCGATCCCCTCGTCGGCGCGGACGGGGCGAATCGACGTGAGGACCAGCTCGCCCGGGATGACATCGGTGATCCAGCCTGCCGCCGCGATCCGGGCATGCTGGCCAACTCCAACCAGCGCGACCATCATCGCCAGCCCGATCGTCAGCGCACTCAGCGTCATCGCCGTTCGGGTGCGATCACGGACCATGGATGCTCGAGCGAGACGCTCCTCCAGACGCAGGACGAGGGCAAACGGAACCCCGGCAACACGGGCTGCGGCGGGCAGCAGCGCCGGGATGACCATGGTGGCCGCAAGCAGGACCGCGTAGACGGCGAGCGGCTGCGCGACGCCCGCGGCGGGCGGGGCCACTAGCAGGCCAACGAACGAAACCCCGACCAACACCGCCGCCAGCCAGCGCAACCTCGCACGCCGAGTCGAGGGAAGATCGAGACGCGCCTTGAGCGCCTCCACCGGCTGGATCCGGCCCGCTCGCCTGGCCGGCTCCAGGGCCGCGGCCAGCGTCACGCCGACGCCGACGAGAAACGCGACAACGAGTGCATCCGGCGGAATGGCCGGCTGGTCAAGCGTGACCGCGCCGACGGTACGGACCCAGGCCACCATGCCGATCGCCAGCATGGCACCGATCGCGACCCCGATCATTGATCCGATGACGCCGAGCGTCATGGCCTGCGTGAGCATGAATCGGGTCACCTGCCCCCGGGTCGCCCCGGCGGCGCGCAGCAGGCCCACGGTCCGGACCTGCTCGATGACCGTCATCGACAGCGTGTTGAAGACCAGGAAGGCACCGGCAAATAGCGTCACGGCGGCGATCAGCGCGGTCGTCGCCTGGAACGAGGCGGTCGAGCCACGCAACGCCGCGCCGATCTCCTGGGGGGTGGCGATCACATAGGGCTGGAGGACGAGGCGATCCTCGAGCGAGTTCGTAACCTCGGACGGATCGACACCGCCATCCAGACCCAGGTCCACCCGGCTCATCCCTACATCGCCAAAGGCCGCCTGGGCCGCTGCGAGCGGAACGACGACCGTGCGCCCGAGTGCGCCGCTCAGGGGGCCGTCGCCGGCAAGGATCCCGATGATTCGCAGGTCCACGAGATCACCCGTGCCCTGGATCGCGATCGTCGCGCCGATGCGGAACCCGTCCTCGTCGGCCAGCCGCTCAGACACGAGCGCATTGCGCTCGTCGGCCTCGACCAGTGGCGAACCTTCGACCAGCGGGAAGTCGTGCAAGATCGGCTCCCAGACGGGATCGATACCCAGGACCGTGACCGGTCCCGGCAGAACCGCTCCCCCGCCGGCGCCTGGATCCTCGACGAGATAGGTCCGTCGCTCCAGGGCCGGGGCGACGATCGAGACACCAGGCGTCTCGGCGATGAGCTTCAGCGTGTCGGCGCTGAGACCGACTTCGCCAAACGCGGCCACGCGCAGGTCCGCTCGCCCGACCTGGTCGTCGACGGCCGCGGCGACTGCAGCCTCGATCCCCGCGTTCGTGGCCAATCCTGCCAGCAGGACTGCGGTTCCGAGGGCGACACCCAGCGCGCTCAGCAGCGAGCGGAGGGGTCGGGCGAGGACGCCTCGCCACGCCAGGCGCGTCAGGGACACGCGGACCGGCTCCTACAGCCCGAGCTTGGCGAGACGGGCAATCAGCGGCGTCGCGTCATGGCTGGCGTGCCGGCCCAGGTTGATCGTGTCGCGGATCTGACCGTCGCCAATGACCAGGACGCGATCCGCGTACGCGGCAGCCTTGGAGTCGTGAGTCACCAGGACGACCGTCTGGCCGAGCTGCACACACGACCGCCAGAGCGCGTCGAGGATCTCGGTCCCGGTCGTGTAGTCCAGGTTGCCGGTCGGCTCGTCTGCGAACAACAGCGCTGGACGGGTCACCAGGGCGCGCGCAACGGCCACCCGCTGCTGCTCACCAGCCGACAGCTGGTCCGGCTTGTGGCGCTCCTTGCCGGTCAGGTCGACCATCGCGAGGACTTCGGCGATCCGCTCGCGCAACCCACCTCGACCCAGGTCGTCCCCCGCGATCGTGAACGGCAGCGCTACGTTCTCGAAGACGTCGAGGAGCGGGATCAGATTGAACGACTGGAAGACGAACCCGGTCCGATCGCGCCGGAGCCGGGTGGCGGCATCGTCCGACAGCTGGCTGATGTCCTGCCCCTCGAGGATGACCGAGCCAGACGTCGGTCGATCGAGCCCACCCAGCACCTGGAGCAGGGTCGACTTGCCCGAGCCGGACGGGCCCATCAGCGCGACGAATTCGCCCGCTTCGATCGACAGCGACACGCCACGCAGGGCCTCAACGCTGGTCGAGCCGACCGGATAGGTTCGCCGCAGATCGCGCGCGTCGAGGATGACGGTCACGACCGGAGTGTACCCGGCGCCCAGGGGTCGGCAGGACCGTGCCGAGTGACGCGATCCCGCTGCGAACCGCCCGTGACCCGCGTACTTGGTGGTGATGCCGAGACGGGCGTCGACGTCATCGCATAACCGCATCTACGGACTGATAAGGAGCAAGATGCGCGGTGCGGTCGGATAGGGGTAGCCCGGATCCACGCTCAGAGCGGACTGGATTCCCAGCTGATCAGCCCGATTGCACCCGATTCCAGGCGCCTCAGCCCGAGTGCCCCTCTTTAGTATTCCCCCGGTGCGGTTACGCGGAGGTCCAATCGCCCAGGGCGTCATGAAAGAGCTCCGAAGGCTGTTCAGGCTGGCGTGCTAACTCCCGAAGAGGAGGCCGGCGACTCCGGTGACGATGGCGTCGATCAGGCTCGGTGGCGAGCCGGCGTCCACAACCCGCAGCGACTGAACGGCCGGCGTCGGCGGCGACGTCAGTGACGGACCTGGCGGCGGCGACGGCGACGGGCTCGGACTCGCGGTCGGTTGTGCGGTCGGCGCCGGGGTGGGAGCTGGAGTCGACACTGGTGATGGCGACGGCGTCGGACTTGGCGACGGCGTCGGTGCTGGGGTCGGTTCGGGCGTTGGCTTCGGTGTGGGGGTCGGTTCGGGTGTTGGCTTCGGTGTGGGCTTGGGCGTTGGTTCGGGCGTTGGTTCGGCCGTGGCCTGCGCAATCGGCTTGGGCGTTGGCTTCGGGGTCGGCTTGGCGGTCGGTTTGGCGGTCGCCGCCGGCGTGCCCCCGCCGCATGTGTCGGCGAACAGGACGGTCCACATCTTCTTGTCGTCCGGACCCTTGAAAGCGCCGATCCCGACGGCGTCCCAGTTCGCGCCCAGGATGTTCGCCCGGTGGCCGCCTGAGTCCATGAACATCTGGTGGATCGCGCCGGTCGCTTCCCCGTCGGGATAGGTGTTCCAGCCGATGTTCTCCCCCGCCAACTTGTAGCAGTAGCCGGTGTCATCTAGCTTGGTGAACACCTTGCCGTAGCCCGGAATGGAGTGGCTGAAGTAGTCGTTCTGGATCATGTCCCGGCTGCGCCAGCGGGCGATCGAGGTCAGCGCGGCGTCCACTTTCAGTGCCTTGAGCCCGGCGTTGGCGCGGCTTCGATTGGTCAAGGCGATCAGGTCGGCCTCCGACGAGGCATCGAACGCGTTGCCCTCCCAGGCGAGCGTCGTCGCTGGTGCGGCCAAGGTCGCCACGGAGGCGAGCCCGAACAGCAAGGCGATGGCCAAGGCCATGGTGCCTGAGCGGGGACGGCTCGCGAGCGTCGCTCCGTGCGACATTCGATTGGGACCTCCGGGAGCGTTCGGCCACAATCCGGACGTCTCGGCAAGGTACGTTCAGGGAGTCCCCAAATCACTCGCCGGATGGTCCGGGTGGGGGGGATCGGACGTCCCGGCGGCTTAGGAGGACTCTTGGCCTGTTGGGTACGGTTCGGTCGACTCTGCTCGGCCGGACGACCTGGCGTTACCGGGTGCCAAGCCGCCGCAGGTCCGCGCCAGCGACCCACGCGGGGGTCAATGAGCGACCCCTATTCGTTGGCTCAGTCAGCTGGCGGTCTCAGTCGCTGAACCCGATGTCGAACGATTGCGCCTTGGACGACAACGGACGAGTGGCTTCCTCCGGCTGCATCGATCGAACGGATCGTCCAGCTGGCTGCAGAGTCGCCGGCCTCACGAACGAGGTACAGCAGCCGTTGACCGTCCGTCGTCCAGGCGACCGTGCCCCCGGCCACCAGCTCGCCGGTGACCGTGCCCATGGGCTGAGCCGCGCCGGTCGCGTCCAGGATCATCGATCTAGTCCCGGATGTCAGCTCCGTGAAGCGAGCGGTCGCAAGGTCAAAGTCGTACAGCCGAGGAGAAGTCCGACGTGATCCACGCGGTCTACGAGCGGATCGTCATCGAAGGGTCGCGCTTCGTCGGCCTGCGCCTGACACCGGCGGCATACCGGCACGGACTGGCGCTACCGACGTGACGGGAAATCGTGCATACACTTGAGCCGTTACTCAAGTGTTGTCACCAAGGGAGTATGCGAGTGGGCATTGCCCACCTTCGACCGCTTAACCTCAAGCGAGGGCTCGAACTCGAGTATCTAACGGTCGGCTGGAACATCCTTGAGGGGATCATTGCTGTCGCCGCGGGTATCGCGGCCGGGAGCATCGCTCTCATCGGCTTCGGCGTGGACTCCTTCGTGGAAACTATCTCGGGCGCCGTGATCATCTGGCGCCTGATGGCCGAGACCCGCGGCCGGCACGACGAGAAGGCCGTCGAGCGGATTGAGCAGCGTGCGGAGCGGCTGGTCGGCATCGCCTTCCTGATGCTCGCGGCGTATGTGGCCTTCGAGGCGGTCCGCACACTCGTCAACCAGGAGGCGCCAGACGCCAGCCCGATCGGCATCGTGCTGACGGCGGTCTCCTTCGTCGTCATGCTCTGGTTGGCGCGCTCGAAGCGCCGCATCGGCGAGGCCCTCGGAAGCCGGGCCATGATCGCCGACGCCCAGCAGACATACGCCTGCTGGTATCTGTCCATTGTCGCCCTGACCGGGCTCGCGCTCAACGCCGGGCTCGGCTGGTGGTGGGCCGATCCCGTTGCGGCCCTTGGCATCACGGTGCTTCTGGCCCGGGAGGGCATCGAGGCGTTGGGCGGGGAGGATGACCATGACTAGCGTGACGGCCCAGGTCTTTGGCTCCGCCATCGATGCGGAAGGCTGCAATGTCGCCTGCCTCCACCCGAACGCGATCCGGCCGGTCCTCGGGCGTAGCCTCAGTCAGGCAGGTTCGGCGACAGTCGCCGGGCTCTTCTTCGTCTTGGCGGACCCATCGCGTGCTCGGATCCTGCATCTGCTGGCAATCGCCGACGACCTGTGCGTATGCGACATCGCGCTGGTTCTCGGGATGAGCGTGTCCGCGCTCAGCCACCAACTCCGGTTTCTGCGCGAGCGCGGCGTTGTGACCCGCAACAAGGTCGGGCGCATGGCCTACTACCGCCTCGACGACGACCACATCCGCCGGCTGGTCCTCGATGCCGCTGACCACGCGGCCGAGGCGGTGGCCTGATGCCGCACAGCCACTCTTCCGGCCGGGCCGGACGGAACCGCATGGTGGCGGTCTTCCTGGTCACCCTGGCCGTGTTGATCGTCGAGGTCATCGGCGGACTCGCCTCGAACTCCCTCGCACTTTTGGCGGACGCCGGGCACATGCTCACCGACGTGGTCGGCATTGGCTTGGCCATCGGGGCCATCTGGATCGCCGGACGGGCGCCCTCCCGGTCTCGCTCCTTTGGCTACCTTCGGCTGGAGATCCTGGCGGCAGTGGTGAACGCCGTGCTCCTGTTCGGGGTCGCAGCGTTCGTGCTCTATGAGTCGTGGCGCCGACTCTCGGAACCGACCGAAGTCGCCTCCGGAGTCATGTTCGCCGTGGCACTGCTCGGCCTCGGCGCCAACGCGATCTCGCTCTACCTGCTGCGCGGAGGGCAGGCCTCAAGCCTTAACATGCGAGGCGCCTACCTCGAGGTCATGGGCGACTTTGCGGGCTCCGCCGCGGTCATCGTCGCCGCCGTTGTGATCGCCGCCACCGGCTGGGTCCAGGCCGACGCGGTGGCGTCCGCGGTCATCGGGGTGCTCATCCTGCCGCGGACCTACGGCCTGCTCCGAGAGGCGGTCGATGTGCTGCTCGAAGCCACGCCCAAGGGGCTCGACATGGATCTGGTGCGCAGCCACATCTTGGAGGCCCCGGGGGTCAGCGACGTCCACGACCTCCACGCCTGGACTATCACGTCGGGACTCAACGTCGTATCCGCCCATGTCGTCCTTGGTCCAGGGGCCGACGCCCCGCAGGTGCTCGACCATTTGTGCACTTGCCTGGCCGGCATCTTCGACATCGAGCATTCCACCTTCCAGCTCGAAACCGCCGATCGTCGCCGCCTCGAGGAGATCGCTCACGCATGAACGCCGTCCGCTTCGCCTTCATTGCCGCTGCCACCTTGATCCTCGCCGCCTGCGGCGCGGGTTCGACATCGGCTCCTCCCGCCCCTTCGGCCGCAGCCGCCACGGCCGCGCCCTCGGCGACCGGCCCGGAGATCCTGCCCATCATCATCAGTTCGGAGATCACGAAGGGGCCCAACCGCTGGCTGCTCACCCTGACCGACCGGGCAAACAACCTCATCGCCGCCCCGGACGTGCCGGTGCACCTGGAGTTCTTCGACGTCGCGGCCGCCCCCGACGCGGTGGCCTTCGAGGCGGACTCACGCTTCCTTTGGGCGATCGAGGGCGAGCGGGGGTTGTATGCGGCCGACATCGAGTTCCCCGCCGCCGGCCGTTGGGGAACTCGCTTCACCGCGACCTTGCCCGACGGTTCGAGCAAGACGGTTCGGGCGGACTACGATGTGCTCGAGTCAGGCGGCACGCCTGCCATCGGCGAAGCTGCCCCAAGTGTCGACACGCCTACCCTGGCCGACGTTGGTAATGATCCGGCCAAGGTGTCGAGCGACAAGGCTCCCGAACGGCGCTTCTATGAGACCTCGGTTGCAGACGCGTTGACCGCCAAGACGCCATTCGTGCTGGTTTTCGCGACTCCGGCTTTCTGTCAGACCGCGGTCTGTGGCCCGACCCTCGATGTGGTCAAAGGCGTCGCGGCTGACTACCCGGAGCTGACCTTCATCAACGTCGAGCCCTACAAGATGGCCTACGCCGATGGGCGACTCCAGCCTGAGCTGTCGGCGGACGGGCAACTCCAGACAGCGGCCTGGACCGATGCCTACTCGCTTCCGTCGGAGCCTTGGGTATTCGTGATCGACGGCGCCGGCAAAGTGGTCGCCAAATTCGAGACGATCCTGTCGCCGGACGAGGTTCGGGCGGCACTCGATACCATCGCGCCCAGTGCCGCGGCGGGAGTAGTGACCGCGGTCGATCAGTGGTCGCTGACGGACGTCCGCGGCTTCACACTCCGCACCGACACTGGGGCAGAGATCACCTTCTCAATCGGCACGCTCGAACTCATCGACGGGGCGTTTCCGGCCAACCACCTGCGCGAACACATGGCCACGGCGTCGAGGGTCAAGGTGACCTTCGAAGCCCAAGGCGTAGAGCGCATCGCCACACGGCTGACCGACGCAGAATGAGACGCAAGGCCGCGCCGCCGCATCGCCCGCCGCGCTGGTTGCCAGTGGTTTCGCTTGCGATGGCTATCGGAGTCGCCGGTCTAGCGGTCATCTTGGCCCGTTCTGGTCCGACCGTGCCCACCGCCTGGTCCCGCCTTGGGACGCAGGACGTCCACTCCGTGGCGTTCGTCGGCGACGATCCCAACCATCTGCTGTTTGGTCACCACAACGGGATCACTGAGACCCGCGACGGAGGCAAGACTTGGGCACCCTTGCCGGTGGGCGAAGACGCGATGGGCATGGCAGCGGCCGACGATGGCTCGATCGTAATCGCCGGTCACCTGGTCTTCACGGCGAGCCGCGATGGCGGACAGACCTGGGCGCCAATCGCAGCCGATCTGCCGAGCCTCGACATCCACGGCTTCGCGCGCGATCCAGCGGACCCGGCCCGGATGTGGGCATACCTGGCGACCGGTGGGCTGTGGGAGAGCAGCGACTTCGGGACCGCCTGGACCCGCGTACGCGAGGATAACGTCATCTTCCCGGTCGCGGTCCGAGCGGGATCGGCGACCCGGCTGCTCGGGGTCGACGCATCCGGTCTCGTGGCGAGCGATGATGGCGGACGTTCTTGGTCCGCCCTCTCGACGCCCGAGACATTTCCGATGACAGCTCTGGCCGCGACACCGGATGGTCGGGTCATTTACGCCGGGTCCTCGGAGGGCCTATTCGGTAGCTCTGATGGCGGCCAAACGTGGCTTGCGACGGGCTACCTCGGCTCAGCGTTTGCCATTGCAGCGACCGACGATGGCCAGACCGTCGTCGTCGTCAGCCGCCAGACAGAGTTCTTCCGGTCAGCCGACGGCGGAGCGACCTGGCCCGGACCCTAGCGCATCACAACGCTGCGGCGGCACATCCGAGGGTGATGTCCGCCGAACACGATGGACCCCCGTCGTACGGGAAGCCGAAGCTGCAACCGCGCTCGACCGGTATCATCGGCCCCTCGCGCGCCTGTAGCTCATTGGATAGAGCGTCGGCCTCCGGATACGCCGAGGCAAGGGCCGTCAGTCACATCGGCCCCGGTCGTGACGGCCCGGATCCGCCCGGTGCGAAGTCATGCCGACCAAAGCCAGCAGGTGACCGGCGGAGGTCGCTGCGCTGTGCGAGCGGACGCAAGCGATCGTCCATCGGATCTTCGAGGGCAAGCTCGATCGCGCCCGGCTCGGGTTGGCCGAGAAGGCGGTCGTCGCGGTCGTCAAGGCGCCCCACGGAGACTTCCGCCCCCGGGGGGTTGAGGATTGGGCAACGGGAATCGCGCGGTCGCTCGGTGCGAACCAATCGGCGGTTGCTGCGGTCGCGCCGCGCTCTTCGTCATCGGCATCCGATGCACTTGCACAGCCTGCGCTTCACAAATTCGGGGTAGACTCCGCTCTCGCCAGAGTTGGTGCTCCAGCGTGCGACCGAGTTCACACGCGCCACACCTGAACCATCTCGGCGCGCGGCTCCGCGGTGGCCTTAGCTCAATGGCAGAGCATCGGATTGTGGCTCCGAAGGTTACGGGTTCGAGCCCCGTAGGCCACCCCAATCCCTGATCGGATGATCGGCACGGACCGGCGCCGGCCCGACGCCGGAGTCAGGTTCGGAACCAGCCGCCGCAGGCATGGTCGCGGTTGCACCTCGTCATCGCACCGGGTGCTGCGCGAGGCTCACCCGGGCATCGGAGCCGGCGCGCCAGGGAAGCCCAGG
>JANPDO010000002.1:0-21776 GCA_031431535.1 Chloroflexota bacterium
TCATTGATCGACAGCGCGGGCGCGCTGGGCCCGTGGGCCGCCGAGCAACCGCTGCAGCAGGCACAGGCCGATGCGACGGCAGCCGTAGTCGGCGACTTCGTCTGGGTTTACGGTGGCAGCGATGCGAACGGACCCGTGGGCGCCGTTCAGCGCGGCGCCTTTGGTGAGGTGGCCATCGAGGGACTACCGGAGAACCCCGACGAGGGCAAGGTGGTCCGCTGGGACATCACCAACGCGGCGAACCTGCCGGCGGCCCGGACCAACGCGGCCGGTTGGGCCGCCAACGGGGCGCTCTATCTTGCGGGTGGCAACGACGGCTCGGGCCCGGCGCGGGAGCTGTACTGGGCGACCCCGACGTCGACCGGCGACCTGACCGAGTGGAAGCACCTGGACGTGAGCGACCTGCCCGAAGCGGGTCTCGAGGGTGCCGCGGCGATCGTCAGCGGACCAAATGCGATCCTCGTCGGGGGGGCGAGCGACAGTGGTGTCCTGGCATCGAGCGTCCGCGCCAACGCGGCGCCCCAGGCGCCGTTCTTCCAGCTCGGCCTGGTCGGCGCGACCGTTCCCGGCCTGACGATCGACGGTGAAATCGGCCAGCAGCTGGGCTATCTCAATGCGGCCGGCGTCGGTACGGTCAACTTCATCGTGCTGATCCTGGTGGGTGTGGCCTTTGCCCACCGCGATGGGACCCGAGCGCTGTTTGGCAGGATTCTGAGCCGCCGCCGACGCTAGGTGGCTCGCGGCAGGGCGCCGGCTGAGCGCCGGCTGGCTACCGCCTGAGCGCCGGCTGAGTGCCGGCTGGGCCGGCCGTTCCCGGTCAACTCGTCGGGAACCCGCCCTCGCCCGGTTCCACCGGACCGCGTCGGACCGGGAGCCCTGCCCGCTCCCACGCCTCCATCCCCCCGGCCACATTGGTCGCGTCCGTGCGACCGCTCCGGGCCAGGAAGCCGGTGACGGCCGCTGATCGTCCGCCAACGTGGCAGATCACGAGCAAGGGACGGTCCGTTGGCAGTTCATCCACCCGGGCCGCGAATGTCGACGTCGGCAGCAGGACCGCGCCCGGCGCCCTGACGGCGACAAACTCGTTGATTTCGCGGACATCGATCAGGAGCGGCCGTTCCGGATCCTCCCGGAGTCGCCGCTCGGCCTCGGAGACATCGACGGTCGGCATGGGACCGCGCATGGTCACGGGACGCTCCCTGGCAATTCGGGTGGCCCGAGGGTCGGGCCGCCAGCGTGCGTCGCCAGGTCGGCGAGCCGGACGTCGATGGCACCAACAAGGGCTTCAATGTCGAGCCAGGTCGGATCGGAAAGGCCGGCGGTCCGGTAGCCCTCCTGTGCTTCGACCAGCCGAAGCCGCGCGCCCTCCAGGTTCCGGCTGATCCCAACGGGATTCCCGCGGGCGGCGTGGACATACGCGGCGGCTACCTTGATCAGGCCCTGCAGAAGCGCCCGCTCAGCCGCCACGCTCGTGCCCATCCAGGCTGGCTCGAGCAGTTCGTGCGCCTCGAAGAAGTCGCCTCGCCCGTACGCGGCGAGGCCCGCGCGGAGGGCTGCCGTCCGGTCCGCATCGGAGAGTGGCCGGTAGGCCTTCGCCCGTCCGTCTCGCCCGATGATAACCGAGCCGACGGTCACGCCAACTCCGCCAGCGGTCGCCGCCCCTCGAAGCCGGTTTCGAGGTCGTGCCACCACCCGATGGCTGCCTCGCCGGGCTGCCAGCAGAGCCAGATCTGCCGGCCCGAAACCAGGGCCGGGAAGTCAATGAGGCCACGCTCGATGTCGCGCAAAGTCAGCCCCAGCACATCGATGCGGGCCACACCGGCGGCCATCTGGTCGATCAGTCCCTGCATCCGCAGGCGGGCGAGGCGGAGGTCGCTCGAAATCGGCACTTCGCTCTCGCCGTTCGGGGCGGTGACCGGCGCCGGCGTGCCCTGCCCGCCCGATCCCGCGGCCAGGATGTCGTCGCGCATGCGCACCAGCTCTTCGCGCTGGGTGCGCAGGACCGCGACGATCCCATCGATCACGGGGATCGCAGCGTTGGCTCCATCGATGTCATAGAAGCGGCTCATCAGGCGCGATAGTAGCCCCGCGGTCGCGTACCATCCGGTTCTGCGCGACAGGGCATCGTGTCGGGACGTCAGGGAGGAGCAACCGTGCGGCGCGTCTTCCTGTGGGCGGCCCGGAATCGCTGGCTGAAGGAGCGCTTGCCGCGGATGCGCTTCATGCGCCGGGCAGTACGCCGATTCATGCCGGGGGAGACCCTGGGGGCCGCCCTTGATGCGGCCGGTCCGTTGCAGGCCGCGGGGATCGCGACGCTCTACACCAGGCTCGGGGAGAACCTCGGACACCTCACGGAAGCAGACGAGGTTGCCGCGCACTACATCGATGTCCTGGACCAGATCGTCGCACGCGGGATTCGCGGCGAGATCTCCGTGAAGCCCACGCAACTGGGGCTCGACCTGGACCCGGAGGCCTGCTTTCGACACCTCGTCCGCCTCGCCGAGCACGCCGCCGCCCGGGACTCGTATCTGTGGATCGACATGGAGGGGAGCGCCTATGTCGAGGCGACGGTCGCGCTCTATGAGCGGCTGCGTGCGGTCCAGCCACGGACCGGGCTCTGCCTCCAGGCGTACCTGCGCCGTACCGCCGCGGATATCGAACGCCTCCGTCCGCTCGATCCCGCTATCCGGCTGGTCAAGGGCGCCTACGACGAGCCGGAATCGATCGCGTACACCAACCGACGCAGCGTCGACGCCAGCTTCCTGGGACTCGCGGTCCGCTTCCTGCTCGATGGGCGTGAGCGACCCAGCCGTCTTGGACTCGGCACCCATGACGTGGCGCTCATCGAGCAGATCGCCGCCCAGGTGGCGGCCGCCGGGATCGGCGTGGACCGGTTCGAGGTCCAGATGCTCTACGGGATCCGCGAGGATGAGCAGCGCCGCCTGGCGGCCGCCGGCTACCGGGTTGGGGCGCTGATCGCCTATGGTGAGCACTGGTACCCCTGGTATATGCGTCGGATCGCCGAGCGACCGGCCAATGTCATGTTCGCGCTTCGTCAACTGTTGCCGTAGGAGGCCCCCAGATGTCGGTGTCATTGGCTCGTCGCGTCGCGGCCCGGATGGGCACGATCGGGACCGAGAGCGCGTTCGAGGTCTCGGCGCGGGCGCGCGCGCTCGAGGCCCAGGGTCGATCGATCATCCATCTCCAGATCGGCGAGCCCGATTTCGATACGCCGGCACACGTTCGCGAGGCAGCCAAGCGCGCGCTGGACAGCGGGGCGACCCACTACGCGCCGTTCCCGGGCATCCCCGCGCTGCGTCAGGCCATCGCCGCCGACGTCGCCCTGCACAAGGGCGTCACGGCCGATCCGTCGCAGGTGTTCGTCACGGTCGGCGGCAAGGGCGTGATGCTCTACGCGATCCTGGGGCTGGTGGACCCGGGCGACGAGGTGATCGTCCCGGATCCCGGCTATCCGATCTACGAGTCGCTGACGCGCTTTGTCGGGGCGACACCGGTCCCGATCCCGATCCGGATGGAGAACGAGTTCCGGCTCGATGTCGACGAGCTGGCCGCGCTGATCACGCCGCGGACTCGGGTCCTGTTCGTCAACTCGCCGGCCAACCCGACGGGCGGCGTGCTGACCCGCTCGGACCTGGAGCGGATCGCGGCCCTCGCCATCGAGCACGATCTGTGGGTGGTGGCCGATGAGATCTACGGGCGGATCCTGTACGACGGCGCCGAGCATGTCTCGATCGCCGCGCTGCCCGGGATGGCCGAGCGGACGATCATCCTCGACGGCTTCTCCAAGACGTTCGCGATGACCGGCTGGCGGCTCGGGTACGCGATCGTGCCACCGGCGCTGGTCCAGACCTATGGCCAGCTCATCATCAACACGATCTCGTGCGCGCCGACCTTCGTCCAGGTTGGCGCGGTCGAGGCGCTTACCGGGCCGCAAGACGACGTGAACGCCATGGTGGTCGAATTCAAGGCCCGGCGCGACCTCATCGTCGCCGGGCTGAACGCCATCCCGGGCATTCGCTGCGCGACCCCGGTCGGGGCGTTCTATGTCTTCCCATCCATCGCCGGGACGGGCTTGTCGGGTGCTGAGCTGGCCGAGCGGTTGCTCCACGAGGCCGGCGTGTGCGTGCTGGCGGGGACAGCGTTCGGCGGCGTCGGGACGGAGCACATCCGGATCTCGTACGCGAATTCTCGCGAGAACCTGACTGAGGCTCTGGGGCGGATCGGTCGATTTGTGGAGGGGCTGGGTCGTGGCTGAAGGTGGTTCGGGCGGGGGCGGCGCGGTTGGCGCGGGTGGCACTCGCCCGCGAGTGTTCGTGGCGCGGATCATTCCTGATGAGGGACTCGACGCCGTGCGCGCGGCCTGCGACACGGACCTCTGGGAGGACGAACTGCCACCGCCTCGTGCTGAGCTGCTCCGCCGGGTTGCCGGCTGCGATGGCGTCCTGACCCTGCTGACCGATCGCGTCGATGACGAGTTTCTCGACGCGGCCGGGCCGGGGTTGCGGGTGGTCGCGAACTACGCGGTCGGCTTTGACAACATCGATGTGCCGGCATGTTCGCGGCGCGGCGTCGCTGTGGGCAATACGCCCGGGGTTCTGACCGAGACGACCGCCGATCTCGCGTTCGCACTGTTGATGGCGGCCGCGCGTCGGGTCGCAGAAGGTGATCGATACGTGCGGGCCGGGCAATGGCGCACGTGGGGGCCGATGCTGCTCATGGGGCCCGATGTCTACGGCTCAACGATCGGGATCGTGGGATTTGGCCGGATCGGCCAGGCGCTCGCCCGACGCGCCCAGGGGTTCGGGATGGAGATCCTGTACCACGACGTGGCTCGACTCCCGGATTCGGTCACGGCGCCGCTGGGCGCCACGTACGTCGCGATGGATGAGTTGTTGTCGCGGAGCGATTACGTCTCGCTCCACGTCAACCTGACCGCCGAGACGCGGCACCTGATCAACGCCCGGACGCTGGCCTCCATGAAGCCGACGGCCGTGCTCGTGAATACGTCCCGCGGCCCGGTCGTGGACCAGCGTGCCCTGGCCGCGGCGCTGCGGAACGGCGTGATCTGGGCCGCGGCGCTGGATGTCACGGATCCCGAGCCGATCCCCATGGACGACCCCCTGGTCGGCCTGGACAACTGCCTGATCGTCCCGCACATCGCGTCCGCGTCACGGGTGACTCGCGGCAAGATGGCCGCCATGGCGGCCGCAAACCTGCTGGCGGGGGTTCGAGGCCAGCCGCTCCCCACGCCGGTGCTCCCGCCGGCCTGAGCGGCCGGGTTGGGCTCAGGAAACCATGTTGAAAACGGCCTCCCGCCCAGACGCAGGCCGCCTCAATCGCCAAGGCGCTCGCTCGTCGATGAAGGAGACACGCCATGGATGAAGCCACCCGCACGCAGATCAGGAATGTCGAGGCCCGAACCGGGCGCCCGATGGACGCTTGGCTTGCCGTTGTCCAGTCGAGTGGGCTGGCGAAGCACGGCGCCATCGTGGCCTGGCTGAAATCCGAGCACGGGTTTGGACATGGCGACGCGAACCTTGTGGCGCTGACCGCCCTGCGCGGACCTGCTGCCCCGGAGGGAGATGCCCTCGTCGACGCAATCTACGCAGGGCCAAAGGCGTCAATCCGGCCGTTTCATGACCGGGTCATCGCCATTGCGACCGGGTTCGGCGGTGACGTCGAGCTGGCGCCCAAGCAAACGTATGTGGCGTTGCGGCGGTCGAAGCAGTTCGGCACAGTCGGGCCTGTCTCGGGTGGCCGTCTCGAGATCGGGTTGAACCTGAAAGGCGTCCCGGCCGCGGGACGACTGGAGACCTCGTCCGGCATGTGCACCCATCGGGTCCGCCTGGCGACGCCCATGGAGCTGGACGACGAGGTCGTCGGTTGGCTCCGAGACGCCTACGAGCGCGCATGAGCCGCGGCTGTCCAGCCGGACCCCTCAAGTGGTGCTCGCCCGCCAGGTGAGTGTCGCCCAATGCCGGGCGAGCGGGTAGGCTACCCGTGGGCCGGTAGCTCAGTGGCAGAGCACGGGACTTTTAATCCCTTGGTCGTGGGTTCGAATCCCACCCGGCTCGCCGAGGTTCCACGCTCAGGATCGGCCGTGGGAACGTTGGAGCGGCCTCTGAAGGGCCGTTTTGACAGCCATGCTGACAGCCACGGCAAACGCACTCGGTGGACAGCGTGGAGCGGGAGGAGAGCGAGGACCCGACACGCCAGGGCCAGCCCAAGTTAGCCGCCGAGCACCGCATCCATCCCCGCTGCGACCTCGACATGGCGCTGCTCAAGGACATGCCCGTAGGTGTTCGAGGTCAGCACGATCGAGCTGTGGCCGAGGAGGTTCTTGACGTCCTCAAGCGTGAAGCCCTGCGCCAGCAGGAATGTCGCCGCGGGATGGCGGAGGTCATGGAAGCGCGAGTGGGGGAGCCCTGCCCGCTCCAACGCCCGCTGGAACGAGTGCGTCACGGTAGCGGCGTCGAGTGCGGTGCCCACACTCGTGGCGAGCACGTGGCCCGTGTCGACCCATCTGGACCCGGCCACCAAACGCTCCATGCGCTGGCGCGTCCGGTGAGCCCGGAGCGCCGACGCGGCCATCTCCGGCAACACACCCTGGGCGCTGCGGGCGGAGCTGGCGGCGGAGGTCGCACCTCGAGCAGCTGGGTCTCGCCGTCGATGTCACATCGGAGCCCAGCGTCGCCGCCCTCGCAGAGCGAACCACGGGGAGCTCAACCGCGGGGCTCGTCGGCGAGACCTCGATCGCCGCCTACTGCGCGAGCATCACCACGCCGCCCTTGCTGGCGCCCTTCAACAACCCGGCAATCGAGGCGGCAGGTGGAACGGAGACGCTGATGCCCTTCGTGGACCAGATGGTGCCGATGGGCCGGCAGGGCACGCCAGACGAGGTGGCGGAAGTTGTCGCGTTCCTGGCGTCTGACGGAGCCCGCCTGATGACCGGAGCGGTCGTAATGGTGGACGGGGGCCTGACCGCCCAGTAGGCCCGTGGCGGTCGCGCCGTCGACTGGAAATCAGCGATTGCCGACAACCACGGTGCCTCCGAACTGTCGGTCGTCGCCATTGTTGAACCCGTCGACTCACGCGTAGCCTCCACCAGGGTGAATCCGGCCATGAGGAGGACGGCGTGAGCGAGGCGGTCATCGAGTCCGGCGCAGTGGCGTCGGCCCCCGGCCAGGTGTTCAGCCGGGAATCGTCGGGGTTCGTCCGAGTGGGCTCGCCCTGGCGGATGTTGCTGTTGAACGTCGCCAACGTCGGTGTCGTCTACATCATGTTCACCTACTGGGCGCACCCGGCGGTCTTTCCGCAGAGCAACCTGCTGGTGGCCATCCCGATCGCGGCGGCCCTCGCGCTGCCGTTCAACCTGCTCTACGGGATGCTTGCCTCGATCATGCCCCGGACCGGCAGCGAGTACGTCTTCCTGTCGAGGACCTTCCATCCGGCGATCGGCTTCATGGCGAGCTTCGCCGCCGCGATGAGCCAGTCCTTCTGGGTCGGCATCGGCGGGTACTGGATCGCCCAGTTCGTCCTGGGTCCGCTCTTCACCTCGTACGGCGCGGTCAGCGGCAACGAGACGATCGCGGCGATCGGCGCGTGGGCGAGCGAACCGAACACCTACTTCATCTTCGGGACGGTGTTCATCGTGCTGATGGCGGCGCTGAACATCCGCGGACTTCGCGCCTATCTCAAGTTCCAGGACATCAACTGGATCGTTGGCGCGATCACCGGGATCCTGCTGCTGGTGGTGTTCCTGTTGGCGTCGACGACGGTCTTCCAGGCAGGCTTCGACAGTTATGCGGCCGCAACCGGCGTGCCCGGCTACCAGGCAACGCTCGACCTCGCGGCGGCGAACGGGATGTCGACCGGCTTCACGCTGACCGACACGCTGGGGATCATCCCGATCATCTGGCTGGTCGCCTGGGCTTCGACCTACATCGGTGGCGAGGTCCGGACGCCGACCAAGACGCAGCTCCGTGCCACTGTCGGCGGGATGCTCCTGTACGCCGGGATCGCGTGGGTCCTGTTCTTCGCGATCTCGGCAGCCGTGACGGTCGAGTTCAACCAGGCGCTCGCCTGGGTCAGCTACAACGTCGTCCCCGAGGATGGATCCGCCGTCGAGGCCTACCCTGTTTTCATGCTGTACGCCGGTGTCCTGATCGACAACCTGCCGATCTTCCTGCTCGTCGCGGCGGGACTCGTGCTGTGGAGCTACTTCTGGCTGCCGTCCGCGTTCCTCATCGCAACCCGGGCGATGTTCGCCTGGTCATTCGACCGGCTGGCGCCCCAGAAGCTGTCCGAGGTCCATCCCCGCTACAACTCGCCGTGGGTCGCGGTCATCGTCGTCGCCGTCATCGGCGAGGCGTTCCTGATCCTGTACCACATCGGGGTGTTCCAGTTCCTGACCCCGGCCCTCGCCTACTACTTCGTGTTCTGGCTGGTCGCACTGTGCGGCCTGCTCTTCCCGTACCTTCCCCGGACGCGCCCCCTGCTCGAGGCGAGCGCGGTGAACTGGCGAATCGCGGGCATCCCGGTCATGTCGATCTGCGGCGCCATCGGTCTGTTTTATTTCAGCATCGGCCTGTACCTCATGCTGACCAACGATCTGCTGTTCCTCAACACACCGGAGCAGCTCGTGACGACCGCCCTGCAGTTCGTCATCCCGCTCGGGATCTTCTTCGCGGCTCGCGCGTATCGGAAGCGGCAGGGTCTGCCGATCGACGCTGCGTTCCGCGAGATCCCGCCGGAGTGATCCGGGCCGAACGAGTCCGGCCGCGGGGTGGCTGATCTCACGATCTTCTACGTCGCCGACATCCACGGGTCGGATGTCTGTTTCCGGAAATGGCTCAACGCGGCCGGGTTCTATGGTGCTGACGTGCTCGTCATCGGTGGGGACCTGACCGGCAAGGTCCTCCTGCCGATCTATCCGGCCCTCGGCCCCGGTGAAGCCTGGACCGCGACCTGGAAGGATCGTGTCCATCGCCTCGAGACCCGCGGCGAGGTGGACGAACTGATCCGGTTGGCCCGCAACGAGGGCGCTTACGGCCTGGTGACGACGGCGGACGAGGTTGCCCAGATCCGCGGCTCGATCGAGATGGAGCGAGCCGTGTTCACCAAGCTCAAGCTCGAGGCGCTCGAGAGCTGGCTCGTCCTCGCCGACCAACGGCTGGCTGACCGGCGGACGCAGGCCT
Organism: Chloroflexota bacterium; assembly: GCA_031431535.1. GTDB lineage: Bacteria > Chloroflexota > Limnocylindria > Limnocylindrales > CSP1-4 > SPCO01. The sequence continues at coordinate 9,219 of JANPDO010000002.1, forward strand.
ACATCATGCCCGGTAACGACGACCCACCCGAGATCGACAGGTTGTTGGCAGGCTCCCGGTGCCTCGTGGACGTCCAGGGGTCGACGACGGAGCTCGGGCCTGGGCTCTGGATGGCGTCTCGAGGCGAGTCGACGCCGACACCCTGGCACACCCCGCGGGAGGTACCCGATGCGGTCCTCGGCGACCTGGTGCGAGATGCGGTGAAGGACCTGCCGTCCGGCGGCACGACGATCTGGAACCTGCACATGCCGCCCTATGACACCGGCATCGACCGGGCCCCCCGGTTGGACGGCTCCCTGCGCATCCAGTACGACGGCTCGGGCGAGCCGATCATGGTCCCGGTCGGGAGTCACACCATCCGCGATCTGATCGCCGAACGTCAACCGACGCTCGCGCTGCATGGCCACATCCACGAAGGGCGGGGTCGCTACAAGATCGGCGCCACGACCGGCTTCAATCCCGGCAGCCAGTACCAGGACGGTGTGCTCCAGGGGTTGGTCCTCCGGGTGTCCGCCCGCAGGGGCCTGCGCGATTTCACGTTCACCGCCGGATGACGGCGCTGGCAGACCCGGTCGCGGAAGCGCGCCGGATCATCGAGGCCTCCCGCGAAACCGGCCTGGCCATCCGGGCAGTCGGTGGTGTGGGCGTCGCGCTCATTGCACCGACGATCGGGCGCCTGGAGCCGCGCCGGACCTATCACGACATCGACCTCGTGGCGCCGGCCGGTACTCCCCCGATTGTCCGGATGATGACGGCGCTCGGCTACGAACCCGCGCGCACGTTCAACACCCTCAACGGCTCGGAGCGGTTGCTCTTCCACGACGCCGACGGGCGGCGGATCGACGTGTTCCTCGACACGCTCCGGATGTGCCACGAGCTCCCGCTCCAGGGCCGCCTGGATATTGCGGCGTGGCCTTTGACGCTGTCGCCGGCCGACCTCCTCTTGTCCAAGCTCCAGATCGTCGAGCTGACCGAACGCGACGTCCAGGACCTGCTTGCCCTGCTCGCCGACCACGACCTGTTTGAGGCCGACGGTGACGGGATCGAGCTGGCCCGCATCCGCGACGTGTGCGGCAGGGACTGGGGCTGGTGGCGCACGGTCGACGACAACATCGCCGCGCTCGTCGCCCGCTGGAGCCTCGCGGCGACGACGATCGATCCCACCACCGCCGCCGTCCTGTCAACCGCGCGTGATCGCGCCCGATCCTTGCGGGAGACGCTTGATGCTTGCCCGAAATCGGTCGGATGGCGCGTTCGCGCCCTCGTGGGCCCGCGGATGCGCTGGTACGAGCTGCCCGAGGAGCTGCGTCAGGTGTGATTCCGCGCGGTCCCGATGACGGGCGTTTCCCCGAGGAGATCGAGAATGCGCAGCGCGAGCGTGATGTCAAACACGGTCGAGGGATCGCCAAGGCTGGCGCCGAGCAGCTCCTCGATACGGCGCACCCGGTAGACGATCGTGTTGACGTGGACGAAGCAACGGGCCGCGGCCCGGCGCTGGACGCGGTTCTCCTCGAGGAACACGCGGAGGGTGCCCAGCAGCTCGCCGTGCCCGCGATCGTGCTGGATGAGCGGCTGCAGCGTGCGTCGAGCGAAGGTCTCCAGGTCGTCGCGTGAGCTGGCGCGCAGGAGCAATGCATACGGCCCGAGCTCGCTCGTGGCCACGACCGCCCCTCCACGACCGAGCTTGAGCATCAGCTCAATCGACTCGCGGGCCAGGCGGAACGCAGGTGCGTGATCGTCGGGCCGTTGGCAGCGGTCAGCGATCGCGACGGTGACCTGGCCGGCGCCGGCGATCCCTCCTATCGCCGTCTGAAGGTCGGTGGCGAGCTCACGGAGATCGACATCGCTCGCTCGGCCTGCCCGCGCGAGCACGACGATCGAACCGTCATGCCGGCCCGCAAGGCTGCGTGGCGCGCGAGCGGTGAGGCGCTCCCGGACGACGTTGAGGTATCGTCGCTGGCGCTCATGCGCGGTCGGCATATCCGGGTCCTCGCCGCGCTGGACATCGGCGACGTCAAGGACCAGCAGATCGCGCGGCTCTCCGAGGTCATGACCAAGCCGCGCGGCACGGGCACCGATCGCCTCCTCGCTCGCGTACGTGCCGCTGAGCAGGTCCGCCACGGCCTCGCCACGCAATCGCTCCTCGACCTCGACGGCCGCGCGCACCTTGGCGACGGCGAGGGCCACCCCCGTGGCGGCGGCATCGACCAGGGCCCGATCGATCGGGCCGAGGTCGCCGTCGGAGGAGAGGAGCAGATGCCCGGCGACCTCGCGGCCGATCCGGACGGCGACGGTGAATGGTTCCGGACGCACGCCGCCGCCGCCGTCAACGGACTCCGCCGCCGTACCCACGAGCCGGCGCCAGCTATCTCCGCCACCTGGCGAGGCCCCCGCGATGAGCCGGTGCAGGTGGTCCTGGATCACGATGTCGCGGCCCAGGTCCTCGGCGAGCACGGTCGCGATCCCACCCGGGCCATCGTCGAGCAGGACGTGCTCGGCCAGGCGCTGCTGCACGGTGAGGAGGCGGGTGAGTTCGCGGTTCGTCTGGGCGAGGTCCCGCCCGAGGTTGACCTCGTTCTCGTAGCGACGGGCATGATCGATCGCGATCGCGGCGTGGCCGGCGAAGGCCGCGAGGAGGTCCGCGGAACCATGCGGGAAGTGGTGTCGGCGGCCCCGAGCATGGACGTTGATCGCGCCGATGGCGGCGCCGCGGAACAACAGCGGCGCGCACAGGACGGATCCGAATTCGTACCGATCGAGCGCGCGCACGCGATGCTCGTAGGTGCCGTAGTCGTCGACCTCCATGGGTTGCTGGGCCGTGATCGCCCGTGACGAGATCCCGTCGCCGAACGGCATCTCGAACCCGAGCATGTCCGGCGGGAAATTCGACACGGCCACGACCCGGAGGGCGTCGCGTTCGCGGTCCCACAGGAGAATGTCGCCGCTGTCGGCGCCGAGGAGCGTGGTGGCAGCATCCACGATCGACGTGAGGACCGTGTCGAGGTCGAGCGACTCCGCGACACGCCGCGCCGTGACGAGGAGCTGGTCCAGTTGGTCGCGCAGGGCGTGCGTCGCGAGGTCGGTCATCGCGCGCGTGTGAACCTCCGGCGTCGTGCCAGACCACGGTCTTCCGCTGGAGCGGATGATAGCCCGCCACGCAGGACTCGGGTTATGGCCTGCAACCAAGAATATGCGATTGCTTTCGGTGTTCGTCGCCATATGGGCGGTACCGCTCCGCTGCTACGGTGCCGGGACATCCATCGCACCGGAGGGTCCTTGAGCCTGTCCCCGGACGTCCTGGTCATCGGCGGCGGCATCGTCGGTGCCGCGAGCGCCTATCACCTCGCCCGGCGCGGTGCCAGCGTGCTGTTGCTCGAGGCGGAGCAGCTCGCATTCGGGGCGACCGGCCGGAACCTCGGGTTCATCTGGGTGCACACGCGGCGCCCCGGTCCGGAGCTGGATCTCGTGATGGTCACCCGATCGGGCCTCGAGGAGCTGCCCGAGGAGCTCGGCGTCGATTTCGGCCTGCGCTGCCGGGGTGGCCTCACGTACTTCACGAGCGAGGCCCAAGCGGTGGTCATGCGCGAGTTCGTCGAGCGCCGCACCGCGGATGGCGTGCCGATGCAACTGCTCGACGGCGCCGAGGCCCGCGAGCTGGCCCCGATCCTGCCCGAGAGCGTGGTCGGCGCGACCTATTGCCCGCTCGACGCGCAGATCGACTCGCGTCGCTTCGTTCGCGCCTTCGCCCTGGCCGCGCAGCGTCACGGGGCGACGATCCACGAAGGGACCGCTGCCCGAGCGTTCGAGATGGAGGGTTCCCGGATCACACGGGTGCAGACCGACCTCGGCCCGGTCTCTGCAGGTCAGGTCGTCCTCGCGGCCGGGGCGTGGAGCCCGGCCATCGGACGCCAGCTCGGCCTGGATCTGCCGATCCACCCCATGCGCCTGCAGATCGTCCAGACCGAACCGATGGCTCCTCGCCTGGAGCACCTCCTCTATGGACCGGCAGCCGTCAAGCAGTACGCCATCTTCCAGGAGCTCGAGAGCTTCACCGCAGAGCCGTTTTCGACGGCGCTCGAGCAGCGACTCGGTCTGGCGCTCCTCGAATCGGCCTGCCAGACGGCGGACGGGTCGTATCTCCTGGGCATCGCGATGGACTACCCGGGATTCGACTGGAAGCCGGACCTGGCCGGCATCGCCCTCGTGACCGAGGGCATGCTTTCCGCGCTGCCCGAGTTGCGCGCGGCACGATTCGCAAAAGCATGGGCCGGCGTGCTGCCGTTCACGTCCGACAGTCTCCCGCTGATCGGTCGCGCACCGGGCCACGACGACCTCATCATCGCGGCGGGCCACGTGTTCGGGAACGGGGCCGGTCCGACGACCGGACGGCTGGTTGCGGACATCATCTGCGGCGGTGAGCCGGTGCTCGACCCGACCCCGTTCCGTCCGGACCGGCCGGGCCTGGAGACCACCATCGCTGAGAGTATGTGGTGATGACCGAGGTGCCCGTGGAGCGCCGGATCGCGTTCATCAACCCGTTCGGTACGGCCGCCTTCGACGAGATCATCCACGAGACCCTCGTGCCGTATGCGAGCACAGGTACCGCGGTCGACGTCATCCACCTCGAGGGGGTGCCCGAGAACATCGACTACTACTATCCCAAGCACCTCATGGAGCTGGCCATCTTCGAGACGGTCCGCCGCCTCGAGGAGACTGGCTACGACGCGGTCGTCGTCGGGTGCTGCTACGACCCAGGGGTGCGCGTCGCGCGCGAGCTCGTGGACATCCCGGTCGTCGGCCCGCTCGAGGCGGCCATGAACCATGCCTCATACGTCGGGCACCGGTTCACGATCGTCACCGACCACCGCAAGGCGTTGCCGTGGCTCGAGGACCTGGTCCGGCTGCACGGCACGACGAACTGCCGAGGCGTGCGCTGCATCGACTGGTACGTCACCGACATGATCCAGGACACGACGGCGGTGGCGAACGCCGCCGCCGCGGCATGCCTGGATGCGTTGCGCGAGGACACGTCCGAGGTCGTGATCCTGGGGTGCACCATCATTGGCGGCTGCCTGGAGCGCGAGATCATGACCACGGGTCGCCATCGCGAGCTGCCAATCCTGAACCCGAACCTGCTCGCCCTCAAGGCCGCCGAGTCGCTCGCGGACCTGCACAGGATGGGCAAGTACCGGATCAGCCGGGTCGGGTTCTACCAGCGCCACGAACAGCACGACGCGGCGGAGGCAGCCGAGGTCCGGCGTCGCTGGAGCCTCTCTGATGCCGGGGCCGGCGAGCGCGTCCCGTGATCCGCGAGGTGGATACCGTCGCCACGATCGCGGAGCGCGTGGTCCGCGACTACCTTGGCGTCGGGCCGGGTGAGCGTTTTGCGATCGTCGTGGACGATCGGACCGACCCCGAAATCGCGCGGGAGCTCGCACGGGTCGCCCTGGCTCTCGGGGCCGAGCCGGTCGTCGTGACCATCGCCCCGCGGACCAGGAGCGGGGCCGAGCCACCGGCCCCGGCGGCCGCCGCGATGGCCGCAGCCGACGTCGTGCTCTGCGCGGCCAGCACGTCGCTGTATCACACGACGGCCAAGGCAGTCGCCCAACGGGCCGGGACACGTGGCGACTTCAACGCTCCATACCGCGGCGAAGCGTGGCGGAACGGCGCCATGACGGCGGATTTCATGGCGATTCGTCGCCGCGCGGAGCGACTGGCGGAGCTGTGGCGCCATACGAGCGTCGTGCGGGTCACCTCGCCCGCTGGCACGGACCTCGTCTCGATCGTGGAGGGACGCGAGCCGATGGCCTGGCTGACGGGGATCTGCCGGAACGCGGGCGAGGTTTCAGCGCTGCCTGGCGGCGAGGTCTCATTGCCACCGATCGAGGGCTCGTCCAACGGCGTCGTCGTATGGGAGCGCCTCGCATCTGACCTGGGTGGGCTCGACGAGCCGATCACGATCACCGTCCGTGACGGGCGCGCCGTGGCGTTCGAGGGCGGCAGGTCGGCGGACCGGCTACGACAGATCGTCGAGGCGACCGTCGATGCGGACAACATCGGGGAGATCGGGATCGGGCTCAACCCAGCCGCGCGCATCGGCGACGACATCACCGAGGCCAAGAAGGCGTTCGGCACGGTCCACATCGCCCTTGGCGACTCGGCCAACGAGTACGGCGGGCTCATCGAATGCGAGGTCCACCTTGACGGCCTCGTCATGAATCCAACGGTCGAGTTCGACGGCGTGCCCGTCGTCGACGGCGGTCGCCACGTCTACGAGTTCGCTCCGTGATGGCGGAGCCCGCGCCCCGACCACGGATCGTCACGCCCTATCCCGGGCCTGAGGCGCGCCGCCTCATCGACCGGCTGCGCGCGGTGGAAGGGGCAGGTCCGCGGACGAGTGGCGCCGACGATCCGCTAGTCGTCGCCGAAGCCCATGGCGCCACGATCATCGACCCGGATGGGAACGAGTTCGTGGACCTGGCCGCCAGCTTCGCGGCAGCCAACCTGGGCCATTCGAACCCCGATGTCGTCGAGGCCATCCGCGACCAGGCCGGCCGGGTGAGTCACGTTTCGTCGGCGTCAGCGAGCGAGCCGCGAGTGGCGTTCGAGGAGGCCCTGGTCGACATCGCGCCGACGGGGATGGACCGGGTCCTGCTTGGGATAAGCGGCGCCGATGCCAACGACACAGCCCTCAAGCTCGCCCGCTCCCTGACCGGCCGTCGCGAGGTGATCGCGTTTTCGGGCGGCTACCTCGGCCGCTCGAGTGGCGTCATCGGACTCAACGGCAAGGCATCGCAGCGCATGCTGGTGGCGCGCGACGCGGACGCGCACTTCCTGCCTTATCCCTATCCGTACCGCTGGCCGGTCGGCCGGCCGGAGCAAGCCGGCGACCAGGCGCTCGGCCTCGTTCGTTACATGCTCGAGGATCCGGCGTCGGGCGTCGGTCCCGTTGCGGCGATCGTCGTCGAGCCTGTCCAGGGCAACGGTGGGGTCGTGGTCCCGCCCGACGGGTTCCTCGCCGGGATCCGCGAGCTGTGCGACCGTCACGGCATCGTCCTCGTGCTGGATGAGGTCCAGAGCGGCTTCGGCCGGACGGGCCGGCTCTGGGCGGCCGAGCGGTGGGGAGTCGTGCCGGACCTCATGACGGTCGGCAAGGGGATCGGCGGCGGGATGGCGGTGTCGGCCGTGGTCGGGCGGAACGACTACATGGCCCATTGGCCGCCGGGCACGCACACCTCGACGTTCATGGGCAACGCAGTCAACCTCGCGGCCGGCCGGGCCGCCATCGGGGTCATGCGCCGCGACCGGCTCTGGGAACGCTCGGAGCGACTCGGCGCCGCACTCATCGATGCCCTGCGCGCGGACCTTGCGGACGTCCCCCGAGTCGGCGAGGTCCGCGGCATGGGCCTGTTCATTGGGATCGAGCTCGTCACCGACCGCGAGTCGCGCGCGCCGGACCCCGAGCTGGCGACGCGCATCCGCCGAGCCGCGTTCGACCGCGGCGTCCTCCTGGGCATCGCCGGCCACGCCGAGAACGTCCTCAAGATCTGCCCGCCGTTGACGATCGACGAGCGCCTGCTCGAAACCGCCGTCAGCGTGCTCATCGAATCGATCAAGGGAGTCCGATGACATCGACCGCCGCACCCCCGATCCAGGTCGAGAACTACATCGGCGGCTCGTGGTCGCCGGCGGCATCAGGCGCCACGCTCGAAAGTCTCGATCCCGCGACGGGCGAGCTTGTCGCCATCGCTCCGCAATCCGGCATCGAGGACGTCGAACGTGCGATCGCCGCAGCCCGCAGGACCTTCGACGACGGGGCGTGGCCCACGACCTCAGGCAGGGAGCGGGCCGCAATCCTGCTCGAGCTCGCGAGCCTGCTGCGCGAGGAGATGGAGCCCATCGCTCGTCTGGTGGCGACCGAGATGGGCAAGCCCATCCGCTACGTACGCGAGCGCGAGATCGAGCCGGCGATCGATCGCATCCAGTTCTACGCCGGCGCCGCGCGGCTGATCCGCGGCGAGGTGACCTCCGCCGCCCCCGGTCACCTCCTCAATTTCGTGCTCAAGGAGCCTGTCGGGGTGTGCGGGCTGATCACGCCATGGAACGACCCGGTGGACTTGCCCCTGCGCAAGATCGGCGCCGCGATCGCCACCGGCTGCACGTTCGTTCTCAAGCCGGCCAGCGATGCCCCCGCCTCCTCGATGGCCATCTTCAAACTGCTCGAGCGCATCCCTGCCCTGCCGGCCGGGGTCGCGAACGGCGTCGTGGGCGACGGCCGGGTCGTCGGGGAGAAGCTTGCAACGGATTCGCGGGTCGACAAGCTCAGCTTCACCGGGAGCACGGAGGTCGGGCGGCGGCTGATGGAGCTCGGTGCCCGGTCCTTCAAGCGCCTCTCGATCGAGGCCGGCGGCAAGGCCCCGGTGCTGGTGTTTCCTGACGCAAATCTCGAGAAGGCGATGGATGCCGTCGCGGTCGGCATCTTCCTGTATGCCGGCCAGTCGTGTACTGCTGGCTCGCGGCTGCTCGTCGAACGCTCGATCCACGACCGCTTCATCGAGGGTCTGATCGAGCGAGCGAACGCGCTCCGCGTTGGGTCTCCGCTGGACGAGGGCACCCAGCTCGGGCCGATGGTTTCCGCCCGCCAGCTCGACCGGGTCCTCGGCTACGTCACGCGCGGGCATTCCGAGGGAGCGCGCCTCCGGCTCGGTGGCCAACGGCTGGGCGGCGAGTGGTCGAGCGGCCATTACATAGCCCCGACGATCTTCGACGACGTCGAGCCGAGCATGTCGATCGCGCGCGAGGAGATCTTCGGGCCGGTGCTGTCTGTCATCCCGTTCGAGCGGGAGGAGGAGGCGCTTACACTTGCCAACGACAGCGAGTTCGGCCTGGGAAGCGCCGTCTGGACCAGCGACCTCGACCGGGCGGTGCGGCTCGCACGGCGGCTCCGGGTCGGGGATGTCTGGGTGAACACCCACTACATTCGCCTGGCCGAAAGTCCGTTCGGTGGCGTCAAGCAAAGCGGCGTCGGGCGCGAGCTGGGGATGGAGGGCCTCGACGCCTACCTCGAGTCGAAGCGCGTCTGCATCGACAGCTCGCCCACGTTCCACATCCGCTGACGTGCCGGCGCGTCGGCTGCAAGCCGCCTCGTCGAGCGAGGTCGAGCGGGCGCGAGTTCCGTTCACGTTCGATGGTCGCCGCTACGAGGGGGTCGAGGGCGAGCCCGTAGCCGTGAGCCTGCTCGCGGCCGGGCAGCGGACCCTGTCGCGCAGCTTCCGGTTCCACCGGCCGCGCGGACTCATGTGCAGCACCGGCCAATGCGGCTGGTGCGAGTGCGAGGTCGATGGCCGGCCAAGCGTGCGGACGTGTCGGGTCCCGGTGCGGGACGGGATGGTGGTGCGCGGTGAGCATGCCTGGCCGTCCGTCGAGCACGACCTGCTACGGGTCCTCGACCTCGGCTCGCGGTTCGTGCCGCCCACGTTCTACCACCATCGGTTCCTCCGGCCGCGGAGGCTGCGCAAGGCGTACCTCGAGGTGATCCGCTGGTTCGGCGGTCGGGGTCGGCTCGGTGGCGGCCGGCCGTCCCTTCGACAGCCGCGAACCCTCCGGCACGACGCGCCGGAGGTGCTGGTTGTCGGCGGTGGCCGGGGCGGGCTCCTGGCGGCGATCGGGGCCGCGGAGATCGGCGCCCGGGCTGTCATCCTGGAGGCGGAGGCCGGCGCGGGCCCACCCGACCTGCTGGCCGAAGCACGGACGCTGGGCGTGGACGTCCGCACCGCGACGACCGCCACAGGCTGGTACGACGGGATGGTCACGTCCATCGACGCGGAAGCGATCTGGGAGCTCCGCCCACGCGCCGTCGTGTCTGCAACGGGCAGCTACGAGCTCGTGCCCGCGGTCGACGGCTCGGATCGGCCGGGCGTCCTGAGCGCGCGGCTGGCACTCCGGCTAGCGAACGACTATGGCGTGCTGGCGGGGGAGCGGGCGCTCCTCGTCGGCGGAGGCGAGGAACTCGAAGCGGCGGGTGCATCACTACGCGATGCGGGCGCCACGGTGGTCGGACCCGTGCCCACGAGCGGCCTGCGCTCGATCGGAGGGCGCGGGTCGGTCGCGTCGGCCTCCTTCGTCGATGCGGCCGGCGCCGCACGACGGGAGCGCGTGGACCTCGTCGTGTTCGGGGACCGGACGCCCAACCTGGACCTCGTGCTGGCGGCGGGTGGTCGCCTCGTCTGGCATGACGGCCGTCTCTGTCCGCAGGCCGATGATGTCGGCCGGACCAGCGTGTCCGGCTTGTTCGTGGCGGGCGAGGCGGCGGGTGGATCGGCCCGCGGCGCGGCCGCCGAAGCCCAGGCGCGCCGAGCGGGGCGGGCGGCGGGCACGTTCGCGCGTGAGCCGGGCAGGATCGGCGAGCACACCGCCGGCGCCGCGACTCGAGCTGGCGATTCGCCACGCAGCCAGAGCGGTGGCCACCCACCTGCACCCGGCTCGGCGCGCGCCGTGCTGTGCTTCTGTGAGGACGTGCGCGGTTGGGAGATCCATGCTGAGCGCGCCGCGGGGTACGCGGATCCGGAGCTCATAAAGCGTCGCACGGGTGCCCTGACGGGTCCGTGCCAGGGTAAGTACTGCCTGTCTGCCGTAACCTGCGCGATGAACGGTTCGGACATCGCCGCGACAACCGTGCGGCGCAAGCCTGGGGCCGTGGCGACCGACGAAGGCATCGTTCTGCCGACTGGCCGTCCGCCAGTGCGTCCGATCCGCGTTGGCGATCTCGTTACCGAGGATCCGACGTGACCCGCAGCGCGGTCGCCGACCTCCTCGGCAAGTCCTCCGCGCCAGCGCGAGCCGACGTCGTCATCGTCGGGGCAGGCATCGGAGGCCTCGCCATCGCTCGAGAGCTGCTCGCCCAGGGCATGCGCGACATCGTCATCGTCGAGCGCGGGTATCCAGGCTGCGGGGCGACCGGCCGCAACGTCGCGCGGATCCGCGCGATGCAGCTGACCGAGGAGCTCACGCAGGTGGCGCGCGCCTGCCAGGATAAGTACGACCGGATGGGCGACGACCTCCGATTCAACGTGCTCTTCTACCGGCTGGGTTATGCGTGGGTGCTGTACGACGCCGACGAGGTCGAACGGATGCGCGGGATCGTGGCCATGCACCACCGCATCGGGGTCGACAGTGCGCTCCTGACGCCCGACGACACGCTCCGGCGCCTACCGGTGCTGCGCGGCGGCGAACCGGTCGCTGGCGCGGTACTCAACGACGACGCGATCGTGCACCACGACGCCGTCATGTGGGCCCACCTCGAGCACCTCGCCGGGCGCGCGGTCCAGCTGCTCTCCGGCACGACGGTCCTTGGCGTCGCGGTCGGCGATGGCGGCGTGGAAGCGGTCGAGACCGACCGCGGGCGGATCGAAACCCGCACCGTCGTCAACGCGGCCGATGGCTGGTCGGGCGAGCTCAACGCCCATGCCGGCGTTGTGGCGCCCAACCGCCCCTATCGGCGGGAAGTGCTCGTCACGGCCCCGCTGCGTCGTTCGATCGACGCAGCGATCACCTTCTACCGGCCGGTGGAGGGCTGGTTCAACCAGACGCTTCGGGGAGAGGTCGTGATGGGTGTCGTGGATCCGGACGAGCGCGAGGGCGTCGATCAGGCGTCATCGGCCGCGTTCCTGCGCCGGACGGCGTCGCTCATCACACGCAAGGCGCCGGCACTGGCCGACGCGACCGTGATCCGCCAGTGGGCCGGCATGTACGACATCACCCCGGATCATCTCCCACTCGTGGGGCCGACCCGCCAGCTCGATGGCTGGTGGCAGGCGAATGGCTGGAGCGGTCGGGGGATGCTGCTCGCCCCCTACCTCGCCGAGCTGCTGGCCACACGGATGGCGACCGGCGTGACGCCCGTCAGGCTGGAGATGTTCGACCCGGATCGCTTCGACCCTGCCGCAGCGACCACCGGATCGAATCAGGATTACTACGCCCGCTATGACACGAGGTGAACCAGGTTCACGACCCTCGAGCGAAAGACGGCGCCACCCCGCCGCTCTGAGGCGATACGACAGCCCGGGTCATGCCCCGATCACGCTGAAGCCCAGGCTGCGAGCAGCATGACCAAGATGGATATCGAAGGTGGCCTGCACACCCGATACAGGGCGTTCGCCCCTGAGGGACGGACCGAACTCGACGCTGCCATGGGGGCAGGCCGCCGAGCGGCGCGCAAGCTCGCCGCCTGGGCTCAGCCACGAGTCGATCGGCTCCTGCGACGACAACGGGCGGTCGTCGGCCATGCCGCGACCGGCACGATGACGATGAGCGCGAGCTTGCATGGTCGCGTCGGGTTCGGTCCGCTCCCAGTCGCCCGCAGCAACAAACCGGCCCTGGCCGAGCTGGACCGCCGCACTCGCATGCTTATCGACCGGACCAGCGACACCAGCGACCGGTTGGAGGACGAGGCCGCTCGGCTTGACAAGGAGATCGCGGCCGCCCGAGCTGCGCTCCAGGAAGGCGTGCGTGCCTTGGGGGACAAGGTTCGGCAGCTCGCCATCGGCGACGTGGCGCTGC
>JANPDO010000003.1:0-11768 GCA_031431535.1 Chloroflexota bacterium
ATATGCAGGACAAGTGGCAGCTGCTCGGTCGCCGGCCGGCCCGCAGGATGCTGGATCCAGGCCTCGAGACGTTGACCGTCCGGGGCATCGAATTCGATCCGCTCGGTGCGCCCGCATTCGATACCGGCTCGCCACTCGGCAGCAAGTTCGGTGATCACCCGGGGCTCGCCGCCGGGCTCGCCGCCGGGCGGGACGATCACCAGTTCGCCCGGGTCATCGGCGGTTGACCCAAGGGCGGCGATCTGGCCACCCGAGGGGGCGACCCCGAAGCTGAACCAGCCCACCGGGCCCGCCACGACGGTTTCGACGACACCATCGAGCGACACCCGCGCAACCCGACTGGTGCCGCCATCGGCGTACACGACATGGACGGCATCTCCGGCGGGGGCCCAGGCAAGATCGGGCAGCAGGAACATGCCCGGGGGATCGGATCTGACCCATTGACCCATCGGGCGATCCAGGAGACTGGTCAGGTTCCGTGCGGCCCCCGTCGCGACCTCCACCAGCCAGACGTCCTGGTTGACCCCTTGTGCCTCCGCCTGGCGATGACCGACGTAGGCGATCCAGCGTCCGTCGGGCGACCAGGAGTGCATCCGGATCGCGCCGAGCGCGGGAACGAGGCATCGAGCCTCGCCGCCGGTCGCCGAGACGAGCCAGAGTTCGGCCGTCGTGCTGGTTCTGCGCTCGTCGGTTCGATTGGATCGAAACGCCACGGTTCCGCCGTCCGGCGAGAATCGCGCCAGATCGTCGTCCCAGTCACCGTGTGTCAGTTGCCGCGCCTGGCCGCCGCCGGTCTGAATGATCCAGATGTGGCGCATGGTCGGACCGGCGACCACGCCGACCCCGTCAATCTTCCAGCGAAACGGCGCCAATGTGAATGGACCGGTCGGCGTCGGCCCGGCAGGCCCCGTTGGCACGCCACTCGCCGTTGGCCCGGCAGGCCCCGCCTCGGCTGCGACGAACGCGACGGATCCGCCATCGGGTGCCCACGACGGCCCGGATGCCCCGGTCGCGAAGCCCGTGAGCTGGCGCGATGTCCGCTCGACGATGTCCGTCAGCCAAACCTGGGGCCCGCCCGATCGATCCGAGACGAACGCGAGGCGACGTCCGTCCGGTGCCCAGCGCGGGTCGTGATCCTGCCCAACCGGTCCGCGTTCCGGCTGGAGTTGGCCATCGCCCTCCACGTCTGCGGCCACCCAGGCCACCTGGCTGACGACGCGATCCAGCTCGCGGTCGAGCGACGTCACCGTCAGCGCGGCCCATTCGCCGCTCGGCGCGAGTCGCGGCTCGCTCAGCCAGCGCAGCCGAAACAGGTCGTCGGTTTCGATCGGGCGCCGAGCGCCAACGCGCCTCGCGTCGGCGGACACGGGTCAGGCGCCCCGGCCGAAGTCGATCAGGACCGTCGCCGGTCGGTCCGGCTGCTTGAGCAGCTCCCAGGCTCGCGGCGCCTCGCCGATCGGCACCCGGATCGGCGCCAGTTCATCAACGGTCACGGCGCCAATCGAGAGCTCGCGAATGAACTCCTGCTGGTTGCGGTTCTCGGTCCAGCGGGCGTAGCCGATCGGGATGTCGACGTTGCCTTCCTCGTAGACCTCGTCGTAGCGCCCCGGACCGTATGCCCGTGACCCAACGAACGTGACGTCATGGTCGAACATCCGCGAGCGGCCGATGTCCATCCCGAAGAGGCCCAGCCCGACGACGACGCCCTTGTGGCGGGACATCTCGAACGACAGGTTGAGCGGCTCGCTCGAGAGGTCGACCACACCCAGGATCACGCCGTCGGCACCGAACCCGCGGGTGAAGCCGCGCACCGCCTTGACAGGATCCTCCGTTCGCGGATCGAGGACCAGCGAGGCTCCCATCCGCATCGCCTGCTCGAGCCGGCGCGGGTCTAGATCGAGGCCGATCACCTGGATGCCTGCGTAGCGCGCCATCTGGGTCGCCATGAGCCCGAGCAGCCCCAGACCGTAGACGACGACCACCTCGCCAAATCGCGCCTGGGTTCGCCGGAGCGCCTCCATCGAGATCGCGCCGAGGGTCACGAACGCGGCCTGGTCCAGGCCGACATTGGCCGGCACGGGCGCGATCAGATTGCGTGGCACGCAGACCAGTTCCGCGTGGACGGCGCACTGGCTGCCACTGCAGGCGACGCGATCGCCCGGCTTCAGATCGACGATCTCTGGCGAGACCGCGACAACCCGCCCAGCGTTGCTGTACCCGATCGAATAGGCCTCGCCGTCGTTCTGCGGCTGGGGCTTTGCGCCGCGATAGGGGACTGCGGGGTCGCGGTACTGGGCGCCCGGATCGCTCGGGTTCGGGTACTCCGTATTGTGATGGTTCGGATCGGCCGAGCCACGCAGGATGTAGCCCTCCGTACCCGAACTGATCGCCGAATACGCGGTCTCAACCAGCACATGACCCGGCCGCAGCACCGGTTCCGGGACGTCGCGCAGGACCGCCTTGCCGCCCACCGCATAGACGCGCTTCACGCTGAACCAGGGATCGGCGTGCCGTACCGGCCGGAGCGCTGCGTCTCGTCGTAGGCCGCGTCAATCCGTCGGAAGAACGTCCCGGGCCGCCCATCGCCGATCACCGCGCCGTCCACCTTCGTCACGGGTACCAGGCCGGCCGCGGTGCTCGTCAGGAAGATTTCGTCGGCAACGAGCAGGTCAAATGGCGCAAGGCTCCGGATGGCGGTCGGAATGCCGGCCTCGGCGCAGATTTCGAGCACCGTTTCGCGGGTGATTCCCTCCAGGATCCCTCGATCTGGCGTGATCACCACGCCGTCGCGCACGGCAAATAGATTGTAACCGGGCGCCTCGCACACATAGCCGTCCTCATCGATCAGCAGCGCCTCATCGGCGTTGGCATTGATGGCCTCGAACTTGGCCAGAACGAGGTTCAGGTAGTTCAGGTTCTTGACGCGAGGATCCAGTGCCGCATGACCCACCCGCTGGATCGACGTGAGCTTGGTGGACAGCCCGGTTTCGCGCTTGCCCGCGCCCGCGAGTGAGAGGTACGGCCGGGCAAAGACGATCAGGGTTGGCGTCGTATTGCGCGGGTCGAGCAACGGTTCCGGGCTGACGCCCCGCGTGGCCACCACCTTGATGTAGGCGTCGCGCAGCCCGTTGGCGGAGACGGTCTCAATGATCACGCCGTCCAGATCCGCTTCGGGAATGGCGAGGGTCAGCCGCGTCGCCCGCAGGGACCGCCGAAACCGCTCGAGGTGCTGACGCAGCTTGAAGATGTAGCCGTAGGTGGCGAACATCGTGTCGAACACGCCGTCGCCGTACAGCAACCCGTGATCGAACACCGACACCGTGGCCTGGTCCGTCGGCTTGAACTCCCCGTTGATGTACACCACGCCGGGGCGTGCAGCCGCTGCTGGCGTCGCCTGCGGTCGGGCCTCATCGCGAACAGCCATCGTTACTCCCTCTGCGGTCGTGCTCGACGAGGACTCTAGCGCTTCCCGCCCTCTGACTCTCGCCTGGTCTTCGAGGCGACGCTTATTTCGGCGTCAGCCTCAAGGAGCGTCACCAGGGCCGCGTGATCGAGGTCTCCACCGCCCCGTTCGACCAGGGTCTGCAGCGCGTTCGCCACCACATCGAAGGCCGGGACCGGCGAACCGAGCGCTCGGGCCAGGCCCTGGATGATCCGGGCATCCTTGAGATGGAGCGCCGTACGGCCGCCCGGCCGAAAGTCGCCATCGATCATCCGCTGCCCGTGCAGGTCGAGCACACGACTGGCGGCAAAGCCACCCAGCAGCGCCTCACGGACACGAACCGGGTTCACACCCGCCTTGGTCGCCAGGACCAGAGCCTCGGCAACGGCCTGAATGGTGGCCGCCACGACGAGCTGGTTTGCGGCCTTGGTGACCTGGCCGGCACCGCTGTCGCCGACGTGGACGATGCGCGAACCCATTGCGGCGAGGACGGGACGGGCACATTCCAGGGCATCGGGCTCGCCGCCGACCATGATCGAGAGGCTGGCGGCGATCGCCCCTGCCTCGCCGCCCGAAACTGGTGCGTCCAGGAAGCCGATGCCGCCGTTCATGAGTCGGCCGGCCCATTCCCGGGCAAGCTGTGGATCGCCGGTGCTCATGTCGACGACGACGGAACCACGGCTCAGGCTCCCTACCAGCCCGTCGGTTCCAAAGAGCACGGCAGCGACGTCGGGTGGGTCCGGCAACATCAGTACCACGACGTCCGAAGACCGCGCGACGCCCGCCGGGGAGCCGCCATCGATCGCGCCGGCGGCGACCAGGGCTTCGACCGGCCCCGGCGATCGCGAATGGACCGTCAGCGGAAACCCGGCCGCCAGGATGTGCCCGGCCATCGGCCGGCCCATCAGCCCGAGGCCGACGAACCCAGTCCGCAGCGCCGCGGCGTCAGGCCTCGAACGGGGGACCGCGCCAAGCGGCATCAGATCGTCGAGTGATAGAAGGCGACATATTGACTTCGGGCGGCCGTCAGGACCGTGGCGTCGTCGGCCCATTCGGGTCCGAACCGGGTGATCGACATCGGCGAGAGGTCAACCGATGGTGCGCCGTCGACAACCCACTCCGCGAGCAGCTGACCGATCGCGGGCGAGATCGACAGCCCCGAAACGTTGCAGCCCGCCGCCACGAACATCCCTTCGGCGCCAGGAACCTCATCGACGATGTGCTGGCCGTCAACCGTCATCGTCGGGACGCCGCCACGATGGACTCTGAACCGGGCGCCGCGCAGGATCGGCAGCTGGGGTACCACCAGGTCGATGAGGCGTTGGATCACGGCGAGGTCGAGCGGCGTATCCCGAATCTCGAAGTCCGGCTGCTGGGCGGCCATGTCAATGTCCAGCGGCGTGGTTTCGTACCCGCCGACCAGCAGGCCACCCCAGCTCGGGCGAACGTAGACGGCGACATCGATGATCCGTACGATCGGCAGGTCCGCCCTGACGCCGGCTAGCGGTTCCGTAATAACGAGCTGATGGCGCATCGGCACGACCGGAACGCGGTGGCCGGCCAGCGCCGCGACCTGGGCCGCCCAGGCTCCCGCCGCATCGATTACGACCGGCGCGTCGATCGGCCCCTGGAGCGTGTCCACGCCAACGACTCGTCCAGCGCTGCAGCGCACGGCCGTGACCGGGTTGTGCGGCACGAAGCGTGCACCCTTCTCGGCCGCCGCGGTCGCGAACGAGATCGCCACTTGCGATGGTTCGAAGTAGATGTCGGTCGGGATACGCAGGACGTCCACGATCCCGCCCGGATCGAGGAGCGGATTGAGGCGGGCCGCGTCGGCCGCACTGATCCGCTCGATATCGATGGCGTGCCGTCGACCCATCTCGAGGTCAAGATCGAGGCCCTCGACGTACCGTTCCGAGCGCGTGATCTTCAGGCTGCCGGACTTGACGATCCCGAGGTCCACGCCGGTGTCGTCGGCGAACTCGATCAGCGAGCGAACGGCCCGCATCGCCAGACCGGTCATGAGGTCCGTCCGTCGGACCGTCGAGGCGAGCCCGGCCGCCCGCGGAGACGTCTGCGAGGCTATGGCAAATCGGTCGAGAACGGTCACGCGCTGGCCGCGCCTGGCAAGCTCGTAGGCCGTGGCCGCACCAAATCCGCCTGACCCGATGATGATGACGTCCGTGGTAGCTGCCATTTCCGGAAGTTGCCCCGCCTTCGGATCCGCGGCCAGTTGCGCCGCGGTCGTCCAGTCTAGGGATGGAACCGGTCGGCTGTCGCCTGGCTTGCGCCCATTCGGCGGAGTGTCAAAGTGGTCAATTGCTCCAGCCGAACAAGGTGGCCGGCGTCCCCGACGCCGGCCAGAGGATCGTTGCGACAACGAGCGCCCCGACAGCGGAGCCGGTCAGCGACATCGACAGGTCCTGGATGGTGTTCTCATAGGTCAGCTGGAGACCGGACGCCCCGCTCTTCTGAAGGGCGAACTCCGCAACCTCCCAGAGGATGTCGACGACCGCTCCGAACCCGACGATGAGCCAGAACGCGATCCACGGCTGGCCGACCAGCGGCGCCACAGCCAGGCCGAACGCGATCGACAGGAAGAACCAGCCGCTCGCGTGAGGGATCGCGTCGAACCTGCGGATCGCGAACAGGCCGAGGACGTTCGCCCCGGCGTCGACCGCGAACGGCAGGCCCAAGGCGATGTCGGCAAGGACTGGGTAGGGGGCAGGTCGGTCGGCCAACAACCAGACCAGCGGGATCACCAGCGTGGTCGCCGGGTAAACGAGGGCTCGGACGCCCATCGCCTTGCCCGCGAAGTGCGATGAGCCTGGCCGTGCCACCGGATACACCGACAAGCCGACCACAGCGGCCTTGACGGCCAGATCGACCATGAGCCCGACGTCCATGGCGGCCAGTATGGCTATCCCCCGGCCGGGTCATTCCGATGGTGGGCCCCACCGGCGGGATTGATACGGCGCGCGCCCTGCCTGTACGATCGACGGGAATGGACGACGCCGACATCGATCTCCGAATCGTGACCTATCGATTGTTCGTCGAGTTCGGGCGGGCACCGACCGCCGCCGAAGTATCCGCGGCCATGGGCATTCCCGAGGGGACAGCCCGGGACGCCTGGCGGCGGCTGCACGACGCGCACGCCCTGGTCCTCGACGGGGTCGGCGAAATCCGGATGGCCAACCCGTTCGCGGCGCAATCGACGCCGTTTCGCGTGCACGCGGCGGGGCGCTCCTGGTTCGCCAACTGCGCCTGGGACGCTTTCGGAATCGGGGCAGCGCTGCGGGTCGACAGCACGTTCGACGCCGAGTGTGCGGACTGCAGGCACCCGCTTGCGGTCAACATCCATGCGGGTCAGCCGGACGACACCCGGCTCATGTTCCACGTCCTTGTTCCAGCAATCTCGTGGTGGAATGACATCGGATTCACGTGAAGCACGATGCTTCTCTTCCGGTCGGAAGAGCACGTCAGCCGATGGCTCGCGGGACGGCAACCGGGCGCCACGATTTCGATCCTGAAGCTCGCCGAACTGGCAGCGGCCTGGTGGGGAGATCGACTGGCCCCGGACTGGCGCCCGCGCACGCGCGAGCAGAACCAGGCCATCCTCGACCGGATCGGGTTGACCGGTGGCTTCTGGCACCTGGGCTAGGCGCCCCTGTCCCGGACCAGCTGTCCGTCACTTGCAGTTCGAACGTGCCGCGCGGTGCCGGTGGGGGATCGACTACGAGGAGGCCGCCGCCTCGGTCGCCCGGACCAGGGGGCTCTGCTGGATCGCCCAGCCATTACCGTCAGGGTCCTGGAAGAAGATGAACGAGTTGTAGTCGCCGCCTGGTCCATCAACGAAGCTGGCCCCGTCGTGATGCTGGACGGCGCCGACCGGAACGCCCCGCGACGTCAATTCCGCGTGGACGGCCTCGATGTCGCCGACGCTGAGCTGCAGGCCATGCAGAGAGCCGGGCTCCATCTTTGCCAGCCCGATCCCGATCGTCACCGAGCAGCCCGATCCGCGTGGTGTCATCTGGACCACCCGGAAATGCTCGTTCGGCTGATGGTCGACATCGAGCACGAAGCCCATTCGATCGACGTAGAACGCCTTGGCGCGATCGACGTCGGACACCGGAACGACAACGACCTCGAGCTTGTAGTCCATCTGACGCACCTCCAAGGATCAGGCGCCGAGCGCGACGAGCAGGCTGCTGATCAGCATCACGAATGACACCGGGACCCAGATCTTCCGCTCGCCGGCGCTCCGGCTGATCGCGTTGAGCACCACGGCGACCGCCGAAAACACGACCGCCGGCCAGACCAGCCACGGTGCGGCTTCCCTGAGGGACGGCAGGACGATCCCGGCCGCCGACAGCACACCCATAGCCATGAACCCGACTACGACGGCCTGGACGACAGCGGCCACCCGCATCGGCGTTGGAAAGCGACCGGGGAAGGCGCCCCCCATGGCATAAGCCCCCCATGGTGCGCCCAGCGCCAGGGCGAGCTGGAACACGATCACACCGCCAGCCACAACGGCGAACACGATACCGGCGATTCCCGTCGCGTCCATCCATCCGCCATGATACCGACAACCCACCCGAACCTGACCGTGACCCCGATCCGGGTGGTGCTTTCAGTCGATCGTCCCCATTGAGCGAGCTCGCGTCACGATGACCGCCTCCAGGTACTCGCTGGGCACCACCATCGTGCCGTCATCAGCTCGATTGAACTGAGCGATCAGATCGAGGAGGTCGACCTCGAGGGCACCGCGCCCGGACTCGCCGACGGCGTCGAAGGCCTTGAGGGTCGGGCCATAGAAGCGCCGCCAATACTCGATATACGCCTGCGGCGACCGGTCGCGGAAGACGTACTGCCGCCGCTCCACCCGGAGGTCCGCGATTGCGTCGGCGAACAGTTCCCGGAGGCGCTCTTCGGTGCCCCACTGGATCGGCGATCGCAGGCCTACCGGCGGCGGGACGTGTCGAGCGATCGTCTTGAACAACTGGCCGATGTAACCCTCCGGCGTGTGCGCCACGAGGCCGATCCGACCGCCCGGCCGGCAGGTGCGCACGAGCTCGCTCGCGGTCCGCTGCTGGTCGGGGGCGAACATCGCCCCGAAAACGGAGGTGACGACGTCGAAACTGGCGTCATCGAACGGGAGCGCCTCGGCGTCGCCATCGACGAATGCCGCCTTCAAACCTTCGGCATCCGCCCGACGCCGCGCGCGATCGAGCAGCGCCGGGACATAGTCGGTACCTACGACCTCACAGCCGCGGCGAGCCGCAGCCAGGGCGGCATTGCCGCTGCCGGTTGCCACGTCGAGCACGCGTTCCGTCGAGTGCAGGTCCAACGATTCGATGAGCAGTTCCGAGACGATCAGGATCTGCGTCCCGATCATGTGGTAGTCGCCACTGGCCCAGGTCGCTTGCTGGCGCTGCTTGATTGCCGCCAGATCCGGCGATGCTTCGTTGGCTGGCATCCGATCTCCTTTGTCCGGTGATGTGAACCTGTCGCACGCCACATTGTGGACGGTTGGCGCCTGCAGATAGTGCAATCGGCATGCCGACGGTCGAACAGCACCGTCATCCACTTCGTGCTCGAGGGATCCGGGGAGGGGAGGCCTGCCTGGTCCTGGATCGTGTGTCCGCACGGCGTGCCGGATTGACCCAGGTTGCGAGGTGGATCTCGTGGTGATGGGCGACAACCTCGAAATGCACCGCTGGCTCACGGCTGGCGCTCGCTGCAGGATCTACGCCGATCGGGGAGCGCGCGGTTCATTGGTCCCACGAGGCTTGCCTGAGCCTTCCCGACGTGGTTTCGGCCGGCGTCCTTTGGCGGGTCGCTCCGGTCGCCAACGCTGGTCGCAGCTGGCGGCTGAGGTTCCCTCGCTACGATCGCGACGTTCTGGTTGACATGACTAGAACCACCGGCTATGGTCATGGTCATGATGACCAATACCACCCCAGCCGCGGCATTGGCAACCTACGATCCGTCGCTGTTCCCGGCGTTCGCTGTCACCGTGGACGTGGTCATCCTGACCATGTCCGAAGGCACGCTGCAGATCCTGCTCGTGCGCCGTGGTGAGGGGCCGTACGAAGGGATGTGGGCAATCCCGGGCGGTTTCAAGCGACCCAACGAGACGTTGGACGAGGCAGCGAAGCGGGAGCTGGCCGAGGAGACCGGCGTCGATGCCGCAAGTCTGCTGACCCAGTTCGGTGCCTACGGCGATCCGGGGCGGGACCCGCGAATGAACGTCGTGACCGT
This sequence comes from Chloroflexota bacterium, assembly GCA_031431535.1. Taxonomy (GTDB): domain Bacteria; phylum Chloroflexota; class Limnocylindria; order Limnocylindrales; family CSP1-4; genus SPCO01. The sequence goes on from JANPDO010000003.1 coordinate 9,707, forward strand.
TGGCTACCTGGCCGTGCTTCGCGACGTCGGGTCGGTTGTCGCCGGTACGGACGCCGCGGAGGCAGCCCTGGTCCCGGTGTCCGATGTGCTCAACGGCACCCTCGAACTTGCGTTCGATCATCAGCGGATCGTGCGCGATGCGATCGAGCGCGTTCGCGTCGAGCTCGAAGTTACCGGCATCGCCACCGCGTTTGTCGGGACCACGTTCACCCTGGCCGAGCTGCGCACCGTCTACGAGGCAATCTGGGGCGTCCAGCTCGACGCCGCGAACTTCAGGCGCAGCATCGTCGCGGACGACGACTGGGTGATCCCGACCGGGCGTCGCGCCCGGCCCGGCCCGGCGGGCGGCAGACCCGCGGAGCTCTACCGGCCAGGCAAGGCGTGGAGTCGCGGCGGGCCGATCCATCGGCTGCATCGAACGGACGAGAAAGGCGCGAACCCGTGAGAGCGGTTGTCCAGGACGGCTATGGCCCCCCGGAGGTGTTGCGGCTCGAGGAGGTTGCCTGGCCCGTCCCGCTGGACGACGAGGTGCTCATCCGGATCCGCGCGACGACCGTCACCCAAACGGACACGCACGCTCGCGCCGCTCGTCCGTTCTTCTGGCGCTTCTTCGCCGGTCTGCGACGGCCGAAATGGCGAACGCTCGGGGTCGAGCTGGCCGGGGAGGTCGAAGCCGTTGGCGCGGCCGTCAGCCTGTTCAAGGTTGGCGACGAGGTCTTCGGCAGCCCGCTGGGTGTGGGCAATCCACTCGGCTTCGGCGCTCACGCGGAGTACATCTGCATCCGCGCGACGGGCCCCCTTGCGCACAAGCGTGCCGCCATCAGCTTCGAGGAGGCCGCGGCGGTCTCCGACGGGGCGATCCAGGCGCTGGCCGCGCTGCGCGCAGCGGGCGCTCGGGAGGGGCAGCGGCTTCTCATCTACGGCGCGACTGGATCCCTCGGTACCGCGGCGGTGCAGCTGGCCAGGCATTTCGGCGCCCATGTCACAGCGGTGGGCAATGCCCAGAACGTCGAACTCGTGCGATCGCTCGGCGCCGACGAAGTCATCGACTACCAGCAGCAGGACTTCACGAAGAACGGTGAACGGTACGACGCGATCATCGACGCCGTTGGCAAGTACTCGTACCTCCGAGCACGAAGGTCCCTGAATCGGGACGGGATCTACGTTCCCACGGACCTCGGACCGCTCATGCTTGAGACGATCGTGATGGCGGTCGCGACCCGGTGGGTCGGTCGGAAGCGGGTGAAGTTCACGATCGCTCAGCGCAACCAGAAGGACCTCGTCTTCCTGAAGGAGCTCATCGAGGCCGGGGAGTACCGTGCGGTGATCGACCGAAGCTACCCGCTGGAACAGGCGGCCGAGGCGCATCGATACGTTGAAACGTGGCAGAAGACAGGCAATGTTGTCCTGACGGTCTCCCGGACGGCGACCACGGGGCCTGAGCACGTCGATGGCACTTCCGTTCCACGTCCGTTCCACGGGTGACCGCATGAGAGCAGTTGTCCACGACCGGTACGGCCCGCCTGAGGTCCTGCGACTCGAACACGTCGCACGGCCCGTGCCCAAGGACGACGAGGTCCTCGTCAGGGTGCGCGCCACGACCGTCAACCGGACGGATTGCGGCCTTCGCAGCGCCGACTACTTCATCAGCCGCTTGTACACGGGCCTCCTCCGGCCGAAGCGGAAGATCCTGGGCATGGAATTGGCCGGAGAAGTCGAGGCCATCGGCGCAGCCGTCACCGAGTTCGCCGTCGGCGACCACGTCTTTGGTGCCACGGGCTTCGGCGCCAACGCCGAGTTTGTGTGCATGCGGGAAAGCGCACCGCTGGCGCACAAGCCGGCGGGCATGACCTTCGAGGAGGCAGCGGCGGTCACCGATGGTGCGAGCCTCGCCTTGGCATGTCTCCGGAAGGCGGCCCTGCAGCAGGGACAGAGCATCCTCATCTACGGCGCTTCGGGATCCGTCGGCACCGCGGGCGTGCAGTTGGCGAAGTCATTGGGTGCCCAAGTCACTGCCGTGTGCAACTCGAAGAACCTCGAACTCGTGCGGTCGCTCGGAGCC
>JANPDO010000004.1:0-5338 GCA_031431535.1 Chloroflexota bacterium
GGGTCGGGCTTGAGCGTCCCCCCACGCTCGCCCGACCCGTCGGCTCCTTCCCACGAGGCAGACGTTGGTCGACCCCGCCGCTCGTCAGTTCACACCGGCTCCCAGTGGTTCGGCTGATCGCTGGCTTTCGCTGGGGCCGGCAAGCCGGTTGCTCGGCGTAGATCCGGATACGCTGCGACGCTGGGCAGACGAGGGGCGAGTGGAGGTGTACGCGACTCCCGGCCGCCACCGCCGCTTCGATCGACGCACGATCCAGCGGCTGGCCACGAGCCGCGCGACCGGTGGTCGGCCCCTGGCCAGTCTCGGCGCCGGCGCGGACCGACTGACGAGGGCGTATCGGCGGAGCTACGCGGCCGCTGCAGCCCAGCACGGCGTCAGGACGGATGATTCCGCCGAGTTGGAGCGCTATCGTGTGGACGGGCGCCGGCTGATCGATGCCCTCGTAGCGCACCTTGACGCCGGTCCGACGGACCACGCGGGGCGGGCGAGCGCCGAGGCGCAGGCGACAACCATTGTCGATGACCTGGCCCGCCGGATGAAGGCCTCCGGAACGAGCCTGACCGAAGCAGTCGGGCTATTTGTGGCAGCGCGCCGGCCGTTCATGGCCGAGCTTGGCGGCCTGGGTCGCCGCAGGGCGCTCGATGCTACTCGGCTGGCGCGGCTCTACGGCGACGCGTCAGGGCTGCTCGATCGCCTCCTGATCCGCTTGATCGAGACCTATCAGCGGGCGGCGGAATAGCGTGGACCCTCGGGTCGTGCTGCCGGCCGTCACGTCGATCCTGGCCCTGCTCTTCGCGCTCGCCTTGTTCGACCAGTGGCGTGAGCGGCGCGGCGGGTTCCAGCTGATCTGGACGGTCGGGATGGTGTTCTACGGCGTGGGCGCCGGTTCCGAGGCTATCGCCGCCATCGCCGGCTGGAACGAGGCGCTCTACCGCACCTGGTACCTCACGGGGGCCGTCTGGACGGCTGGCTGGCTGGGTCTCGGAACCGCGTTCCTGCTCGGTCGGACGCGCTTTGGCTATGGCTTCGCGCTGTGCCTGTTCCTCGCCGGTCTGTTCACGCTGCTGCTGCGCAACAAACCAGAGTACGCGGGTGTCGGGGCGCTGCCGTTGCTCTACTTCATCGCGGCGGGCCTGCTGGCGCTCGCGGTTGCGGTTGAAACGTACTTCACAAACGATCGATGGCCGCTGCTGGCCGCGGGAGCGGTGGTGGGCGCGACGCTGCTGAGCGTCGTGTTGATGGCCACCACCACGCTCGCAGCTCCTGGATACGCGATCGATCCGGCGACGGGCGCTCCGGTCGCCACGCTATTCCCGCCCGAGCTCCGGCTGCTCACGCCGTTCCTCAACATCACGGGTGCGCTCTCGCTCTTCCTTGGCGCGATCTTCTCGACCTATGTCTTCATGCCAAAGCGGCGAGTGCTCGCCTACTCGCTGGATCCCGACCAACCGGGCGACGAGTTCCTGTTCAACCTGCTGATCGCCCCGGTGGCCATCACCGTGAACCTGGTCGCGTCGCTGCCGGGAGCGGTGCGCGCCCTTGTCAGCGGGCGGATCCATAGCCGCGTGCCGGCGACGATCCTGATCGCCGCGGGAGCCGTGGTGGCCACGGTCGGGGACACGCTGAACCGGTTCGGAATGACGGAGTGGTTCCAGCTCGGCAAGTTCCTCGGCGTCGTCTTCCTGTTCGCCGGGTTTCTGGTCTCGGTCGAGGTCTTCCGCGAGATCAGGATCCCGTTCACCTCCGTCCGCATGGGCACCGCTCGCCGCGAGCGGGGAGGGATCGAGCGGGCCAACGCGTCCTGAAGGTCCGGGGGCGGTGCGAGGCCGGGAGTGGCGGCGGCGCGGGGCGTGCGGGGGCCCGGCGTGCGGCGGCCATGGGCGTGCGGCTGGCGCTCCGCGCCTCTGGAGGGCTCGGCGGCGATGCGGCCTCGTACCCGGGCCGCGGCTCGCCGCCCTACCATGACCGGCGATGCCAGGTTTGTATCGATCGCCCGTGGCCGGTGTCGCCATCGTGTTCGTGGCCGCGTCCCTGTTCGGGATGCTGGGGCCGCTGGCGCGGTTCGCCTACGACGCAGGGATGGAGCCGCTCGCCTTTGTGGCCTGGCGCGGCGCGGGCGGCTTTCTCGCGACCGCCGCATTTGTTGCCTGGCGGATCAGGCGCGGCGGCAGGCGGCTGACGAGGCTCCGGGACCTCGACACCGGGGCGCGCCTCAGTCTTGCCGTTGCCGCGGTCATGGGCTTCACCCTCAACCTCGGCATGTTCATGGCCTTCGACCGCATCACCGTGGCGCTTGCCCTACTCGGCTTCTATACCTATCCGGTGCTGGTCGCTGTGGGCAGCGCCCTGCTCGGGCGCGAGGTGCTCGACCGCGCACGCGCGGCGGCCCTCGCGCTGGCCGTGGTGGGCATGACCGCGGTCGTCGCCTCGCAACTCGACCCCGAAGCGGGCATCCGGTTCGACCTTGTCGGGATCGCGCTGGCGTTCGGGGCGGCGACCAGCCAGGCCGTCTTCGTGATTCTGAGCCGACGCGGCTATCAGGTTGTGCCCGCCGATCAGGCTATCGGGTTCGTGCTTGGCGTGACCGTCATCTGCAGCACCGTCCTCGCCATCGCGACCGGGGCGCTGGCAACCGTCGCGCTGCCTCTCGAAGTGCCCTCGCTCCTGCCCCTGCTGCTGTTCACCGGGCTGTGCGGGGCGGCGATCCCCTCGATCCTGTTCCTCAAGGGCATCCGCCTGTTGGGCGGCACGGGAGCGGGGATCGTGATGCTGTTCGAGCCGGTCGTCGGTGTCGTGCTGGCCGCCTGGCTGCTTGGCGAGGGCCTTGCGCCGATCCAGCTCCTCGGCGGGTTGGCGATCCTGGGCGCGGCCCTGATCCTGCAGCGCAGCTCGCGGCCGGACGAGCGGGTGGTGGCGGCGCCGGCTATCGAAGGCGACCCGGCCGACGGCGACTTGGCCGCGCCGGGCGCCGACCTGGCTTCGTCGGGCGCCGTTCCGCCGTCGATGCCCCGAAATGGCTCGCAGGAAGCGTGATGACCCGGGCCGCCGTGACGCGGGACGCCGGCAGTTCGATCGACGACTCGTGGACCGCGGTGGGCCCGGATGCCGCCCCGGCCATCGTCTTCATCCACGGCACCCGGCTGACTCGCGCGTTCTGGTCCGCCCAGGTGGAGGCCCTCAAGACCGAATTCCGGGTGATCACGCTGGATCTGCCCGGACATGGCACCCGGGTCGGCGAGGCCTTTACGCTCGAGGATGCCGCGGACGGCGTCGCGGCCGCCATTCGACAGGGTGGACACAGCAGTCGCAGCGGACGCGTCGCTCCGGCCGTCATCGTTGGGCTCTCCCTCGGCGGGTACGTCGCGATGGTCCTTGCCGCCCGCGAGCCCGAGTTGGTGCGTGGCCTGGTCCTGGCGGGCGCGACCGCGGAACCGGTGGGCATCCGGGCCGTGGCGTTCAGGGCGCTCGCGTCTGCCCTGGAGTGGTTCGATGCGCCTCCGCTCAACCGCGTCAACGCCTGGTTCTTCAGGACCCGTTACCCCGTGGCGATCGCCGACCCGATCATCGCCGGCGGGTTCTGGTCCAGGGGCGGTGCGGCGGCACTGCGGACCATCGTCGGGCAGCGTTTCGCACCCCGTCTGGCCGCCTACCCTGGATCCACACTCATCATCAACGGCGAGTGGGACCTGCCGTTCCGGTGGTCCTCGGGCACCTTTGCCGCGGTCGCCCGCGACGCCCGTCGAGTCCGCCTCGCCGGTGCGCTACACCTCTCGAACCTCGATCGCCCCGCCGCGTTCACCGAGGCCGTCCGCCAGTTCGCTCGCTCGGTGCGAGGAGCCTGACTCGGCCGGAAACGCGCCACGGGTATACTTCGCACCGCTCAACCCGCCGATCCCGAGGTTCAATGCGCGTTCGCAAGGCCGTCTTTCCGGCCGCTGGCTGGGGAACCAGGTTCCTCCCCGCGACCAAGGCACAGCCCAAGGAGATGCTGCCGCTGGTCGACAAGCCGATCATCCAGTACGCGGTCGAGGAAGCCGTCGCCGCGGGGATCGAGCAGGTCATCATCGTCACCTCGAGCCAGAAGCGGGCGATCGAGGACCATTTCGACCACTCCTACGAGCTCGAGCACCTGCTCGAGGAGAAGGGCGACATCGAAATGCTGCGCCAGGTCCGCGCGATCAGCGATCTCGCCCAGGTGGCCTACGTTCGGCAGAAGGAACAGCTGGGCCTCGGCCACGCGGTGCTGATGGCCAAGGATCTGATCGGCCACGAGCCATTCGCCGTGATCCTGCCCGATGACGTGGTGATCGCCGACCGGCCTTGCATCGGCCAGTTGATCCATGCCTATCACCAGCACCACGGCTCGGTCGTCGCGGTGATGGAGGTGCCACCGGAGGAGACCCACCGGTACGGCGTGATTGCCTCGGAGCCTTCGACCGATCCGCTGGACCACGGCCGGCTGCACCGGATCACCCGCCTGGTGGAGAAGCCCGCCGGGGACGCGCCGTCCAATCTCGCGATCATCGGCCGGTACATCCTGACCCCGAAGATCTTCGACAAGCTCGAGCAGACCAAGCGCGGGGCCGGGGGAGAGATCCAGCTGACGGACGCGATTGCCGCCCTCATGGAGGAGCAGCAGGTGTTCGGGTACGCATTCGAGGGCATCCGTTACGACGCTGGCACCACGATGGGCTGGCTGCAGGCGTCGGTGGAGCTGGCGCTGGGTCGCGCGGACCTCGGCCCGGAATTCCGAACGTACCTCCAGGCGCTCCGGCTCTGAGGCCGCGGCAGACGACGTGGCCGACATCGGCCAGATCCTTGGCGGGCGATACCGGCTGATCGAACTGCTCGGTCAGGGCGGCATGGCCACGATCTATCGGGCCACCGATAGCGGGCTGGGGCGTGACGTGGCCCTCAAGCTGCTCCGCTCCGAATACCTGCGCGATCCCGATTTTTCCTCACGGTTCCGCCACGAGGCCCAGGCGGCCGCCGCGCTCAGTCACCCGAATGTTGTCACCGTGTACGACTACGGCGAGGACCCGTCAGGGCCGTTCATCGTGATGGAGCTGATCGATGGTGAGGACCTGGCAACCATCCTGGCGCGCAGCGCCGCGCTGCCTCCTCGGCAGGCCGCGCGGATCGCGGTCGCGGTCGCGCGGGCGTTGGGCGCGGCGCATTCCAGCGGAATTGTCCATCGCGACGTGAAGCCGGGCAACGTGCTGATCGGGCGCGACGGGCGGGTCAAGGTGGTCGACTTCGGGATCGCCCGTGCGGTCGCGGAGGCCCAGGTGACGCTGCCAGGGACCACGCTCGGTTCCGTCCACTACTTCAGCCCGGA
>JANPDO010000005.1:0-13632 GCA_031431535.1 Chloroflexota bacterium
CGTGGCGCTCGCGCTGGGTGCGCTCGCGGTCGTCGCATAAGGGCGAGTCGTCATTAGGTCCGCGTTGCGCAGGTCCAGGTAGGTGGTGTAGAGGTGGTTAGGCTCGATCGGCAGCGCCTCGAAGGCGTCGAGTGCGGCGAGTCGCTCGGCGCGCAGCCAATCGGGCTCGGAGCGTTCAGTGGCGAGCGCCTCGGCCAGGGCTCGGTCGACGAAGGCAAATGGCAGATCGGTTGGAGCCCGGCGAACCGGGCGAGGTCTCGGGGACGCGACCGTCATCCGAGCGACCCCTCCATCTCGAGCTTCACCAGACGGTTGAATTCGATGGCGTATTCCATCGGCAATTCCTTGGTGAAGACCTCCAGGAAGCCCTGGACGATCAGGTTGGTCGCCTCGTTCTCCGTCAAGCCGCGGCTCATCAGGTAGAAGATCTGCTCGGCACTCACCTTGCCCACCGAGGCCTCGTGGGTCATGGAGGTGTCGTCTTCCTGGATGTCGATGTACGGGTAGGTGTCGCTGCGGCTGATGTCGTCAAGCATCAGGGCATCGCAGCGGACGCTCGCCACGACGTTGGTGGCGCCCGGCGAAACCTTCAGCTGGCCGCGATACGTCGCCCGACCGCCGTCCTTGGAGACGGACTTGGACACGATGCGCGATCGCGTGTTGGGCGCCAGGTGGACGGCCTTGGCGCCGGTGTCCTGGTGCTGGCCCTTGCCGGCGACGGCGACGCTGATGATGTCGGCCGTGGCGCCCTCGCCGCGCAGGTAGATGGCCGGGAACTTGACCGTCTTGCGCGAGCCGGTGTTGGCGTCGATCCACTCGACGGTCGAGTTCTCGTGGGCGTGCGCCCGCTTGGTCACGAGGTTGTAGACGTCGTTCGACCAGTTCTGGATGGTCGTGTAGCGCACCTTGGACTTGGGCAGTGCGACGACCTCAACGACGGCCACGTGGAGCGATTCGGTGGCGTAGATGGGGGCTGTGCAACCCTCGATATAGTGGACCTTGGCGCCCTCCTCGACCACGATCAGGGTCCGCTCGAACTGGCCGGTGTTCTCGCCGTTGATCCGGAAGTAGGCCTGGAGCGGTAGCGGAACCTCCACGCCCTTTGGCACGAAGACAAACGAGCCGCCCGACCAGACCGCCGCGTTGAGGGCCGAGAACTTGTTGTCCTCCGCCGGGACAACCGTGCCGAAGTACTTGCGGAAGATGTCCGGGTGCTCCTTGAGCGCCTGGTCCGTGCCCATGAACACCACGCCGAGCTTGGTCAGCTCCTCTTTGACCGAGTGGTAGACGACCTCGCTGTCGTACTGCGCGCCGACGCCCGCCAGGAACTTGCGCTCCGCCTCCGGGATGCCGAGCCGCTCGAAGGTGGCCTTGATCTGCTCGGGGACGTCATCCCACGACTTCTCTTCGCGTTCGGATGGCTTGCGGTAATAGACGATCTTGTCGAAGTCGATCTTGTCGAGGCCGTCGGTCCAGGTCGGGATGGGGCGCTTGAGGAAATGCTCATAGGCGCGCAAGCGGTACTGGAGCATCCAGTCCGGCTCTTCCTTGAAGCCGCTGATCTCCTCGACCGTCTCGCGGGTCAGGCCGCGCTTGGTTTCGCGCAGGTACGCGATGTCGTCGTGGAAGGCGAACTGGTCGCGCTTGTCGGTGACGATCTCGCGGGTGGCGGTCATCGGGTCTCCGGTCGTGGGTTCGAGGCCATTCCAGGCTGTCTGCCTGGCGCAATCTAATTCCGAGTCAGATTATCGGGATTAGGGGCGAAACCGTCAACGATCTCCAGTACCGGGCCTGGATCCTTCCGCCAGGGTCGCTCGCGGCTCGCCCGGCCGAAGGGCACGGACCGCTCAGGCCGGCTGTTCCGCCAGACCGTGCAGGTCGCCCGAACCGTGGAATTCGACGAGCGTCTCGCGGCGGCCGCCGGCCCCGACCTGGCGTCCGGCGACCAGGACGTGACCCCGGATCGCTCGGCCGTCGGCCGTCCGCCCGGTCAACTCGCCCTCGTCGAGGGCTGGGCCGGACCGCGTCACCACGCGTGCACTCCACTGCGAATGGCCAGCGGCATCCTCCCAGCAGTCGATCGTCGCGGAGGGCAGGGCCCCACCGGCAAAGGTCACGTCGAGCAGCGCGAAGCGCACATGTCGTCTGGCCACACGCCCACCATAGCAGGGCGGGCGCCGGACCCTCGCAGCTCAGCCGCCCAACCGGGTTGCCGAAGCGGCCGGGCGAGCCACCCGTCCGGGTTGACGAGGCGCGCACAATGGAATGCGCCACCCTTGAGCGCGACGTTTGCGACCCTGGCCGCTGGTGAGGAGTCCGACATGATCGTGTCGACGCAGTTCCCCGCGAGCGTGATCCGCTCGCCCTCACCCCTGGCACGTTGCACGTGTGAGCATTGGGCCCTTTGTGCCTGCGGGTGCCATGGGCGGCACTGCGACCCGGCCGAGGATACGTGCGATATCGCCTTTGTGCCCGACGAAGGCGGAATCACACGCTGGGGCTGCCCGAGTTGTTCGCCGGGCGAGGATGCGCCCCATTACCTCGGCTGCGACCTGATCGGCTGGAGCGTGCCAATCGTCCGCGGCGAGCGCTGAGCCTGCGGCCGGGCACGGCCCCGGAGTCGCTTTGACTACATGGCGGCGCCCGCGACCACGGCGTCCGCACGTGCTGCGACCTGCGGGTTGCCGGTGATCGCGGTGAGGAACGTGGCGCGATCAATGGTCAGCAGGACGGACTCGGCGGTCGCGGTGACGGTGGCCGTTCGTGGCACGTCACGCAGCAGGGCAATCTCGCCAAATCCGTCGCCAGCGACCAGATCGCGCAAGTGGCGGCCCTCACGCTCAACCCGGACGACCCCGCTCGCAAGAATGTAGAAACGGTCACCGCCCTCTCCCTCGCGGATCACGGCGACGCCGGCCGGCACCGTGGCCCAGGTGGCCCGCCGGGCGATCGCCTCGAGTTCAGGTGCGGGAAGCGGACCAAACAAGGTCGTCCGGCGCAGCAGCGCGATCGCCTGCGTCGGAGCGGGCGTTCGACCCTCGAGATCAACCAGGCGCGACCAGGCAAGCACCACGATCAGAGGCAGCAGCGCGGCGGTGATCAGAATCGAGCCCGTCAGACCGACCAGGTTGACAAACACCGGAACGAGCACCGACCCGACCGCCAGCGCCGCCATGGCCAGTCCTTCCTGGACGCCGAATACCCGGTTCAGCACCTCGTCACGGACGGAACGCTGGAGAATGGTTCGCCCTGCCACGTCAACGATCGCGAGGCCGGAGCCGCCGACAACGAACATGGCGAACGCCACCAGCGGCGATGCCAACCACGCCGAGAACCCGAGCGCGAGGCCAAAGAGGCATGCTCCGGCCGCGGCGACGGAGGACAATCGCCCGCTCCCTACGAGGAGGACGCTGATCGCGCCACCGGCGATCGTCCCAGCGCCCAGCGCGGCGCTCAGAATGCCGGCTCCCGGCTCCCCCATTCCCAGGAGATCGAGTGCCATCAGCACGAACAGCACATCGGCGGCGCCCACCATCATCATTCTCGCCGACATGAGCCCGATGACCAGGCGGGCATCCGGATCCGTCAACACGGCGCGAAGCCCGACCAGAACGGCACTCGGCACACGGACACGGGCGCCGGCCCGGTTTGCTCGATGAACGTCCGGAACCGGTTGGTCCGTTGATGGCGCGGCGACCGACGTCGGGGGCCGGAGCCCGACGCACAGCAGCGCTCCGATCAACGCGGCGGCGGCGCCGACAGCCATGACGGCAGATGGGCCGGCTAGCGACACGACTGCCGCGGCCAGCAGTGGACCGAGCAGCATCCCCGCCCCTTCGACGACGCCCGCGGCGCCATTGGCCGACGTGAGGTCGTCGGGCGTCTGGGAGAGCGCTGGCATCAATGCCGACTGGGTCGGCCGGACCACCACCAGGGCGGCACTCCCAATTCCCGCGACGAGGTAGACCACCAGAATTGGAGCTTCTGACTCCATCATCGCCGCCGTTGCGGCCAAGCCGATCCCATAGGCGAGGTAGCCGCCGATCAGGGCAAGACGCCGGTCGCGACGATCACCGAAGACGGCGGCCGCCGGAGCTACCAGGGCAGCCGGAACCAGCATCAGGACGGCCACGACGCCAACGGATCCTGGACCCGTGCGCTCGTAGGCGAACAGAAGGATCGCGACCCAGGTGGCGTACTCGGCCGTACTGAACGCCAGGAACGCCAAGAGCAGACGACGCAGGCCTCGGTTGCGCAGGATACGACCGGCGGAAATGCGCGAACCGTACCTCTCCGCGAGTGGCTTCGACTCGAGATCCGCCTGGCCGTCGTCGGACATCGGACGAGTCTACGACCCGCAGCCGAACCGGACGGCCCGGCGGCTCCCGTACCATCGGGTTGATGACGTCCCCCCAGCAGCTCGATCGAGCCACGGCTCGGTGGTTCATGGCCACTCGACACCTGCTCCTGCCGCCACGCTCGCTGCCGGCGGAGCCGGCTTCGGTCATGCGCGTGGTGGAACGGCTCGGGTCGCTCCAGTTCGATCCTCTCGACGTGACGGGACGCAACCACGACCTGGTCCTGGCCGCCAGGATCGCCGGCTACCAGCGAGGCTGGACGGACTCGCTCCTCTACGAGGATCGCCGCCTATTCGAGGCCTACAACAAGGGCCTGTCGCTCCTGCCGACCGCGGAGCTGCCGTGGTACCGGGTCACGTGGGACCTGAACGCGGCCGAGCACGGTCCGGCCGCCTTTCGCGAGCATGCCGCCCTGGTCGACGAGCTGCTGGACCGGATCCGGCGCGATGGCCCGCTGTCATCAACGGACGTCGAGCCGCGGGCCGCGATCGACTGGTACTGGCGGCCGACGAACCAGGTCCGGGCGATCCTGGAGGCGCTCGGCGAGGCCGGGATCCTGGGACTCGCGCGTCGCGAGGGAAACCGGCGCGTCTACGATCTCGTGGAGCGGCTCTTCCCTGCTGAACTCCTGGCGAGCCGGCCACCGGAACGAGAGCAGCGTCGTCACAAACTGCTGTCGCGGTATCGCGCGCACGGGCTCCTCGGGCGCTCTGGGAGTGCCGAGCTGTGGTATGGAACGGCGCCGGCCGCGCGATCCGTGGACCGGGCCGACGCCCCGACTCGCGGGGAACTGCTGGCCGAGCTGGTCGAAGCGGGGACGCTGATCCCTGTGACGATCGATGGCGTTCGGGGCGACCGGTTCGTCCTCGCCGACGAGCTGGACATTCTTGCCGGCGCAGCCGGTGGAGCCCGAGCAACCCAGGATCCGGCCATCGCGTTCCTCGCCCCGCTCGACCCGTTCGCCTGGGATCGGGAGTTCCTGCGGTCGCTGTATGGCTTTGACTACGTCTGGGAGGTCTACGTCCCGGCCGCCAAGCGACGCTGGGGCTACTACGTCCTGCCGATACTCTTCGGTGACCGCCTCGTGGGCCGGATTGAGCCGCGGATCGATCGACGAACCGGCGTTCTCGGAGTGCTGGGCACGTGGTGGGAGGACGGCTTCGATCCGCTTGCGACCGATGGGTTCGTTGGCGCGCTGGTGACCGCGCTCGAGGCACACGCGCGGTTCACCGGCGGCCGCCGCATCACCCTACCGAGAGCCGCCGCTCAGCGGTCCCTCAGCGCGGCGATTCGCGAGCGGCTGGGGCGCGGCGGGCTGCTCAGACCGTGACCCGCATCAGACCGTGACGGTGACCAGGGTCCAGGCGCCAATGTTCCCGGCCTTGTCCCGGGCACGGATCCGGTACTCGTAGGTTCGGGCGCGCGGAAGCGTTTCGGTCAGGCTCGTCCCGGTCCGAAGCCCCAAGGCTCGCCACGCACCCCCGACCACCCGTCGCTGGACCTCATAGTCCTGCACGCCGGCGGTGAGGACCTGGAGCACCGGGTCGCCGCCGGTCCAGCGAACCGTGACTCGCGATCGCGTGACGTCGAACGGCACAACCGACGTCATGCCGCCTTTCACCCAGGCGCCCGTACGATCGGTCCGTTTGAGCAAGACCCCGGCGTAGTAGCGGTACCCGGTCGTCGGCGACACGGCGACCCCGAATCCGACGTAGTTGAAGTCGGCCGAAAGCAGCACGGCGCCATGTCCGGGTGACTCGAGCCAGGCAGCTACGACCTGGGCGGTCGAGTCGGTCACCGATTGGTAGCTGTTCCAGCCGATCACCTCGCTGGCCCCGAACCATGGGATGCCCGCCTCGACGATGGCATCGAAGACGCGGCTGCCGTCCGGATTGGTGTGGGAGAGCAGGTCCGTGGTCGCCATCGTCTCGGCGCGCTGCCTGGCGATCGCCATGATGTCTGGATCGAACTCGAGCGCCACGAGGCCATGCCTGGCGCGCTCGGCATTGACCAACGAGCCAGGATGAACCTCGACCTGGATCAGGCTCGAGGAATCGAAGGCGGGCAATGCCGCAGCCACGGGTCCGGCTACCGCAGCGGCGATCAGGCAGCCGGACAGGATTACGCCAAGGCGTCGGGCGGCAGCGGGCACGCTGGTAGCATCGGTACGATCTGGCTTCGCCTATATGGGCCATGCGTCCCCGTCGACTGGTGCGTTGGTCACGGGTCCTCGACCCTGAAGTCCAGCGTTCCACCCTTATCCGATCCGGAAGGTCGAGCGCGCCGCCTGTGAGACTATGCTGGCCGAGCGAATCAGGAAGGAGCGCCCTAATTGACTGCCGTTCGACGCGCCGAGGCCACCTGGTCTGGCCCACTCACCACCGGTTCCGGCACCGTCAGCGCCCGGTCCTCGGGGACCTTCACCGATCTCGCGGTGTCCTGGTCGGCCCGGACCGAAACCCCCGAGGGCATGACCAGCCCGGAAGAATTAGTGGCTGCCGCACACGCCGCGTGCTACTCGATGGCGCTGTCTGGTGCCCTCGGGCGCGCCGGCACCCCGCCGGATCGGCTCGACGTCTCCGCCGAGGTCACGTTCGACAAGATCGAGGCGGGCTGGCGGGTTGTGTCGAGCGCCCTGACCGTGCACGGCGTGGTCCCCGGCATCTCGGCCGGCGATTTCATCACGGCTGCGGAAGGGGCACGTGACGGCTGCCCGATCAGCCAGGCGCTCAAGGGCAATGTGGCGCTCAGCGTGGTCGCGACGCTGGAAGCGTAGGGCCTGACACTCAGCCGATGGACAGGATCCGGCGTGGATTGAGAACGGTCATCGTCTCGATCTCCGCGGCAGAGACGCCGGCGGCTCGGAGGCGAGGCAGGAACGTCTCCGCGAGATAGGTATACCCGCGGCCGCCGTAACGGGGGAGCTGCGAGTCGTGGCAGACGTCCTGACTGAGCAGGATTCGGTCAGCGTGGCCGCGCCGCAGCAGCTCGGACAACAACTCGACGATGCGGCCCAGGCCGTGCTGTTCGAGCGGCGTGAAGGCCATCCCGAGGAAGTCGAATTCGAGGCTGGCGCCGCGCCGGACGATCTCCAGGTAATGGTCCAGCACGGGATACGAGTCCGCGTGGCCGATGACCACCCGGGAAAGATCGGCTCCTTCATCCTCGAAGATCCGGAGTTGGGCGAGGCCCACAGCGGACATCACGGCGTGGGTCGTGATCGCCAGGCCCGTCCGGCGGGAGGCGCGGGCTGCGGCCCGGTGCACGCGTTCCTCGGCCGGTGAAACCCACGGCTTGTCCGTCCCGATCTCGCCGATGATCCCCGGCCGGACGCCGGTATCCCCCACCCCGCCTTCGACTTCGGCGACGAGTTCGTCGGCCAGGTCGTCTACCGCCCGACGATCGATCAGCGCCTCCGCGGGATAGTGGGCACCTCGGTACCAGCCGCAGCCCATCACGAGGTGGAGCCCGCTCGTCTCGGCAAGATCCTGGAGCCAGAGCGGATCGCGACCGACGCCGTCGAGCGTCAGGTCCACCAGCCCGCTCCCGCCTGCACGCTTGAAGCGGTCGAGCTCCCCAACAATCGTCGGCTCGTCACGGGTCAGCTGCCAGTAGTCCCAGCGCCCCCCGATGTGCCACAGCGTGATCTGAGTGTGCTCGTGCGGCAGCGTGAACCCGAGCGCGGCAGGTTCAATGGGTCCGAGAACCGTCTGGACGTGAGCCATCCGCCCGGATGCTACCCCGTCCGGGCTCGGTTGGAGTGGCCCTCGCGGGTCTGGGACGAGTGACTGCTGGATCGGCCGGTTCCCTATATCGTTCACGGCATGTTCAGTCGCTGGGGAGCGTTCGTCTATCGGTTCCGGCGGCCGGTGGCCGCGGTCATGGTGGTCGTGGCCGTGGCCGCCTTATCGTTGGCCGCGCAGACCTCGTCCGTGTTGAGCGCCGGCGGCTGGCTGGATGCCACCTCCGAGTCAGCGGACGTGGCCGCCCAGCTCGATCGCGAGTTCGGGGCTGGCAAGAGCTCCGTCATCGCCCTGTTTCGGGCGGATGAGCCCGGCGTGGATGCCACGACGCCCGAATTCCAGGGCGCGATTGCGACGTCTGTGGCGGGGCTTGCGGACGATCACCGGGTAACAGGCGTCGTGGGCTTTGCGGATACGGGCGCCGACCGCTTTATCAGCCGGGCTGGCGACGCCGCGTATGTCGCGATCCAGCTGGACCTGACCGAGGAGGAGTCGGTTGCGATCGTGGATGACCTTCGCGCCGCGATCGTGCCGCCCCCCGGCTATTCCTATCAGCTGACCGGCTATGGCCCGATCACCAAGGATTCGGCGGTCCAGTCCGAGGAGGACCTGCAGAAGGCCGAGGTGGTCTCGCTGCCGATCGCCGCCCTCGTGCTGATCCTGGTGTTCGCCTCAGTGGTGGCCGCCGGGATGCCGCTCTTCGTGGCCGGCCTTGCGATCCCGAGCAGCCTGGCCCTCATCTACCTGGTCGCACAGCAGATCGAGATGAGCATCTTCGTCCTCAACATTGCCACCATGCTCGGCCTTGCCCTCGCGATCGACTACTCGCTGTTCATCGTGAGTCGCTACCGGGAGGAACTTCGCCGAGGCCGCACTGTCGGCGAAGCCGTGGAGCGGGCGGTCGCCACGGCAGGCAAGGCCGTCGCGTTCAGTGGCGTCGCCGTCGCGATCGGACTGTCGGGCCTGCTCCTGTTCGAGGCGCCGGCCCTCCGCTCCATCGGCATCGCCGGAGCCCTCGTCGCGCTCTGCTCGGTCGTTTACGCGTTGACGTTCCTGCCGGCCGTGCTTGGGATGCTGGGGCCGCGGGTCAATGCGCTGTCGCTCGGCGGGCTCAACCGTCGGTTCCGGACCGTCTCCGACGTTCCGACGACGGCGCGGGCGTCGCGCTGGGAGCGATTGGCGCACGGCGTCATGCGCCGCCCCATCACGGTCCTCCTCCCGACCCTGGCCGTCCTGCTGATCGCCGGCAGCCCGGTCCTGCACATGGAGCAGGGCGTACCGGGTGCCGAGATCTACCCGGCCGGCGTCGAGAGCCGCGACGCCTACGTTGCGCTCCAGACTGAGTTCGCCCCCGGCGAGACGACGCCGATCGTGATCCTGGCCAGCATTGCCGGGTCGCCGACAGACCTGACGGCAATCCGGGCACTCAACGACTACTCAACCCAGCTTCTCGAGATCGACGGCATTGATCGCGTGGATGGTCCCTTCACCATCACCAACCCCGCGACCGGCGACCTCCTCACGCCCGAGGAGGTAGCCGCCTTGTACGCCCTGCCCGACGGGCAGCGCCCTGCGGGCCTCGCGGCCCTGCTCGACCGATACGTGCGGGGGTCGACCGTTCGACTCGACGCGATCAGTCCGATTTCGCCGGCACGACCGGCCGCAACGGACCTGATCCCGATCATACGCGCCCTGGAGCCCGGTGATGGAATCACGACGCTGGTGGGCGGCAGCGCCGCGACCGCCAACGACTTCCTGGTGTCACAGGGCGAGCGGGCTCCATGGGCCGTCGGCCTGACGCTGGTCGCCAGTGGCGCGATCCTGTTCCTGCTGTTCGGCTCGCTGATCCTGCCGCTGAAGGCCGTGATCATGACCCTGCTGTCGATCAGTGCCAGTTTCGGCGCGCTGGTCTGGGTCTTCCAGGATGGCAACCTCTCGGACGTCCTCGCCTTCGAGCCTCTCGGCTACACCATTGCTGGCAACCCGATCATCATGTTCAGCGTGATCTTCGGGCTTTCGATGGACTACGAGGTCCTGCTGCTGTCGCGGATCCAGGAGGCGTACCGGCGCACCGCCGACAACCGGGCGTCGGTGGCTGAGGGCCTGGCGCGCACGGCCGGTGTGATCACCGGCGCTGCGCTGATCATGATCACGGTGTTCGGCGCCTTCGCCCTGGCAGAGACCATCACGATCAAGAGCATCGGGGTCGGGATGGCGATCGCCGTATTCGTGGACGCCACCATCGTCCGGGTGCTGCTCGTGCCGGCCACGATGCGCCTGATGGGTCGCTGGAACTGGTGGGCGCCCGGGATCCTGGGTCGCCTGGTCGATCGGCTGGGGTTCAGCCACGTCGAGGAGGACGACCAGCCGCCCGATGACGGGACGGTGGGCGTCCTGCCCAGCCGAAGGGCCCCTGATCCATCGGCCTGACGGCTCCTGATCGGTCGGCGCGCCCGGACCGCCCCGGTCATCGATACTTGCGTCAGGAGGCGCCCCGTGAACGATCGAGATGATCCGTTGACAAGACAAGGTCCGAAGGGCGGCGACGGCGCGCCAGGATCCGGCAGCGGCCGGATCTACCAGTGGGACTGGGGTCCCGATGGTGGGCGGCGGCCGGGCCTGCCGTGGATCGGCATCTTCCTGGTCGTGTTTGGGGGGCTGTTGCTGGTCCAGCAGCTCTATCCGGAGCTCGAAGCGCTGGGGTCGGTGCTTGTCCTGGCCATCGGGCTGGCGTTCCTGATCAAGTGGGCGGCCAATCGGGGGACCGGCGCGCTGTACGCCGGTGCGATCATTACGGCGCTTGCCGTGCCGGGTCTCGTGAATGCGGCTGGCGTCCAGGCCAACGGGCTCAGTACGTTCAGCTTCGGGATCGCCTTCCTGTTCATCGCGGCGGTCCGACTGGCGACCGGCGGCGGAACGGGTTGGCAGCTGTGGTTCGGCGGCCTCCTCGCGCTGGTTGGTGGCGTCAGCATCACGAGCCCTGCGTCGGGCGGCCTGGTCGTGCCGATCCTGCTGGTGGCACTGGGTGCCGCCCTCGTGCTCCGGGATCTGGGTCGCGGCATCCGTCCTCGGTGAGCGGCTGGCAACAACCAACGCCACGCGACGGGGCGTCCGCGGACTCGCCCTGGGCGGAGGCAAGCGAAGCCGACCCACTTGGCACGCGTCAGCTCATTCGGCGGGGGTTCCGCGTGTACCGAGCCTCCCCATGGCACTACCTGCGGGTGGCGGCTATTCCGGAGGTGATCCGAAACCTCCTGGCACTCCCGGGCCTGCTGGCCACGGGCCTTGTTCTGGAGCGCGTCGTCGGCGTCATCGCGGACTTCTGGGGCCGCGTGGCCGCGAACCCGGAGGCCTACCAGGGAGCCGATTCGGGCGCGCTCCAGTCCGACCTCCAGACCAGGCTCCAGGCCGTGATCGGACCGCCCACCGAAATGACGGCGGTGTCCGCCATCGCCGGTGGCCTCGCCGTCGCGGCGGGCTTGATCGGATGCGCGGCCGTGACGGCGGCGGCACTGGCGGCTGCGACGGGTCGCCCGATGTCGGTGGTGGGCGCGTTCCGCGTGGTCGCCGCTCGCGCCGGCCTCGTTCGATCGATCGTCGCGCTCGGGATCGCGTGGGCAGCCGTGTCGCTGGTGGCGGTGCTGTCGGCAGGTTCGGACGAACTTCGAGCCTGGGCCGGTGCGCCCGGATCGCCGCGGATGGTGTTGATCGATAGCCTGCTGGGCATCCTGGTCATGGTCGTCGCGATCGGCGTCATTGTCCTGGCCGTCCGCTTGGCCATGAGCCTTCCCGCGATCCTGGCCGAGACGCTCGGCCTTGGTGCGGGGATCGCCCGCGGGAACGACCTGGGCCGGGGGATCCAGGTGCGCCTCGGCCAGGCCCTCGCCGGCATCCTGGTCCTCCACGCGATCAGCGTCGGGGTCATCTCGATCGCCGCTGGGTTCGCCGTGGGCCTGTCAGCCGCGTCGGCCCCCGTTGGCGTGGCGGCCTACCTGGTGGCGACCCTCATTGGCAATCTGCTCTGGGCGCCGGTCATTCCCACGGTACTGGCATACGCCTATCGAGAGCGAACGGGTGGGATCATGACGCCCGGGCGAAAAGCGGCGCCCGGCCAGCCCACGACGTAGGCGGCCGACCCGTCCGGTCCCGCGGCCGACCCGTCCGGTCCCGCGACCGACCCGTCCGGTCCGCTACGCGAGCGCCGCGGTGACGGTGGTCTCGGCGGTCGCTTCGATCGCCTGGCCGAGGGTCTCGATGACCTGCTCGATCTCGGCGTCCGTGATGATGAACGGCGGCCCCAGCAGGATCGTGTCGCCGTCGACCGCGTTGGCGTTGCCGGTTCCGGAGTAGACGAGCAGCCCGCGATCTCGCGCGGCTCGGACCACCGCCTCCGTCACCCTCGCGGCTCTCGGGAAGGGATCGCGGCTGTCCCGGCTCGCGACGAGCTCCAGGCCGATGAGCAGGCCTCGCCCACGGATCTCGCCGACGATTGGGTGGTCGCCCAGCCTGGCGCGAAGTCCGGCGATGAGGCGCTCGCCTTTTGTCGCGGCCGCCGCGACGAGCGATTCTTTCTCCAGGATGCGCAGCACTTCGCCGGCGACCGCCGCGGCTACCGGCCCGTGGGAATAGGTGAATCCATGGACGAACCCGGACCCGAACCCGGACCCGGGGGCTCCGGCCATCCCGGTCACCGTGGCAAACACCTCCCCCGACGCCGCCACGAACCCGAACGGCCAGTACCCTGACGTGGCGCCCTTGGCCGCGACCAGCATGTCCGGGCGGACTCCCCAGTGATCGAGTCCGAACCAGCGGCCGGTCCGCCCAAAGCCGGTCATCACCTCATCGGCGATGAGCAGGATGCCATGACGCCGGCACACCTCGGCGATCAGGGGCCAGTAGCCGTCCGGCGGGACCACGGCGGCGAGGGTTGCCCCCACGATCGGTTCGGCCACGAACGCGGCGACCGTCCCTGGACCGGCGGCCTCAAAGGCTCGGTCGAGTTCGGCAGCCAGTTCGTCAGCGGACCCGAGGGCGTCGGCCCCGGCCAGCGCGGCTCGATATGGGTAGGCGGCCGAGACGTGGCGGAAGCGCCCCAGCCAGCCCTCGTATGGACGGCGGAGCGACTTGCGGCCGGACAGGTCCAGCGCGCCCAGGGTGTTCCCGTGATAGCTCCCCCAGCGCGAGTAGACGATCCAGCGCTCCGTCTCGCCCCGGGCCAGGTGATAGGCGCGGGCCAGCTTGAGCGCCGTTTCGATCGCCTCCGAGCCACCCGACACGGGGTAGATCGCCGGATCGTCGACCGGCAGGTGGCGGCCGACGGCCGCCACGTACGCCTCGAGCGGTTCCGTGGTGAAGACACTCCCATGGGCGTAGGCCAGGCGCGCAGCCTGCGCCGCCATCACCTCGGCGACCTCACGCCGGCCATGGCCGATGTTGACGACGATCGCCCCGCCGGCGGCATCGAGGTACTCGCGCCCGGTTGAGTCCCAGACGACGGACCCCTCGGCTCGCACAGCGACGGGCGGGTCGGC
>JANPDO010000006.1:0-7885 GCA_031431535.1 Chloroflexota bacterium
GATCGCGGTTCGCTGCTCCTCAGTGATGAAGTCCTGCCCGTCCTCCATGCCGCGGACGATGCTCTCCTGCGGAAATCCGTCGTAGGTAGGACGCTGCAGCCTCGAGAACACCGCCGACAGGTATCCCTCGAGACGCGTGCCCGACGGCCCGACAGCGAGGCGATGGGGGGAATGCGCCCCTAGGTACGTTCAGTGCCCGTATTGAGCTGGCATACCGAATTGGCGAAATCGACGCTACCATGGCGGCCCGCGCAGCGCAGGCCACCGCCCTGCGTCCATCGGTCCATGCGTCCCAGCGCCGCCGATCGATCCTTCGACCCTGGGCCGCCGCCGGCTTCAGCGGGCGCTAGCCGGCAAGTCAGGAGCTGCGCTGACGAGCGTCAGGTTCGCGCGCCGGCCACGGAACTGCTGAGCCGCGTCGCAATGTAGACGGGGATCACCGACAGCAGGATCGCCACGGCGCCCGCCACGCTGACCAGGGGCACTTGATTGGCGACCCTGTAGCTCTCGAAGATCCAGATCGGCAGCGTTTTGACGCCTCCGTTCGTGAAGATGGTCACGATGACCTCGTCGAAGGAGAGCGCGAACGCCAGCAGGGCCCCGGCGAAGAGCGCCGACCGCATCGCCGGGAACGTGACGTAGCGGAACGTCTGCCAGGTGTGGGCTCCGAGATCCGCGGACGCCTCCTCGAGTGACCCTGCCGTGCGCCGCAGTCGTGCCAGAGCGTTGTTGTAGACGATCACGATGCAGAACGTGGCGTGGCCCACGACGATCGACAGGATGCCGAGGGGGAAGTCGAGCTGGGCGAACGATGTCGCCAGGGCGATGCCCGTGATGATGCCCGGTAGAGCGATGGGGAAGATGACCACGAACGAGATCGCCTCACGGCCGAAGAATTGGTAACGGGAAACGGCCACCGAGGCAAGGGTGCCGAGGACGAGTGCGATAACGGTCGCTCCGAAGGCTACGATCAGCGAGGTCAGGAAAGCCTGGACGAGCGCCGTATTGCGGAGCCCTTCGAGGATCCACTTGAAGGAGAATCCGGCGGGCGGCCATACCGTGCTTGCCGATTCGTTCAGTGCATACACGAATACGAGGGCGATGGGCGCATAGATGAAGAGCAGCGTCATGCCGGTCGCCAGGCGCAGGAGCGATCGTGCCAGTCGGCCGGAGACCATCAGAGCGCCTCGAAGGCGCCGAGGCGCCGGGCAACGAGCAGGTAGAGGACGATGATGACCAGCGGCACCAACGAGTAGGCCGCCGCAAACGGGATGTCGCCGGCCGCCCCGACGTTGAGGAAGATGGCGTTCCCAATGAAGATGGTGTTCGACACCAGCGTCGGGGCGATGTAATCACCGAGCGTCAGGGAAAAGGTGAAGATCGATCCGGCGATGACCGCCGGCATGGCCAGCGGCAGGATCACCCGTCGGAATGTCGTCAGCGAGCGTCCGCCGAGGTCAGCGGACGCCTCAAGGAAAGAACTCGGGATCCGCTCCAGGCCGGCGTAGACCGGCAGGATCATGTAGGGCAGCCAGAGGTAGCTGAGCACCAGCCAGACGGCGACGATCCCCTGTCCGGGGCCGCGCAGGCCGAGCGGCTCCAGCATCCAGTTGAGGACCCCCTCCTCGGCAAGGACGAGCCGCCAGGAGTAGGCCTTGATGACGTAGCTCGCCCACAGTGGGACCACGACCGCCACGATCAGGAAGGCGCGCACGCGCTGCGATGCGACACGCGCCATGTAGTAGGCGATGGGAAAAGCGACCAGGGCGCAGGTGAGGGTGACGGCAACGGCCATCATGACTGTCCTGAGCGTGATCTCCGGATAGGGTGCATCGGCCAGCTCGGCGAAACTCTCGAGCGTGAACGAACGGATGATGTGGCCGGTGAACTCGTCCCGTTGCCAAAAGGCGTTGCTGAAGAACAGGAGCAGCGATCCCAGGTAGACGATGACCAGCCAGACACCCGGCGCTGCCAGCAGCAGGCCCAGTCGGACGCGGGCGTGCCGGTGCAGCCAGGACGCGCTCCGGCGCGCGAGGGAGGGCTGGTCGGGCGCGTTCGATGTCGCAGTGGTCACCCTGACCTCATCAAAGACGGCCCGGGACCCCGATCGAGGGGCCCCGGGCCGTGTTGTCTGGCGCCGGCCTGGCTGGGTCGTGAACCTACTGGCTGCGGACCTCGGTCCAGGCCTTGATCCAGTCGTCGAAGCCCTTGCACTTGACGTCCGTTCGGCCGTCGAGACAGGTCGTCTCCGGCGTGGCCCAGTAGTAGACGTCCTGCCACCAGGCCTCGTCCTCGGCATGGAAGTCCACGCAGTGGTTCGGGTTGGCTGTCAGGGCGCATGACTTGCTGTTGCCGGGCGCCTCGCCGAAGTACTCGGCGATCTGCGCGTTGACCGGCGCCGAGGTGATGTGGTCGATGAACTTGTAGGCGCAGTTCGGATGCTCCGACTTGGAGTTGATCATCCAGGTGTCCGACCAGCCGGTGGCGCCCTCCTCCGGCTTGATCGTCTCGACCTTGACGTCGAGGCTGTTCAGGTAGTTGGCGATCGTCTGCCAACCGGTGCCCAGTACCGTGTCGCCGTTGGTGAAGGAGGTGACCTGCTTGACGTAGTCGCTCCAGTATTCGCCCACCGCTGGCTTCTGCTTCTTGAGCAGATCGACAGCCGCCGCGAACTGCGCGTCGTCGAGCGCGTATGGGTTGGTGATCTTGAGCTCCGGGTTCGACTTCATCAGGACGACCGCAGCATCGGCGATGTAGATCGGCGCGTCGTACACGGAGTACTTGCCCGCGTACGGCCCACTGGGATCGAACATCTGGGCCCATTTGGTGGGGGCCGGTGATACGTCTCCGGTTCGCCACATGAGCAGGTTGGCGCCGCGCCCGTGCGGGATGCCGTAGTGGACGCCGTCGAAGGTGTTCCAGGATTTGTCCTTCAGGCCCGCGAAAATGTCCACGTAGGTCGAGACGAGATCGGTGTTGACCGGCTGGACAAAGCCGCCCCGGACGAGGCGCGGCCCCGCGTCACCCGAGGCCGAGATGACATCGTATCGGCTGGGGTCGGCCGTCCATTTGGCGAACGCTTCGTCGGACGTGCCGAAGACCTCGACCGTCGCCTTGCAGCCGGTTGAGTTCTCCCATTCGGTCATCCAGTCGACGTCTGGGCTGGTCTTGCCCTGCTCGACGTAGCTTGGCCAGGCCAGCACGACGAGGGCACCCTCGCCGTCACCGACGCTGGCAACCATGCTCGGCCCGGGCGAGCCGCCCGTGCCGCCACAGGCGGAGATCAATAGCGCCGCCGAGGCGGCCACTCCCAAGAGCCTCTGATGGATCATGTGCGTGACTCCTCCTGTTTGCCTTGCTCCCCGTCCGCGACGGGGAGCTCGTGCTGTCGCTTCCAGATCAGGCGGACAGCCTTGCCCTGTTGGGCGAGCGCCTCCGTGGAGGTCGTCGCCAGATTCTGCTGCGTCACGACGAGGCGCGCCCCGGCGGCCAGCTCCACGATGTAACGGGTGTCCGGGCCAAGATAGACGACGTCGCGGATGGTCCCCGGTGCGACCGTCTCGTCATCACCCGGGACGGCGTCCGCGGGAGCGAGGCGGATCTTTTCGGGCCGGATCGTAAACGTGCCGGATCGCCCCAGGACCTCGCGGGCGACCGTGCCGCTGAGCAGATTCGATGTGCCGACGAACCCGGCCACGAAGCGCGTCGCAGGTCGCTCGTAGATTTCGGCCGGTGTCCCGAGCTGCTCGATCCGCCCGTCCCTGAACACCGCCAGCCGGTCGCTCATCGTGAGCGCCTCTTCCTGGTCATGGGTGACGTAGATGAAGGTGATGCCAACCTGCTGCTGAATCGCCTTGAGCTCGATCTGCATCTCTTCGCGGAGCTTGAGGTCGAGGGCGCCGAGGGGTTCGTCGAGGAGCAGGACACGCGGCCGGTTCACGAGGGCGCGGGCGAGCGCGACGCGCTGGCGCTGGCCACCGGACAACGGGGCGGGCTTGCGGGCGTCGTACCCCTCCAGGCGCACCATGCGCAGGGCTTCCTTGACGCGCTCTTCACGCTCGGCCCGTGGGACCTTGCGGACCACGAGGCCGTAGCCGACGTTGTCGCCGACCGTCATGTGCGGGAACAGAGCGTAGTCCTGGAAGACCGTATTGACGTCGCGATCGAACGGCGGAACCGTGGTCACATCCGTCCCGTGGAGCAGGACTCGACCGGCGGTCGGCAGCTCGAAGCCGGCGATCATCCGCAGCGTGGTCGTCTTGCCGGAGCCTGACGGTCCGAGCATGGAGAAGAACTCCCCATCGACAACGTCGAGGTCCACGCCGGCGACCGCGACGACATCCCCATAGCGCTTCTCGATACCTTCGAGGCGAACGGCGGGCGGTCGCTCCGTCCCGGTGGGACCCGACGCCTCGGGCGGCTGAAGCGTGGCGGCCGCTGCGTGCTGGAGTGCCAAGCATGCCCTCGTGAAACCGAAGCTCCTGAGTCGGATCGGCGAACGATGCGGCGCGCGAGCGGTCATGTCAAGCGATTCCCGGCCACGTCCCGGTCTTCGCGCCGCGGTCCTGCTGGCCGTCGCGCTTAGAATTTGACGGTGATCGCCCTCCAGGTCGCCGTCGTCTTCGCCGTGGTCGCCTGCGCATCCGGGACGGTCGAGGCGACCCACCCAGTCGTACCCGGGACCCTGTTTGCACCCCGCGAGGTTAATCTGATCGCTCGCGACTACAGCTTCGT
The DNA here is from genome assembly GCA_031431535.1 of Chloroflexota bacterium. Lineage (GTDB taxonomy): Bacteria > Chloroflexota > Limnocylindria > Limnocylindrales > CSP1-4 > SPCO01. The sequence continues at coordinate 4,735 of JANPDO010000006.1, forward strand.
GCCGGCAGCGCTGGAGTTGGTACCCGGCGAGACGATCCTGCTCCACGTCGTTAATGGGGGTCTGCTCCTCCACGAGGCGGTCATCGGCGACGCCGCCGTCCAGGACGCCTGGGAACTGGCAGAAGCGGCGACGATTGGCGCGCCGCCCGGCCCGACGCCGGTCGTGACCGTCGCGCCCGCCACGGCTGGGCTGCGTGTCGTGGCGGCGTCGGGGGAGCGAGTGGACGTGACCTGGACGGTTCCGTCGGATGCGGCGAGCGCCGCCGTGGCGTGGGTCGTCGGATGCCACATCCCGGGACATTGGGCCAGGGGCATGCAGGTGCCAGTTCGCTGGCTCACGAGCCGCGCGGACCCTGCTCCGTCCCGTGCCGATCCGGGCGCCGCGTCTGGGGCGCCCTGAGCGTCGCGGGTGGTACCCTCTCCTCCGTTGTCGCCCAGGACGCGGCGGCCCCTCAGGCCTCGAGGAGGAACTGCATGACCTATGTGATCGCGGAGCCATGCATCGACGTGCTCGACGTCTCGTGCGTCTCCGTCTGCCCGGTCGACTGCATCCATTTCGACGAGGGCACAGATCGCAAGCTGTTCATCGATCCCAACGAATGCATCGATTGCGGCGCGTGTGAGCCGGAGTGCCCGGTCAACGCGATCTTCCCTGAGGAATCGCTCCCGCCGGAATGGGCCAAGTTCACCGTGATCGACGCCACCTGGTTCACGGACAAGGCGGCCGCCCGCGCGGCCGTAGACGCCGCCAAACCGGCCTGACCGCGGCGCATTTCTCATCACCGAGCCGGCCACGGGCGGGCCGGCACCTGGAGCCGGCACCAACATGCGGATCGTCTCGCTCCTACCGTCGGCCACGGAAATCATCTGCGCGATCGGCCTTGGCGATGAGCTGGTGGGCGTCACCCACGAGTGCGACTACCCGGCGGAGGCGGTCGGCAAGCCGGTCATGACCCGCAGTGTCCACGACCTGTCGGATCGGCGGTCGCGCGACATCCACCGACTGGTCAGCGCTTCGATGCACGGCGGCTCGTCGCTGTACGCCCTGAATGAGGAGGCCCTCGCGGCCGCCGAACCCGACCTGATCGTGACCCAGGAGTTGTGCCGGGTCTGCGCGGTCAGCTACACGGAGGTCAACGAGGTGGCCCGCGCGATCGACGCAGACATCCGGGTTGTCTCGCTCGAACCCACCTCGATCGAGGGCATCTTCAACACGGTCACCACGATGGGGGCGATGGCGGAGGCCGAGGATGCAGCGCTCGACCTGGTCGAATCGCTGCGCAAGCGGCTGAATGCGGTCGAGACCAAGGTCCAGCGCCGACGCGACGCCGGCCAGCGCCCGCATCGCGTGGTTGGGCTCGAATGGCTCGACCCGCCATTCACGGCCGGGCACTGGGTGCCCGAGCAGATTCGACGTGCCGGCGGGTGGGACCTGCTCGGGGCGGATGGGGAATCCTCGACGCAAACGACCTGGCAGGCGATCTGCGACGTCGATCCCGAGATGCTCCTGCTGATGCCGTGTGGCTTCCATCTCGCCGACACCGTGGCGGACTGGGCCCGAACGCCTCGGCCGGCCGGCTACTCCGAGCTCGCGGCGGTGCTTCGCGAGCGGATCTTCGCCCTCGATGGATCCGCCTATTTCAGCCGGCCCGGACCGCGCGTGATCGACGGGATCGAGCTCCTGGCCGAGATCTTTGACCCGGCTGCGTTTGTCGACATCGCCCCCTTTGGGTCGTGGACACCGGTCCAGGTCTGACCCACCCAGGACCGGCCGAGTGCCATTTCGCGCGACCTTCGACTGCCTGTGGTGTGGGTCGGCGCATGCCTGTCGGGGACCCGACGACCTGGAGGGTTGGGCGCACCTGTGCCCGGACTGTGTCGGCAAGGCCGGCGCTGACGGGTTTCGGCGGTTCCGGCTGCGCCAGGCACTGCTCGAGCGGGGAGCGGCCCTGGCCGTACCGACCGGGCGCGACAGCGAGATGCTGGCCTACTACGAGGCGCGGGCGCCCGAATACGACGACTGGTACCTGCGACGGGGCCGATATGCGCGCGGCCCGATCCACGACGCCGCCTGGAACGTCGAGCTCGACATGGCCGGCCGCTGGCTGGACGCCCTCCCGATCCGTGGCGAGATCGTCGAGCTGGCTGCGGGGACCGGCTGGTGGTCACCGCTCCTGGCCTCGCGAGGTGAGCTCTCCCTGTATGACGCCGCGAGTGCGCCCCTCGAGCGCGCCCGCGACCGGCTCGTCGCGCACGGCCTTCGGGCGCATCTTCACGTTCGGGATGCCTGGGCCGAGCCGGATCGCCAGGTTGATGTGGTCTTTGCCGGCTTCTGGTTGAGTCACGTTCCGCGCGCACGGCTGGATGCCTTCCTCGGTGTGGTTCGGCGATGGCTGAAACCTGGCGGCTCGTTCGCCTTCATCGATTCGCAGTTCGATCCGCAGTCGAGCGCGGCCGATCATCCGGCCCCTTCGGACGACCTGTCCGTGCGGCTCCTCGACGACGGTCGCGCGTTCACGATCGTCAAGGTCTACTACGAGCCAGCGGAGTTGAAGTCGGCGCTGCGGCGGACCGGCTTCGAGGCGCCGTCGGTGACGACATCGGGTCGGTTCTTTCTCCTGGGCTCGGCCATCGTTGGGTAGCCACGGGCGAGCTGCGTAGTCGGGGACGGCCCGCGCGCGTCGCTATACTCGCGGCCATGTCTCCGTTGGCCAAGGCCACGATCGCGACCGTTGGCTCCGGCGTCATGGCCGAAGCCATGATCGCGGGCATCCTGCGTGGTGGCCTCGTGCAGCCCGGCCAGCTCATTGCCAGTCATGGACGTCTGGAACGTCGAGAGCACCTTGCCCGTGAGTACGGAATCAGGACGACGGCTTCAAACCTCGAGGCCATCGAGGGCGTCGACGTCATCCTCCTCGGGATCAAGCCCCAGATGCTGGCCAAGGTCGGGCGCGAGGTCGGGCCGCACCTCCGTCGGGGCCAGCTTGTCCTGAGTGTGCTGGCCGGGGCGACTAGTACGGCACTCACCGGGATCCTGGGTCACGACCAGGTGGTTCGCAGCATGCCGAATACCCCCGCGCGGCTCGGGAAGGGGATGACGGTCTGGTATGCCACGCCCGAATGCACGCCCGAGCAGCGCGCCCAGGCGGCG
>JANPDO010000007.1:0-15097 GCA_031431535.1 Chloroflexota bacterium
GGCCAGCTTGAGCGCCGTCTCAATCGCCTCCGAGCCACCCGAGACGGGGTAGATCGCCGGCTCGTCGACCGGCAGGTGGCGCCCGATAGCCGCTACGTACGCCTCGAGCGGCTCGTTCGTAAAGACGCTCCCATGCGCGTAGGCCAGGCGCGCAGCCTGCGCCGCCATCACCTCGGCGATCTCGCGCCGGCCATGGCCGACGTTGACGACGATCGCCCCGCCGGCGGCATCGAGGTACTCGCGCCCGGTTGAGTCCCAGACGACGGACCCCTCGGCTCGCACAGCGACGGGCGGGTCGGCCAGGCTGGAGCGCCGGAAGACACGGCCCGTGGTCATCGGCGGCATCGTACCGGACGGGACATCCGCGGACGACACGCCCTGCCATGACGAGACGCTGACTCGGACAAGACCCCCGATCCGCGGAAGAGAGCGGGCCGGGGGTCCGCTGAAATGGCGGGTCGCTCTAGACGCGGCCCTTCGGGACAGTATGCCAATAGGTCTTGTTGAAGACGATCTTGCCCAGGTGCCAGAGGTGGTTGGGCTTCGGTGGCCGGGGCGGGTGCTCGTAGTCGAACTGGAGCAGCGTTCCCTTGCCATCCCCAATCTCGAAGAAGCACATGACCTTGCCTCCGTACTCGGCGTGCTTGCCGGCCGGGGCGCGGCCCAGGATCGCCGCGGCGATCCGCTCAGCGACCACCGGCGCCTCGAAGTGGGCCGTCGAGCCTGCCTTGGAGAGGGGCAGATCCGTGGCGTCACCCAGCGCGTAGACGTTCGTCCGACCGCCGACCAGGAGCGTGTGTCGATCGGTAGGCAGCCAGCCGCCGGGAGCCGGTGCCAGCCCGGAGTCGATCAGGAACTGCTGGCCCTTGTGCGGCGGGACGAGGATCAGCAGATCGTAGGGCAACTCCTCACCTTCGAGGCTCAGCACGACCTTGCGCTTCGGATCGATCGCCTCGACGTTGAAGAACGTGTGCAGCTCGATGCCCTTCTCCGAGAGAATCGGGGTGGCCATGTCAGACACCGATTCGATGGTGAACGCACGGCCGATCGGCGAACAGAAGTCGATCGAGGTCGTGTCGCGCAGTCCGCGTCTGGCCATCTCGGATTCGATCAGGAACGCCACCTCGAGCGGCGCTGGCGGGCACTTGTACGGCATCCCGGCGATGCCGATGACGATCCGTCCGCCGACGAATGCATCGAGCGCCCGGCGCAGATTCGCGGCGGCCTCGGCAGTGTAGAAGTGCTGGGCCTCGGTGTCAAAGAACTCGATCGCCTCCGGGACGATCCGCGAGCCGGTGGCGATGACCAGCCGGTCGTAGACGAGCAAGAGGCCGTTGGATAGCGTCACGAGCTGCCGGACTTCGTCGATCCGCTCAACTTCGCCGATGACGAGGGCCACCCGCTTGTCGAGCAGCGATCGTTCCGGACGCTGCAGGTTGGATGCACGCTCGCCACCCATTGCGATGTACATGAACCCGGGCTGGTAGACGTGCTGGCCATGGGCATCGACCACGACGATCTCCGTCTCGCCACGATCGATCCGGGCTCGCAGCTTTCGGGCAAGGAGATTGGCGGTGAGGGTGCCCCCGACGCCCCCACCGAGAATGAGGATCCGCTCCATGGGGCGCCTACCGGCACTTCTCGACGATGATCTCGTCGAAGCCATCACGCGTCTCGAGGGCAACCAGCCGGTGGCCGGCCTTCTCGATCCACTTCGGGATGTCGATCTTCGAGCCCTTGTCCGACGAGTACACCGCGATCACGGCGCCGATCGAACTCTCGCGGATGGCCCGGATCAGCTCCATCAGCGGCCCGGGGCAGAAGCTGCCGCGGGCGTCGACGATGCGGGTGACGGCGGAGGCGGTGGTCATGGTCATCTCGATCACACCCTTCCTAGATGAACAGCGGCGTGGAGTTGTCGGTCATCAGGCCGATGACGGTGGCCGCTCCGGCGGGCTCACCCATGCCGTCGATCATGTCCTCGGGCGTGAGCCCGAACATGTCCATGGTCATCTGGCACGGGATGAATTCGACGCCCAGGGCCTGGGCGATTTCGAGCAGTTCCTTCGGGCTGGCCACGCCGTATTGCTTCGCCAGGCGACCCATCATCCACGGCCCCATCCCGAAGAAGTCCATCTTCGAGAGCTTTCGGTGGCTGATCCCGGGACGCTGCATCGCCGAGAGCATCTTCTGCATCCAGTTCCGGCCGGTGATCCGCTTCGAATCCTTGACGAACACCTGCAGACCCCAGAACGTGACGAAGACGCGCGTCTTGACACCCATCGCGGCGCCGGTCGTGGCCAGGATCATGGTGGCCCAAACCTTCTCGAGGTCGCCGCTGTAGTCGATGATCAGGAGGTCCCGGGTCTTGACTTGGCCCTCGACCGCTCGGGTCGTAGCCGGGCTCGTGGATGGTGCCTCGTGAGCCTCGACGAGCTCTGGCCGGCCGCCGACGGCCGCAATAGCCTCGATGAGTGGCTCCGGGCGGGTGATTGTGGCGGTGGTCATCAGGTCCTCACTTCCGGCGGATGACGAAGCGGTACAGCGCCCCATCCGATGTCTGTTCGATCAGTTCGTTGCCCGTGGTCCGGCACCATGCGGCCACGTCCTTGATGGACCCGACATCCGTCGCGAGGAGCTCGAGGTACGCGCCGGACGGCAAGCCCTTGACGGCCTGGGCGGTCCTGACGATGGGCATCGGGCAGGACAACCCGCGGGCGTCGACCAGCTGGGTAATCTCGACGAGTGGCACGGCAGCCTCCTTTCGGGCTTGTCTTGGGACTGGATCAGATGAACACGACCTGGCCCTCGCCGGCATTGATGTAGAAGGCGGTCACGCCCTCCACGCCGTCAACCAGTGGATCGAGGTCGGTTGATTCGAGCTTGAGCAGGTCCATCGACAGTGAACAGGCCTGGATGTCTACCTCGCCGAGCTCCTTGGCCTGGCGAAGGGTGTCGGCCCACGGCGCCTGACCGGCCCTGGCGAGTGCCTCGACCGCGGCGCGGCCGGCGGGACCGGCCTCCGGGGCGAGTCCGTGGTCCGCGCTGATCTTGTCGGCGCGGAAGGCGTCCAGCGCCCAGTACTGGAGGAAGATGTTGACCGGCTTGCCGAGCGCTGCGGCGCCGGCGGTCAGGATCGCGGCGGCCTGGAGCTTGTCGTCCGTGCCGGAAAAGAGGACAAGGTTGATGGGTTCGTCCATGAGTGGCTCCTTCACCAGCGCGCGTTTTCAAGGAGGCGGGCCCCGGGGTCGGGGCGGGTGTCGGCCTCTGGGGCCGGGACGGCGAGCTGGCCGAGGCGGTTGAGACGCCGCTCGAGCACACCCCGCATGAGGCCGCAGGCCTTGATGACGTCGTGGTCCGCCAGCCGGTAGCGGATCTCCCGACCATCGCGCTCCGCCTCCACGATCCCGGCCGTCCGCATGACCGCCAGGTGCTGGGAGACGTTGGGCTGGCTGGCACCGAGTTCGGCGGCGAGCCGGCCCACCTCGCGAGGACCCTCTGCCAGCCGGTGCAGGATCGCGAGTCGTCGGGGACTGGCGAGGACCTTGAGAACCTCGGCCTGCAGGATCGTGATCTCATCCATGGCGGCATCATTCCGCATATGCGCACGTGCGCATGAGTGCCTTGAGTCCCATTCCGGAGGGCCATCCGCAGACTCGTTCCGTGCCACTCGGCCCGGCCCGAGGGTCCCGTCGTCAGCCTGTCGGCTCGATCCAGCATCCCTGCGAAGGCCACGTCCATGCCGGTGATGCCGGTAGGCGCATCACAAGGCGAAGTGGTCTTCGCTACGCGCGGTCCGTGGGGCCGTGCAGATCCCCGGTGGGGCCGTACAGGCCCCCGGTCGCCTCGAGCCAGTCGGCCACCCGGTCCGCTGCGCGAGGGACGTCATCATCCGAAACGTCGAGCTCCAGACACGGCAACGCGGATTCGCCGGCGAGTCGGCGGAGAAGCTCCTGCTCCGCGACGAAGCGGGAGAGATCGGCGTACCGGTCCGGCTTGCCGCTGACGATGAGTCGCTCGGCACGGGCTGCCTCGAACGTCTCCGGCCGCCGGACGCATAGAACGTGGCGGAATCCGAGCTCGGCGAGGGCGCGATCCAGCCACCCGAGGTCGGGGTCGCGCCCGTTCACGACGATCTGGTGGGCGCGCGTCGAGAGGTGGAACCGGTCAACGATCCAGGAGTACTAGCGGCTGCAGCTGGAACAATCGGAGCCACGTGGCGTACGTCTCCATCGCCAGGGGCTCCTGGTCCGGCGCGTAGTTGATCAGTCCGCGGCCCCACGGAGCGGGGTCGAAAGCGCACCACTCGGCCGAGACCAGGGGCGATGGGTAGCGGTACTTCCTCGACCCCACGATCCTCGGATGCTCGTTCAGGGAGAACGCCAAGTCCGTCTTGTGCGTGAGCCGGGTGCCTTCGAGAATCACCTTGGGGATGAGCTTGCCGGTCATGACGGTCCGCTACATCGTCCGGTTGGCGATCTCGATCTCGCGCTCGGTCCAGGTTCGGAGGGCGGCCAGGTGGACGCGGTCCAGCCGCTCGCACGCCCAGTCCCAGTGGATCGAGAGGACGTCCCCGGGCTGGACGTCGTCGACGAACCCCGCGCCGTCGATCCAGCCCCGGATCCGCTCGATCCGCGCCGGGGCGAGCCGCAGCTTCCCTTCGACCATTTCGAGCGGGACGGCCGAGACGACAAGAAAGTCCCCGTCACGCTCCACGACACGGCCCCAGCGGATACGGCACGAGTCCATGACCTCGAGCGCCCGGTCCGTCGCCCCGGTCCGCATGAGCCCGAGTCGCGGGAAGACGTCGAGGACGTGGAAGGCGTGGACGGGGACGGCGCCCGCTGCCGGCTTGGTGGCCAGCCATTGCCAGCCGTCGCCGCGGAGACGCGGCCGAAAGCGCCGCTCGAGCGATGGTCCGAGCTGCGAGGGCCGGACTTGATCGAGGAGCCGGTTCCCGAGCCAGTACGCCTCGACGACGCGAGCGTCAAGCGGATCCGGGATCCCGTTCGACTGGGCGATCAGCTCGAGATACGGATAGGCGCCCTCGAACTGGCGGGCGAGGGCGCGGAGGGCCGCATCCTCGCCGCCGTCGGTCGCCTGCTCGAACAGCTCCCGGACCTCCTCCGGCCCGCAGTAGCCGAGCCGGTTGGGACCGTACGCGTAGCGCGCGAACCGGATCGGACCCGGGACCGGACGCAGCGGACGGTCGAAGGCGACGGGCGGGAGAGCGAGGTCTGCCATCATCGGAGGGGGATGCCCTTCTCTCAGGCCGCCATGGCGACGGTGCGGCGAGCCGACGCCCGGAGGGCGTAGGCCGCCAGGGCGACCGCGGCGACCGCGATAAGCATCTGCCCGGCGAGAACCGGCGTCGCCGGGATGGCGCCCTTCTGGACCGCCTGCAGGATGGCCGTGATCGGCGCGCCGACCACGAGGATCGCCGTCACGAGGCTCGCCGGGGCGCGCCGGAGGGCGGCGAACCAGGTTGCCACGTACCCGGACAGCAGGAGGCCGCTGCCCAGGACGAAGGCCCACTGCGCGCCGGAGAGCGCCGCGACCGCGCCGACCCTGCCGGTCACGACCAGGTAGCCCACCAGGACGACGAGCCCGATTCCCAGCCGGCCCGCGCCGACGACCCCGGAGGGGACGGTTGCCAACAAGCGCTTGGCCAGGATCGCCTCGACGGCCCACAGGAGGGTCGCCGCCGCGATCATCGTCTCGCCGGTCCCCCAGACCACGCCGTTCGGCGGAATCACGAGGAACTGCGCGCCGAGGAGCACGGCCAGGGCGGCGATCTGAGCGATGCCGAGTCGCTCCCCGAGGAACGGGACCGCCATGATGGCCACCCACACGAAGAGCGTCTTGTGGATGAACGCGGCCGAGGGGGCGCTTGCCTGGGCGAGGCCGCCGAAGAAGAGCAGGAACGGCACGCTGCCGCCGACGATGCCGATGACGGCCAGCCTGCCCCACGACCCGCGATCCAAGGCGCGGAACTCGGCGGGACGAACGGTCATGGCCGCAAACCCGACGAGGACGAGCGCCGCGACGGCGTTCTTCAAGGTCGTGAAGACCGCGGCGTCCGGCAGCTGCTTGACGGCGAAGCCGTTGAGGTAGATCGACAGGCCGCTGATCAGCGCGGTGGCGAACGCGAGCCCCACGCCCCAACGAATCGAGTCAGGGATGCGCCGCGGGCCCGCGGCGGTAGGTGCGATGGCGCGGATCATGCGGCCCCTCCGGTTCCTGCCGAGGCCCCTGCCTCGGCCTGCTCGAGCGTGATCGCCTCCAGCAGCGTCACGCGGATAAGCTCGGCCTCGTCCGGGTCGAGACGTTCGACGATCGATCCGGCGGCGACGTACACGTGATCGCCAGGCGCGACATCGGGGATGAGGAGCGTCGAGGCCCGACGCAGGCGCCCTTCCTGGTCAACGATCGCGCCGAGCTTGTCGATGGACACCACCGTTCCCGGGAACCCGATGCACATGCTCAGGTCCTCCAGGTAGTCGCGGTCCAAGGCATGACCACAGCGTCGCGCCCGGGTGCCGCTCGGGTGCAGAGCCGGGGGTCACAATCGCCCGGGCGGTCCGGCCCTCGGCAACAACCACCTGGCGTTCGAAGTCCCCGGCTCGGCGGGCCGGTTGGCCTGCGACCTCGCGCCGTCCGGCCCTGCCGGGCACGGTGGCCTCCGGCGCACATTTTCGGTCGGAGGTGCCCGTTCTCATGACCGTCGCGCTCGAGAACGTCCGGGGCGCCCGTCCGGCGCCCGGTTCCCTCAGCGTATCGAGACCACCCGCCCTGTCCCCGCTCGCCATCGCGAGCGACCGGTGCAAGGGCTGCGAGCTGTGCATCGGGGCCTGACGTGGCGATCGACGAGCGAGTTCTCATGAAGGGCAACGAACCGATTGCCGAGGCCGCCATCCAGGCCGGCTGCGATGCGGCTACGCGGCGGCGCTCGAGGGGGCGGCGCCGGCCTGATACCGTCGGGCGCCTCGCGTGCGCTGCGCTCGTCCTGGTCGGCTCATATGCCCATTTCCGGGCATCGAGGCCCTCCTCCGTGGGCGATGACCGTCGGGGTGATACGAGCACGCCGTTCGCCGCCGGCATGCCTTCGTATTCCCTCGATGCGCATGGCTTGAGGGAACTACCCTGAAGCACGCGATTCTGGTCATGCAAGCGCCGGCCTGACAAGCGCCGGCCTGACAAGCGCCGACCTGGCGCTGGCACAGGCTTCGAGCGCACGGCACAATGAGCCGAGCGCCGACCGGCGCGTCAGGCACGGGTCGCCGCAGGAGCCGGATGACGACAGCAAAGCCCAACCTCGCGGCCACGGCATCGCCGCCTGCGGGCATCGCGACGGCAGCTCAGCCAGGGACGACAGCGAATGCGGCGCGGACCGCCGCGCATGACGCCGCCGTGCACGAGGCGGACGCGCATGCCGCGGCCTCGCAGGCCGACAACCCCGAGGCGTACATCGCCCGGGACCGTCGAAAGGCGCTTTCGGCGGGCCTTGAGCTGCCCGACCGGGTCAGCGGCTCGGCGCTCTTCGCCGACATCAGCGGCTTCACGCCGCTCACGGAGGCCCTCGCCAACGAGCTGGGCCCGCAGCGAGGGGCGGAGGAGCTGACCGCCAACATCGGGCGGGTCTTCCACGCCGTCATCGGCGAGCTCGACGAGTTCGGCGGCGACGTCATCTACTTCTCCGGAGACGCGATCACCTGCTGGATCGACGGTGACGACGGCGTCCTGGCCTGTGCCGCGGCGCTGGCCATGCAGGAGGCCATCGAGCGGACCGGGACCATCGTCACCCCCGGCGGCGCAACCGTGAAGCTCGCGATGAAGGTGGCCGTGGCCGTCGGGGACGCACGGAGGTTTGTGGTCGGCGACCCCGAGATCCAGCTGATCGACGTCCTGGCCGGGCGGCTGATCGACGAGCTGGCCGCCGCCGAGCACTCCGCCCAGAAGGGCGACGTCATCCTCGAGCAGTCGGCGATAGAGCGGCTGGGCGACCGCGTCACCCTGGGCGAGCTCCGCGAGGACCATGACACCGGCCGCGCCCACGCGGTGCTGGCGGCAATGAACGTCTCCGCGCCGCGGGTCCCGGTGGAAGAGCCGCCGCCACTCCCCGAGGACCTCGTCCGGCCGTGGCTGCTGCCGGCGGTGTATGAGCGCATGCGCGCGGGCCGTGGCGAATTCCTCACTGAACTCCGCCCGGCGATCCCCGTCTTCCTCCGGTTCGGAGGCATCGACTACGACGACGATGATGACGCCGCGCGAAAGCTGGACGAGTTCGTCCGTGGCGCCCAGAAGATCATGTCCGGCTACGGGGGCAACGTCCTCCAGCTCACCCTCGGGGACAAGGGCGCCTACCTGTACGGGGTCTTCGGCTCGCCGGTCGCCCACGAGGATGACGCGGCGCGCGCGGCCGCCGCTGCGCTGGAGCTGCGGGACCTCGAGAAGACAACGGCCGCCGAGGGCATCCAGCTTGGCATCACCCGGGGCACCCTCCGGAGCGGCACGTACGGCCACGCGATGCGGCGCACGTTCGTCTGCCTCGGCGACGAGGTCAACCTGTCAGCGCGGCTCATGTCCGCCGCGCCGCCGGGCCGGATCTATGCGAGTGAGCGGATCCAGCAAGGCGCGGGCGACACCTTCGTCTGGGAGCGCCTCCCGGACATGATGGTGAAGGGCAAGACGCATCCCGTCGCCGTCTACGCGTTGGACGGGTCCCTCCAGCGCGCCTCACGGCGGAAGATCCGGTTCGAGCTGCGGCTGGTCGGCCGGAAGCGCGAGCTGGCCGCCCTCAACACCGGGCTCGCGGCGGCCCTGGGCAACCACGACCGGATCGTCGCCATCGCGGCCGAGGCCGGGATGGGCAAGTCGCGCCTCGTGGCGGAGTTCGTCCGGTCAGCCCGCCGGCGCGGCATCTTCGTCGCCTTCGGCGAGTTCCAGGCGTTCGGGACGAACACGAGCTACTTCGGCTGGCAGGAGGTCTGGCGCCGGCTCCTCCGCCTCGAGGACGACAGTTCCGATGACGAGCAGATCGCCCACCTCGAGGCGGAGCTCGGCGCGATCGACCCGGCGCTCGTCGCTCGCGCACCGCTGCTCGAGGCCGTCGTGGGCCTGACGATCCCCGACAGCGACCTGACGCGGACCTTCGACGCAAAGCTCCGGAAGGCGTCGCTCGAGGACCTCCTGTCGCAGTGCCTTCGGGCACGGGCGGCGACCGAGCCGATCGTGATCGCGCTGGAGGACTGCCACTGGATCGACGAGCTGTCGCGGGACCTCCTCGGGGTCCTGGCACGCGCCGCCACCGGCCTCCGCCTCGTCTTCGTCCTCGCCTACCGGCCCGCGGAGACGGCCGGCGGGGGTCTCGGGATCGACCGACTCCCGAACTTCGAGGAGATCGTCCTCGACCGCCTGGACGACGCTGATGCCGCCGAGGTCGTCCAGTCGAAGCTCGAGCAGGTGCTCGGCCACGGCGAGCGGCCCTCGGCGGAGCTCGTCGAGCTCGTGATCGAACGGGCCGACGGCAACCCGCTCTACATCGAGGAGCTCGTCAGCTACATCGCGAACCAGCGAATCGATTCCCACGACAAGGCGGCAATGCAGGCCCTGCAGCTGCCCGAGAGCCTCCAGGCCCTCATCCTCAGCCGAATGGACACGGTGGCGGAGGACGCGCGCCGGTCGATGAAGGTGGCCAGCGTCGTCGGGCGCGTCTTCGAGGCGCCGATGCTGCCGGGCGCGTACCCGGAGCTGGGCTCGCTCGACGACGTCATGGGCCACCTCGAGACCCTCAAATCGGCGGATCTCGTTCTCCTGGACCGAGAGGCCGTCCTGTCGTATCTCTTCAAGCACGTGACCACCCAGGAGGTCGCCTACCAGAGCATGCCCTTCGGCATGCGGACGATGCTTCACCGGCGCGTTGCGGCATACATCGAGGCGTCTGAGCCGGACGCGGTCGAGCGGAACCTTGACCTCCTGGCTCACCACTACTGGAATGGCGACGACGAGGCCAAGAAGGTCGAATACCTGTGGAAGGCCGCAGACGCGGCACGGGCGTCCTATGCGAACCGGTCTGCGATCGTCTACTACGAGCGCCTCGTCCCACTCCTGACGGGCAGCGAACAGGTTCGAGCGATGCTGGCGCTGGGCAAGGCCTTCGAGCTCACCGGGAGCTGGATCAGAGCCGGCGAGCTGGACGAGCAGGCTCGTTTCCTGGCCGCCGAGGCAGGTGACCGGCAGGCCGAGGCCCAGGCGCTCGCGGCGCTTGCCGAAGTCGCGCGGAAGCAGGGGCGATACGACGACGCGTTGGAGCTGATCCAGACGGCCAAGGTGCTCTATGAACAGCTCGAGGACGACGCGGGGATTGGCGTCGTGCTCCACCTCTCGGGCACGATCGCAGCGCAGCGCGGCGAGTATGACGATGCCCGCGCCCGGTATCTCGAGAGCATGGCGATCCGCCGGCGCTTCGACGACAAGGACCAGGTGGGCCGTCTCCTCTCGAACCTCGCCATCGTCGCGGAGTACTCGGCCGATTTCGCTGAGTCCAGGCGCCTCAACGAACAGGCGCTGGAGGTCCGGAGTGCACTCGGGGATCGCTGGGCAATCGCCCTGTCGCTCAACAACCTCGGCGTCACCGACCTCTTCGAGCGCCACTTCGCGGAGGCCGCCGGCCGCTACGAGCAGGCGGTGCGTCTGGCCGGCGAAGTCGGCGACCCTTGGCTCCTGTCGCTCGCCCGGTACAACCTGGGCAAGGCTCGGATGGGCCTTGGCGACCACGCGGGCGCCCGGGAAATCTTCGCCGTGTCGCTCCGGGCATTCGAACAGCTGGACGACCCGTACGACCTTGCCGAGGTCATCGAGGACGTGGCCGTCCTCGCTGCGTCCGACGATCCCGAAACCGGCCTCGAGTTGCTGGGCGCCTCGGACCGTCTTCGCGCCGACATCGGTGCCGCTCGTTCGGCCGCCCGGGAGCAGGAGCTCGCCGACGCCCTGGGCCCGGCGCGGGCCAAGGCCGGCGAAGCGGCCGCAGGGGCGCTCGAACGGGGACGAGGACTCGACGCCCGGGCGGCCGTCGCTCGGGGGATCGAGGTCTGCCGGGTCGCCGCCGCCCAATAGCGTTGCACCGGTGCACCGCAATCGGGTGGCGATGCACCCGGCGGGGGCGGATTCGACCGGAAGAGCGAGGGTGGGTTCCTACCAGGGTCTAGTGTGTTCACGTTGGGTCTAGTACCCTGATAGTACTTTTCGCCTCGCCGATCTGCCGTTCGGCATGCGCCGATGGGCCTCTCGGCACTTGCAACATACCCACACGAGGTTCCGGATCGATGCTACCGAATCGTCGCAAGTCGATGGTCGCCCCCCGGCTCGTCGCAGCCATGCTGCTGGTCGCCGCGATGCTGCCGATGCCGACCGCCGCCGTCGTGGCCGAGCCTGCTGGCGACACGCTCTCGGCGTCCGCGGCGGCCGCTCCGGTCGTTAGCCCGAATCTCGTCCAGAACCCATCGTTTGAGACGCCGGTGATCGCGAATAGCGGCGACGTGGAGTACACGGACCCGAACGCCTTCGTGCCCGGATGGACCCTGTCCGGGACGGCCTGGCTCGTTCGGTGCGAGTCAGAGTCGTGCACGTCCGGAGCGGGTGCGCGCCTGTGGGGCGGGGTGGATAGCCCGCAGTCCGTGGACATCGCGAAGACGCAGAAGACCGGGACCGTCACGCAACTGATCCCGACGCCCGTCGGCCACACGTTCACGCTCTCATTCGCCTACCTCCCGGGCCCTCGACAGATCGACACGAAGTCCGACGCCAAGGCCAACGTGTACTGGGCCGGTTTGAAACTGGACCTCGTGCTCAAAGACCGGCTGCCAGGCGACACCGCCTGGAAGTACATCGCGAGTTTTGCCCTGCCGGCGGCCGTCACCTCGGAGACGGCCCTGTCGTTCAAGGGTCTCGCCGGCAAGAACTTCGGCTTCGCGATCGACAGCGTCTCGGTCGTCGACTCGACGCCCACGCCCCCGGATCCCGACCAGGTGGCAGCACCGGAGCTCTACCGCGCCGCGCCACCGTACAGCGCGGGCGGGTTCGACTTCTCCAAGATGCAGGTCCTCGGCCTCTCGACCGTTGCCCCCGGGACATACGACCTGAGCTTCTACGCAGGCGCCACCTGTGAAGCGGCCCGCACGAGTGACGCCAGCACGAACCCCCCGGTCGCGACCTGGACGCTGGCCAAGCTTGTCTCCGACCCGACCCCGGTCTTCGTCACGGAACCGCTCAGCGTGACAATCTCCCCGGCGACCCCGTTCATCGCCGCAAAGGTCACCGGGCCGGCGAGCACGCCCGGCGTGGCCGGGAAAGTCTCCGACTTCTCGAACTGCGTCGTCTACGGCCCCGAGAACGACACCTGGACGCGCGCACTTGACATCAGCCAGAGCGGCACGGCGAACCTCGGCAACTGGATCGACGAGCCGGGCATCGGTCGGTGGTTCAAGGTGGACGTCGCTCCCGGCGGGAGCGTGGCCGTCGACCTTACGAGTCTGCCCGAGGACTACGACGTCTACCTGTTCAAGGACATCCTGGAGACCTATAACCAGCTCACGAGCGAGACCGATCTGGTCAAGCTGAACGCCGAGTTCGCCGGCTCTGGATTCAGCGGCTCCGGGTTCTCCGGGTCCGGCTTCAGCGGCTCTGGGTTCTCAGGTAGCGGCTTCAGCGGCTCGGGGTTCAGCGCGGACACGTATAGCGGATCGGGCTTCTCCGGCAGCGGCTTCAGCGGCTCGGGCTTCTCCGGGTCCGGGTTCTCAGGCTCGGGCTTCAGTGGCTCGGGGTTCAGCGGATCCGGGTTTAGCGGATCCGGGTTCTCAGGCTCGGGCTTCAGCGGCTCGGGTTTCTCCGGGTCCGGGTTCTCAGGCTCGGGCTTCAGTGGCAGCGGGTTCTCCGCGACGGACTTCAGCGCTGCGCAGTACTACAGCCTCATCGGCTGGTCCAACAACATCGGCACCGCCGACGAGCAGGTCGGCGCCAACACGTGGACCACTACGGGCGACTTCTACATGCGCGTCAACGGCAAGAACGGCGTCTCCAGCCTGGCGAGCCCGTTCATCATCGACCTCACGGCCAACAGCAACGTCTGCAACAGCGTCGGCCCGTCGGGCTCCGCGCCCGGACCGGTTGCCAACGCATCCAGCACGCTGATCCTGACCGATACGTCGCGGTTCGCCGGCGATACGACTGCGCTCACGAGCAAGCTCGGGGCGTTGGCCACCGCGACGAACGGCCACGTGGTCGACTTCGCCGGGCCCGGGCGCGTCCAGGACCTCAACGTCCAGGCGGACCTCAACCCGGCCTGTGTCTACGCGAAGAACCTCGTCGCCTCGGCGATGAAGGACGTCGTGGACGCCTACCGTGCGGGGAGCACCGCGCCGGGCGGCCTCAAGTACATCGTCCTCGCCGGCGGCGACGACGTCGTCCCGTTCTTCCGCTACCCGGATACCGCGACCCTTGCGCCCGAGATGAACTTCTATCCGCCGGTGGCTGCGGACTCCGCCTCCGAGGCGAGCCTTCGGGCCAACTACGTCCTCGGTCAGGACGGGTACGGCTCTACCCAGACGATCAGCGTCGGGCCGGTCGAATTCCCGGTCCCGGGCATCCCCGTCGGCCGGCTCGTCGAGGACCCGATCGAGATCATTGGGATGATCGACGCCTACCTGGGCATCACGCCCGCCGGCGGCGTGCGGTCCGTTTCCCCGGCCACCTCCCTCGTGACGGGCTACGACTTCGTGGCCGACACCGCGACCGCGGTGAAGTTGAACCTCGACGCGGGGACCGGTGAGGCGGGCGGCGGTGACTCGCTGATCCAGCCGAACGGCAAGGCCCCCACGGACGTGGCCACCAACTGGACCGCCGACGATCTCAAGCCGCTCTTGCTGGGCGCGCGCCACGACATCACGTTCCTCGCCGGACACTTCAGCGCGAACAGCGCGCTCGCGTCCGACTACGCGAGCGTGGTCACGACCGCGGATTTCGACGCTGCGGTGCGCACGGTTGGGGTCGGCGGCCCGACGCTAACCGACCTCAAGAACACGATCCTGTTCAGCATCGGCTGCCACTCGGGCTACAACATCGTCAACGGCGACGCCGGCCCCACCACGAACCCGCTCGACTGGCCGCAGGTCTTCGCCCGCAAGGGGATCACCTCCATCCTCGGCACCGGCTACCAGTACGGTGACACCGACTTCCTGGAGTACAGCGAGCGGCTCTACGCGGAGCTCTCGAAGCAGCTCCTGTACGGCACCGTCGGTGGTCCGGTTGCGATCGGCGACGCGCTCGTCGCCTCGAAGATTGCGTACCTCGAGGGGACGTACGACATCGCCGACCTCCACCTCAAGTCGCTGCTCGAGGCGGGGCTGTACGGGCTGCCGATGTTCGGCGTGGACTTCCAGCACGGCCGGCTCGGCACGCCTCCGGGTGGCACGGGCTCGCTGGCGCTCATCCCGGCGTCGACGGGCCTCAAGTACGTCGACCTCTTGAAGGCGACGCCCAGCAACATCAATACGAAGACCCTGAAGAACAGCGACACTCCTGACCCCGATGACACGCTGACCGCGACCTGGTACAGCGGCTCGGACGGCGTCCAGACGGAGCCCGGCGCTCCCGCCCTGCCGCTCTACTCGGAGGACGTGACCCCGAGCGACTCGAACTACGTCCTGCGCGGCGTCGGGTTCCGCGGCGGAGCGTTCCAGGACATCCCCAATGTCGTCCCGCTCAGTGGCGCCCCGGCAACAGAGCTTCAGACGGCACACACCTCGTTCAACTCGCCAGTCTTCTACCCCAGCCAGATGTGGACGCCCAACTACTGGGGTCTCCTGACGGGCGGCAGCCAGACCGGCCTGCTGATGACCCCCGCCCAGCACAAGGCGATCCAGCCGGGTCAAGCCGAGGTGCTGCTGCGCCTCTACAGCGGCCTGGACCTCCGGCTGTTCTACATCAACAACACCGCGCCCGGGATCACTGCGCTCGCACCCGTCATCAACGGGGTCACGAGCGACCTTGGGACCGGTGACGTCAGCGCCCGGGTGATCGGCGACGATTCCGACGGTGCGGG
>JANPDO010000008.1:0-4862 GCA_031431535.1 Chloroflexota bacterium
CCGAGCAGGCGGCGGAGGGAGCTCGTTCGCAGGGGAGGGTTTTGCTGGTCCGACCGAACCTGCTGCCGCGGCCCTGGATCGCTTCTACGACCTCCTGCTCGAAACGGGCGAACGCCGCCGGTTCAGCTTCGGTCCGCGCCGGGGGTTCACCGAATGGTGGTCGGCGGCCCACGCCGCCGGGCACCTCGTCTACCTCGAGGCCCGCGCCGGTGACCCAGCCGAGACAGGCGACCCCGGCGCCCTCCGTGAATCGCTCGCGGGGCTGGTCCTGTATCGCCACGGTGGACGTCTCTCGACCGTCCACTCGGGCGACCACGCTTCGGCTCGCATCGAGCATCCGGGGGCGCTCCACCTGCTCCGCTGGCGCGCGATCCAGCTGGCCATCCGCGAAGGCGCCGCCGAGATGGATCTTGGCGGGGTGGACGTCAGCGGCGCTCGTCGCGAGCCACGAGAAGGCGACCCGCTCTACGGCCTGTACCAGCACAAGCGGGCGTTCGGCGGTCGCTGGCTGGAGCTCACCGGGGCACATGAGCGCGTGTTCGACGCGCGGGGGTACGCGCTTGGACGGGTGACGGCGCGGCTCGCCACCCTGGTTCGCCGATGACCGAACGCCGGCTGGCCGACCTGCTCGCCGCCGCGGAGCCGAACGCGCCCGCCCCGCTGTCGACGCTAGTCGAGCGCCTGGCCGCCGAGCGCCGGGTCCTTGGCACGCGGCGCGATGGTCGCGCGATCGGCGCGGCCGGGCTCGCGGACGTGGAGGTTCGGGGTGTGACGCAGGATTCGCGTGCGGTCAGGCCCGGTTCGCTCTTCGCCGCTATCGCGGGTCTCCACGTCGATGGCCACGACTTCGTGGCGGAGGCCGCGGCGCGGGGTGCCGCCGCCGCGCTGGTCGAGCGGCCGGTGCCGGACGTGGGGCTCCCGCAGCTCGTCGTTGACGCCACACCTGGGGCACTCGCCTCGGCCGCGGCGTGGTGGTACGGCGATCCGACCCATGATCTTGGGGTCGTCGGGATCACTGGGACCGACGGCAAGACCACCACGTCGTATCTCGCGGTGGCTGCGCTGGAGGCCGCGGGGATCCGGACCGGCTTGATCGGCACCACGTCCACCCGGATCGGGGGCGTCGCGGAGCCGAATGCGGCGCATGCAACCACGCCCGAGGCCACGGCGCTCCAGGCGGCGCTGCGGGCGATGGTCGGGTCCGGCGACAGCGCGGCCGTGATCGAGACCACGTCTCATGGCCTCGCCCTCGGACGCGTGGGTTCGGTGGCCTACGACGTGGCCATCCTGACCAACCTGACCCACGAGCACCTCGATCTGCACGGGACCTGGGAGGCCTATCGGAACGCCAAGCTGTCGCTGTTCCAGCGCCTCGCGGGGCCCGCGCCTGGCGCGACACCCCGTAGTCCAAAGCGCTGGCCACGGACGGGGATCGTCAATCTGGACGATCCATCGGCCGCGGCCTTCATCGGCGTTGCTCAGGAGGCCGGCGCTCGCGTCCTCACCTATGGCACAGATCGCGCGGCCGATATCCGAGCCACCCGCGTCGAGGAGGACGCTCGTCGACTGCGCTTCGCCTATACGGCGCCATCGGGCGACGCGACCGTCGAATTGCATCTTGTCGGTCGGTTCAACGTCCACAACGCGCTCGCGGTGATCGCCCTTGGCGAGGCCGTCGGCCTGGATCCGGCGGCCGTTCGCGAAGGGATCGCCTCGGTCCTGCTTGTCCCCGGCCGGATGGAGCGGGTCGATCTTGGCCAGCCATACGGGGTCGTCGTGGACTTCGCGCACAGCCCTGCAGCGCTGCGGACGGTCCTGGACCTCCTCGCGCCTGCAGCTGCCGCCCGCGGTGGGGCGCTGATCGCCGTCTTCGGCTCGGCCGGCGAGCGTGACACCGCCAAACGCCCGCTGATGGGCCGGATCGCCGGTGAACGTTGTCGGCTGGTCATCGTTACCGACGAAGATCCGCGTGGAGAGGACCACGAGACCATCAACGACGAGATCGCCAGCGGCGTGGAGGCAGCGGGTCGACGACGCGGCCACGACCTGCTGGTCATCGCCGACCGACGCTCCGCGATCGAGGCGGCGTTTGATCGAGCGCGCTCGGGCGACGTCGTGCTCCTGGCCGGCAAGGGCCACGAACGCTCGATCCTTGGCCCGCTCGGTCCGCAGCCGTGGAACGAGGTCGCAGAGGCCGAAGCAGCCCTTCGCCGCCTGGGCTTCGGCTGAAACCGCGCTGCTATTCTTGCGGCGCATGGCGACCACCCCTGTCAGATCGAACCCCCCGCCCGCGCCAGGCTCGAAGCGGCCAGCATCGCGAACGCCCCCGATGGTATCCAGGGAGCCGGTCGGAGCCGGTCCCGCCGGTGGGCCGGCACTGACGCCACGAACGAAGTCGAGCACCAAGTCGAGCAATTCGGCCAACTCGAGCGAGACAGTGTCAGGCGCCCCGCCGCCCGACTTCGAGGCACTCCGCCGCGATCTCCACGCCGCGATCCTGGCCGAACATCCCGGCGTCAACCTGGGACCCGTCGGCGACGCGTTCGACCTCGCCGTCGTGGCGCATGAAGGCCAGCGACGCGGTTCGGGGGAACCCTACGTCACGCACCCGATCGCCACGGCCCAGATCCTGGCTGAGCTTGGGATCGACCCGGTCGCCATCTGTGCGGCGCTGCTCCACGACGTCCCGGAGGACACGGACTACAGCCTGACCGACATCGAGGAGCGGTTTGGCGCGGAGGTCATGCAACTCGTGGATGGCGTGACCAAGCTATCCAGGTTCAGCACCCACAGTCACGAGCAGCAGCAGGCCGAGAACATCCGAAAGATGCTCCTGGCGATGGCCCAGGACATTCGCGTCGTCCTGATCAAGCTCGCCGATCGGCTCCACAACATGCGGACGCTCCACGGCCTCCCGCCGGAGAAGCAGCAGCGCATCGCCCGACAGACGATGGAGATCTACGCGCCACTGGCGGAGCGGCTCGGGATCTGGCAGATGAAGTGGGAGCTGGAGGATCTCGCGTTCAAGGCCCTCGAGCCGGAGCGATTCCGGGAGCTCGCCGGGCTGCTCGATACCCGCCGCGCCGGTCGCGAATCGCACATCGACAAGGCCATTGCGGCGCTGCGGCCACTGCTCCAGGAGGCCGGGATCAAGGCGGACCTCGAAGGCCGACCCAAGCACATCCACAGCATCTACAAGAAAATGGAGCGCAAGGGCGCGGACTTCAGTGAGATCTACGATGTCTACGCCATCCGGATCCTGGTCGACGAGGTGCGCGACTGCTACGCGGCACTCGGGATCGTCCATTCGCTGTGGCGCCCGATTCCCGGCCAGTTCGACGACTACATCGCGGTCCCGAAGAACAACCTCTACCAGTCGCTGCACACGGCAGTCATTGCGCTCAACGGCAAGCCGCTGGAGATCCAGATCCGGACCTGGAAGATGCACCAGGTCAGCGAGGTCGGGATCGCGGCGCACTGGCGTTACAAGGAGGGCACCAAGTCAGACCGCGAGTACGACGCGAAACTGGCCTGGCTTCGGCAATTGCTGGACTGGCAGCGCGATGTGTCCGACGCCACCGAGTTCGTCGAAGGGATCAAGCTCGACATCTTCCAGGACCAGGTCTTCGTGTTCACCCCAAAGGGCGACATCAAGGACCTGCCGGCTGGCGCCACACCGCTGGACTTCGCCTACCG
Source organism: Chloroflexota bacterium (assembly GCA_031431535.1). Classification (GTDB taxonomy): domain Bacteria; phylum Chloroflexota; class Limnocylindria; order Limnocylindrales; family CSP1-4; genus SPCO01. The sequence goes on from JANPDO010000008.1 coordinate 3,697, forward strand.
GATCCACACCGACGTCGGCCACCGAACGATTGGGGCCAAGGTCAACAATCGCCTGGTCCCGCTCGACACGCGGCTGAAGAACGGCGACATCGTCGAGGTCGTGACGACCAAGGGCGAGCATGGCCCGTCGCGCGACTGGATGAACGTGGTCAAGACCAGCCACGCTCGCGAGAAAATCCGTCAATGGTTCAAGCGCAAGGACCGTGACGAGAATATCGTCCACGGTCGCGAATCGCTCGAACGGGAGCTTCGCCGGCTGGCCCGGACCTCGATTTCGGCTGTCGGCGCCGATCGGATCGGGGAGGTCGCTCGGCAGTTCAACCACGATAGCCTCGATGACTTCTACGCCGCGGTGGGCTATGGCGCAATCAGCGCGCAGTCCGTGGTCATGCGCCTTGGCGTGGTCGATGACACCCATGGAACTCTGCCGTCGGTCGCCCCTCCGCAGCAAGTTGCCCGTGCCGGTGGGGTGCGGGTCAAAGGCGTCGGCGACCTGCTCGTTCGCTTTGCCAAGTGCTGTACGCCGATCCCCGGCGACCCGATTGGCGGGTTCATCACCCGCGGCAAGGGGGTGACGGTCCATCTCCAGACCTGCGCGACGATGGTCAACGAGCGCGAGGTAAACCGGCTGATCGAGGTTGAATGGGAGGCGGCGCCCACGCAGACGTATCCGATCGCGATCCGCGTGGAGGCCTACGACCGAACCGGGCTGCTAAGCGACATCACGCAGGTCGTGGCCGAGAACAAGGTCAATATCCTGGCCGCCCACGTCGGCGTGACCCCGGACCACACCGCGGTCGTGACGGCCACGCTCCAGGTGGCCTCGGTCTCCCAGCTGGCCCGCGTGATGAGCCGGATTGAGACGCTCAAGGACGTGATCACCGTCCAGCGCGACCTGGGCTAGCCGGATTGAAAACGAGATTACGGCGTGCCCGCATTTGCCGCTTGACGCCCTAGACTCCACGTCAATGCCAACGTTCAGGGCCCCGCGCGGAACGCGCGATCTGCTGCCCACCGAGACGCCGACCTGGACCCGGCTGGAGCGGCTTGCCGCTGATCTTGCCGAGCGCTACGGCTATCGACGGATCGAGACGCCGCTGTTCGAGCAGACGGACGTCTTCGAGCGAGGCGTCGGCGAGGTCACGGACATCGTTGAGAAGGAGATG
>JANPDO010000009.1:0-6683 GCA_031431535.1 Chloroflexota bacterium
CTTCGACGATATCGTTGCCGCCGGCGAGAATGTGCTTCCCGGCCCCGACCAGCATCGCCTCGAGCGAGCCGCCGAATCGGCCAAGGTCGCGGTCGAGCTCTACGGCGCGTGGCTCGAGGGAACGCTGGCGAGCTCCGACGACGGCTGGGCGATCGGGCGCGAGCGCCACGACGCCATGGTCGCCTTGCGCGGCTTCAATGGATTCGATGCTGACGCGATCCTCGCGCTCGGCTGGGAGCGTCTCGCCGAGGAACGTGATGCCCGTGCGGCCGCCGCGCGGGAGATCGATCCGGACGCCACCGAGGACGAAGTCCTCGCCTGCGTCAAGGCGAATCAACCAGCCACCTTCGCCGGCGCCCTCGACGCCTATCGGGACGCGATGCTGCGCGCCCGCAGCCACCTCATCGAGCACGACCTCGTGACCGTCCCCGATGACGAGCGGATCGATGTGATCGAAACGCCCGAGTACCTGCGCCGCGTGCTCCCGTTCGCCGCCTATTTCGCGCCCGCGTCCTTCGATCCCGACCCGAAAGGGATCTATGTCGTGACGCCATCCGTGGACGGCGACCCGGACGCCATGCGCGAGCACAACTTCGCCTCGATCAGCAACACGAGCATCCACGAAGCCTACCCGGGCCATCATCTCCAGCTCGATACCGCGCGCCGTCACCCATCGCTGACGCGCCTGCTGACCGACGCTCCGGAATTCGTCGAGGGCTGGGGGATGTACTCGGAGCTGATGATGCGCGAGCACGGGTTTGATGCCGACCCGACCTTCCGCCTGATCATGCACACCGATGCCATCTGGCGCGCTTGCCGGATCATCCTCGATGTCCGGATGCATCGGGGTGAGATCGGCGTTGACGAGGCCACGAACTTCCTGGCGCAGCAGACCGGATTCGAGCGCCCGAACGCCCAGGCCGAGGTCCGCTGGTACACCTACCGGCCCACCTACCCGATGTCATATCTGCTCGGCCGAACGTTGTTGCTCGGGCTGCGCGCCGATGAGCAACGACGGCTCGGCGACCGGTTCAGCCTGAAGGGGTTTCACGACACCCTGCTGCGCAATGGGTCACTGCCCATCAGCTTCCACCGGCGGCTATTCGAAGAGACCGGGGCGGCCTCGGGCGGGTCGGGCGCCGGCGCCGCCGGAGCGCCGGGCGCGGGCTCTGGCCCAGCCACTCGAGCTTGAGGCGGGCGTGCAGGTCATCCCCGCGATCGATCTCGAGGCAGGCCGTTCCCGCCTCGTCTACTGGCCGGGCGCCTCGGCGGGGACCGGTGCCCCGACCGATCGCCCGGACCGGATCGCCGAACGATTTGTGGCCCTGGGCGCGCGGTTCATCCACCTCGTCGACTTCGAGGGTGCTCGAACCGGCACGCCCGGCAACCTCGCGGCCGTCGGTCAGATCGCCGCACGCGTCGCCGTTCCGCTCCAGGTTGCAGGCGGCGTGGACTCACCCGAGGGCATTCGCCTGGCCTTTGCCGCGGGGGCCACGCGGGTCGTGCTGACCACGGCAATCGCCGACCGACCCGACGACCTGCGGGCCTGCCTGGACGTGGCCGGCGACTGGCTCGCGGTGGGCCTGGACCCACGTCCGGAACGCCTTGCAGCCTTTCCGTGGCGACGTGCGTCGCCGCCAACGGTGGTGAGCCTGGTCGGCGAACTGGTCGGGGCGGGTGTCGCTCGATTCGTGCTGAGTCATGGCGGGGCGGAACCGGACCTGGAGCGCACCCGCGAACTCGTGGCGTCGTACGATGCCGAAATCCTCGTCGCCGGCGGGGTGCGCGACCTCGACGGCCTCCGCCGCCTGCGCGACATCGGTGTGAGCGGCGTCATCCTCGGGGAGGCGCTGTTCGCCGGAGCCATCGACTATCCCGCAGCCCTGGAGGCCGCCGCATGACCCCCGCCGTCCGACGCCGTCGCCCGACCTGGACAGGCGCCCTGCTAGGGCTGACCGTGACCGTGTTCCTGGCCGCGTGCTCGGGTCCTGGCGGGTCTTCCGCGTCGGCTTCCGCCGGGCCGCCGAGTGCCGTCGCGCCCGCCACGCCTCCACCCGCCACGACCGAGTGCCCCACGAGTCAGCCCGATCCCCTGCCCCGGGGCGAGACCCGGACGGTCACGATCGAGACGGATCTGGGCTCGATCGCCATCAGGATCGAAGCCGACCTGTCGCCGATCGCCGCCGGGAATTTCGTGGCGCTGGCCGGCTGCGGCTACTACGACGGGGTGGTCTTTCACCGGGTGGTGCCGGGCTTCGTGATCCAGGGCGGCGATCCGAACGGAACGGGCACGGGCGGCCCCGGCTACGAGATCCAGGACGAGCCGGTCACCGCGGTGTACAGCCGTGGGACAGTTGCGATGGCCCGGACGGCTGCCCCCAACTCCGTCGGTTCGCAGTTCTTCATCGTCCTCGACGACGCCGCGCGTCCGCCGCTGGTCTCAGCCAACACCTACCAGATCATCGGCACGGTATCGGCGGGCATGGACACGGTCGATGCAATCACCGCGGCGGCCGATCACGAGAATCCGTCCAACCCGGTGGTCATGACCAGGGTCACCGTCAGCACACCGTAGCCCAAACCCAGTACAGCCAAGGAGTCAGCCAGTGACCCGTGCCACCATCGCCACCGAGCTCGGCGACATCGACATCGATCTGTTCGACCAGTCCGCCCCGAAGGCGGCCGGCAACTTCGTCGATCTCGCCCGCAAGGGCTTCTACGACGACGTCGTCTTCCACCGCGTCATCCCGGGTTTCGTCGCCCAGGGCGGTGACGGCCAGTACGGCAAGAAGTCGTCACTGGAGCGCAGCCGGGTGGGTACGGGCGGCCCCGGCTACAAGTTCGAGGACGAGAAGGTGCAGGGCGACTACCTGCGCGGGTCGCTGGCGATGGCCAATGCCGGACCGAACACCAATGGCAGCCAGTTCTTCATCTGCCACCAGGACCTGACCGGAAAACTGCCCAAGAATTACACGCTCTTCGGGCAGGTGACCCGAGGGATGGACATCGTCGACAAGATCGTGACGGCCCCGCGTGACGGGCGAGACCTGCCGGATCACCCCGTGGCAATGACGTCCGTCTCGATCCACGAGGACGAAGGTTAAGGAATTTACACTCGCGGGCGTGCCAAAACCCTTGGAATAGGGCGCTGGGTCAAGTACTATGGCCTCGCTGCTCAAACAGCTAACGCTGCCCCAGCGACAAGGTCATGGGTAGGTAGGGTCAGGGTAGTCGGTTCAGCCGACGTGATAGATGCTCTTGACGCGCGGCAGAAGTGTTCGCCTCGGCGGGCTCTTTCACCGGGACAGCATCGAAGCGGCTCCTTCGGGAGCCGCTTCGGCATTTCCTGGACCTGACCCGCGAGGAGGCAGGCGATGCGGTTTCACGCGACGATCGTTCGCGGCGACAAGACGGCTACGGGAATCCGGGTTCCGGATGTGGTCGTCGAGGGCCTCGGGGCTGGCAAACGGCCGGCGGTCACGATCTCGATCAACAGCTTCACCTATCGCAGCACGATCGCCGTGATGGGTGGCGAGTACTGGGTGGGCGTCAGTGCCGAGAATCGAGCGGGGACCGGAGTCGAGGGCGGGGACGAAGTGGACGTCGAGATCGAAGTCGATACGGCCCCGCGCGTCGTGACCGTCCCGAGGGACCTGGCTGCCGCCCTTGATGCCGAACCGGCTGCAAGACGCACCTTTGACGGCCTGTCGTACAGCAACAAGTCCTGGCATGTTCTGTCCATCGAAGGCGCCAGGACTGACGAGACCCGGCAGCGCCGCATCGTCAAGTCGGTGGCAGCGCTGCGCGAGGGCCGTCCGCGCTGACCTCGGGCGCTGCCGGTGTCGTGGCCCGCCGCGCGAATGCCTCCAGCGCGACCGGGAGCGTCGGGAACAGCCGGTCGGGACCGATATGGGTAACCAGCCCGATCCGCTCCAGCTGGTTTCGCAGGTCATGCTTGACCCGGGCCATGGCTAGGACGATGCCCCTCCGTGACAGCTCATCGTGGAGCGCGCCGAGTGCGTCGGCGGCCGTCAAGTCAACCTCGACAATCGCCTCGGCGTTGAGCAGCAGCCACTCCACCCGATCCGGCGTGTGCTCCACCGCATCGAGGGCGCGGGTCGTGAAGTCGTTGGCGTTGGCAAAGCACAGCGGGGCGTCATAGCGGAAGACGACGAGCCCGGGGATGGTCACGGCGTCGGGATACTCGTCGATGGAGTGGAGCCCCGCGACGCCCGGCGGCCGACCGAGGACCGCGGCCGGCGGCCGAGCCACGCGCGCAAACAACTCCAGCACGGACAGCCCGATCGCGATCAGGATCCCGACCAGCACGTCCACCAGCACGACCCCGGCCGCGGCGGCGAACGCCAGAGCGAGCTCGCTCGGTCGAAAGCGGGCGAGGCGACGCAGGGCGACGACATCGATCAGCCGCAGGCCGGCCACCACGACGAGGCCTCCGAGCGCAGCCGTCGGGAAACGCGCCAGCAGGCCCCCGGCCGCCAGCAGGACCACCAAGACGCAGGCAGCCGCGATCAAGCCAACGACCTGCGTGCGTCCCCCGGCGGCCGCGGCGATCGCCGTGCGCGACGCGGAGCTGCTGACCGGCATGGATGCCGTCAGGCCGGCGGCAAGGTTGGCGCCTCCCATCGCGAGCAGCTCCGCGTTGGCGTCGACTCGCGGTCCGTCGTGCGACGCGAATGACCGAGCGGTCAGGATGACATCGCTGTACCCGACGAGGGCGATGCCGATGGCCGCCGCAATCAACCCAAAGACGTCCGACGCCCTGACGCCAGGCAGACTCACGGGCGGGAGGCCGGACGGGATCTCGCCGACAACCTGGACACCCACCGACTCCAACCCCGCCAGGATCGTGACCACCGTGGCCCCAATGACCGCCAGCAACGGCGCCGGCACCCGCCGCCCGAGTGGCGCGACCGCGAGCAGGAAGCCGATGACCCCGAGGCCCACGAGCAGGGTGGGCAGGTGGACGGCGGAGAGGTCCCCAAGGACCTGGACGATCGTCCCGGCCACGGTGTCGGCATCGAGCGGGATCCCCGTCAGTCGGCTGAGCTGCGAAACGACCATCAGGATCGCGACGCCCGTCATGTAGCCGACCAGGATCGGATGCGACAGGAGGTCGCCCAGGAACCCGAGGCGTAACACCCCGGCGACCAGGCAGATGACCCCGACGAGGGCCGCCAGGGCCGCGGCCAGCGCTGCATAGTGGGCCGGGTCACCGCCGGCCAGCGGCCCCACCGCGGCCGCGACCATGATCGCCGTCGTCGATTCGGGCCCGATCGACACGAACCGCGAGCTGGTCAGGGCGGCGTAGGCCACGGCCGGCAGGAGTGCTGCCCAAAGACCGGCGACCGGGTCGAGCCCGGCCAGCTGGGCGTAGGCCATGACCTGCGGCACGAGGTAGGCCGCGACGGTGACCCCGGCCAGGACGTCCGGTCGAAGCCAGGCCCGCTCATAGCGCCCGAGGGTGGCGAGACCGGGGAGTCGAGAGGTGTTCAGGCTCGACGCGCCGCAACGTGGTGCAGGAACAAGTGTCGTTCCATCTGGATGACGATAGCAGCGGGCCCGCTGGAATGACGCTGACGGGAAGTCGACGCGCGTCGCGCGACGTATGTGGCTGTGGATAGGGGTGTCGCCCTCCGCAGCCGGACGGCCGAAGGTTACGCTCCGTAGGCGAGGATCAGAGTTATCGGACTGGGATCGAGTCGAACTGCCCCGAGATCGCCTTTCGAACATCTGGATCGCGCAGGGCGTCGGGTGACAGCCGGCTGAGCTCGACGAACATCTGCTCCAGACCGGCGGGCGTCCAGAGCGTCAGGAATCGGCCCCCGCCGGCTTCCGCGCGCATCAGGTGGCGCGTCCCACGAGGGATGAGCACAAACGATCCAGTTTCGGCCTCGAAGTCGTCTTCGCCAAGGGTGAACGTGAAACGACCGGCCAGGACGTAGAACGCTTCGAGGCTCTTGGCATGGATGTGAGGCACGGTCCAGACACCTTCTCCGCCCGAGAACTCGCCCATCGCGAACGCCCCCTCCGTCCGGTCCATCCCGGCCAGGATTCGAAATTCGATAACCCCAAGGCTGTATGTCTCCGCGGACCGATCGTTGATTCGAGTGGGCTCCAGCATGGCGAGCTCCTGCAGATGTGACGCACTTGATGTCCGCGACCCTGCGACACGTAACCCGGAAACGCAATCCCAGAAAATGAACTTGCCCTGGGCCGTCACCCGGCGGACACTGGCGTCCATGAAGCACTACGGCCAGTACTGCCCGATCGCCCGCACCTCCTAGCTGCTCGCCGAGCGATGGACCCCGATTATCGTTCGGAATCTGCTGACGGGATGCCGCACCTTCGGCGAGCTCCGGGCCGGTGCGCCGGGCGTTAGCAAAGCATTGCTCGCTCAGCGGCTGGGCGCACTCGAAGCGCACGGGATCCTGGCGAGCGAGGCCAGCCGGTCCGGTCACGGTCGCGTGTATGTGTTAACCGAGAAGGGTCGCGACTTGAAGGCGATCACGGACGCGATGGGCGCTTGGGGAGCGCGCTGGCTCGAGCTCCAATCGCACGACATAGATGCGCTATACGTCCTGTGGGCGACTTGCCAGCTCGTGGACTTGGACAGGTTGCCGAATGAGGGGCTCGTCGTTCGTTTCGAGCTCACCGACCGACCC
>JANPDO010000010.1:0-3149 GCA_031431535.1 Chloroflexota bacterium
CAATCTAGCGCGTCGCGCCGTTCGCCATTGGCGCCAAGTGGCACCCCCGGTTGGGGCCGGAGGTCACTTCCGACCGCGGATGCGGTTCGCCAACCTGCTGCAATGGATGGATTGGCCTCGCCTACCGGGATTCGAACGATCCTGCTGGCGAGCGACCTCACCGCGGCCTCCGCACCCGCGGAGGATCTGGCGTTCGAACTCGCGTCCCGCCTGGACGGTGATTTGCTGCTCGTCAGCGTCATCGATCCCAAGGGCCTGTGGCTATCGGGCGGCGGCTTCCGCCAACGGATCGACCAGGCTCGGGAGGCTCGTCAGATTGCCGCCCAGGGGATGGTGGACCGAGGGCGCCGCGACGGCGTGGCCATGCGCATGCTGATCTGGGAGGGCGACCCTGCGGAGTCGATCGTGGAGGCGGCGATCGCGGAATCGGTCGATCTCATCGTCGTCGGGTCACACGGGCGCCGGGGAGTGGATCGGCTCGTGATGGGGAGTGTGTCCGAGCAGGTTGTGCGAACCGCGCCGGTCCCGGTGGTGGTGGCCCGCCGCCCGGCAGCTCACTGAGCCCCTCCGTGGCGGCTGCCGCAAACGAGGTCATGTCGGGGAAGGTGGCATCCGGAGTCGCGCTGGCCGGTGGTGTCGCGCCGGCTCCGGCCCGGCCCTGGCGTCGGTCGATCCAGACGGTGGACAGGCCGAAGCGCTGGGCCGCGACGTGGTCGTGGAACAAGCTCTGGGCGACGTGCAGGATTCGCTGGCGCGCGATGCCCGCCCGGGCGATCGCATCGAACGCTGCCTCGAAGTTGCGGGGGTCCGGCTTGTAACTGCCGACCGATTGGGCTGTCACGACCCAGTCGAACTCGACGCCCAGTCGCGCGTTCGATGCGGCGAACAGGTCCGTGTCACAGTTGGTGATCACACCGACCCGGAAACGCGTCTTGAGCCGCTCGAGGGCGGCGGCGGAGTCGGGGAAGGCGGGCCAGTCTGCGACCGAGCCGCCGAACACGCTCGTCGCCTCATGACTCGGATCGATGCCGTATTCGCTGCAGATTTCGCGAAGGCAGCTCGCCAAAACCTCGCGGTACGGACGATATGGTCCGGCCTCGGCGCTCGCCTCCGTCCGCCCGAAGGCCTCGAGCAACTCGTCGTCGGGCGGATTCACTCCGTGCCGCGCGAGCGTGGGGCGCAAGGCCGCCAGAATGCCGGTCTCCCAGTCGATCAGCGTCCCATAGCAGTCGAACGTCAAGGCGTCGAAGGCCGAATAGTCGAGGGTTGTCATCGCGGCGGGGCCTCCTGTTAGCATCGCAGCCCATGACGGCACGCTACGACTTCATCATCGTCGGTGGTGGCTCGGCCGGCTCCGCCATCGCCAACCGCCTCAGCGCCGATCCGTCGACTCGCGTCCTGGTCCTCGAAGCCGGGCGTCCAGACTACCTCTTCGACGTCTTCATCCATATGCCGGCGGCCCTCGCCTTCCCGATCGGCAGTCGCTTCTACGACTGGCAGTATCAGTCGGAACCGGAGCCGTTCATGAACGGCCGTCGGATCTACCACGCGCGGGGCAAGGTGCTTGGTGGCTCATCGAGCATCAACGGCCAGATCTTCCAGCGCGGCAACCCGCTCGACTATGAGCGCTGGGGCGCCGAACCGGGCATGGAGACGTGGGACTACGCGCATTGCCTGCCGTACTTCAGGCGGATGGAGAACTGCCTGGCCGCAGCGCCCGGCGATCCGTATCGCGGCCATGACGGTCCGCTCGTGCTCGAGCGGGGACCGGCGAGCGGACCGCTGTTCACGGCCTTCTTCGAGTCGGTCCAGCAGGCCGGTTACCCACTCACCGCGGACGTCAACGGCTACCGCCAGGAAGGATTCGCGCCGTTCGATCGGAACATCCATCGCGGGCGCCGGCTGTCGGCGTCACGGGCGTATCTGCATCCGGTCATGGGGCGTTCGAACCTGACGGTTCAGACGCGGGCGTTCGTCACCCGCATCCTGTTCGAAGGGACTCGGGCGGTCGGCGTGGAAGTCGCTCGCGCGGGTTGGCGTGGCGGTCGACGCGCGAGCAGCGGACGCGCGAGTGGCGGGGCCGGGGTTGAGCGGATCGAGGCGGGCGAGGTGATCCTGTGTGGCGGATCGATCAACTCGCCGCAGCTGCTGCAGCTGTCGGGCGTGGGCGATGCGTCGGCGCTCGGCGCTCTCGGGATCGATGTCGTTGCCGATGTCCGCGCGGTCGGGCAGCACCTCCAGGACCACCTCGAGGTCTACATCCAGTACAAGTGCCTCCAGCCCGTCTCCATGCAGCCGGCGCTGGCACTCTGGCGGCGGCCATTCATCGGGGCCGAGTGGCTCTTCCTGCGGCGCGGGCCGGGCGCCACCAACCACTTCGAGGCCGGTGGGTTCGTTCGGAGTAATGAGGACGTGGCGTACCCGAACCTGATGTTCCACTTCCTGCCGCTGTCGGTCCGCTATGACGGGTCCGGGCCAAAGGGCGGTCACGGCTACCAGGTCCACGTGGGCCCGATGTACTCCGACGCCCGCGGCTCCGTGTCGATCACCTCCACCGACCCGCGCGTCCATCCGGCACTGCGCTTCAACTACCTGTCTACCGAGCAGGACCGGCGGGAGTGGGTGGAGGCGGTTCGGGTGGCCCGACGACTGCTGAACCAGCCCGGCCTCGAGCCGTTCAACGGCGGCGAAACGTCGCCCGGGGCCGCGGTCGAGTCCGACGAGGAGATCCTGGCCTGGGTCGCCCGCGATGCCGAGACCGCGCTCCATCCCTCATGCACCGCCCGGATGGGGGTAGGGGAGGATTCGGTCCTTGACCCGCTGACGATGCGGGTGCACGGACTTGACGGGCTGCGCGTCGTGGACGCCTCCGCCATGCCCTTCGTCACCAACGGCAACATCTATGCGCCCGTCATGATGCTCGCCGAGAAGGCCGCGGACCTGATCCTGGGGAATGCGCCCCTGCCGGCGGAGCCGATCGAGTTCTACCGACACCGGGCGGCTGCGGTCTAGCGGCGTCTCCAGCCCGAAGCGCCCGATCCGGCGACCAAGGCCGGCGCTGTCGTGATTCCAGCCCGGTTGGTCTACGCGACCGAATCTCCGGTCAACTCGTCGGTTGCACCAGGCTGCTTGGAGTCTCCGACGTCGGA
>JANPDO010000011.1:0-11059 GCA_031431535.1 Chloroflexota bacterium
CTCCAGCAGTTCCCGCACGCGCCGATGCAAAACGGCGAGGAGGATCGATTCGGGCGTCCCGTCGAGCAGGCGCTCGAGCTGCGCCAACGCCTCCGGCACCCGCCGTTCGCCGATCGCGTCGGTAAACGCCCAGATGGACCCCGGGACGGCTTCGGCAACCAGGGCCGTGACATCGTCGATCGTGATCGGGGCGCCGGCCCCATGAAGGGCGAGCTTGTCGAGCTCGAGCGACGCCATGCGCGTCTGATGCCGTCGCTCCACGTCGTCGAGTTCCACGGACCCCCCGATCCGTTCGGCGAGCGCCTTCGCGGCGCCCGCTGCCAGCGTCGCGCCGCGCGCCCTGGCCTCGGCCTCGATCCAGCCCGTCAGCGCGCCACCCTTGGGTGACGCGTACTGGCGGATCGTGCCGCCGGCCGCCGTGACCGCTTCAGCCAGGCGCTTCTGCGACGGGGCCCTGGCGCCCGATTGGGTGGCATCGAGGACGACCAGCCCGTTGCCGGGCGCTACCAGGCCCAGGGTCGCCACGAACATCGCGCGATTCTCGGCCGCCTGGACGAGCGGTCCCGGGTTGGTCACCACGGCGAGGGCGCCACCACCGAACATCACCGGCGTCGCCACCCGTTCGTTGAGACGGCCAATCAGTTCGGCCGCGTGGTTGCGATCGCCACGGACGTCCCAGCGCTCCGGCGGCCCCCCCGTATCGAGGGCAAGCTTTGCGGCGAACGCCTCGACCGCGCGCGCGGTCGCCAGTTCATCGTCGCCCCAGAAATAGGCGAGCGGCGCGGTGGTCACGATCGGCTCCCTTTGGGCGGAGCAGCCGGCTCCCACCCGGCAGCGCGCGATCGGGATTCAGCGGCGGTTCCGGCGCGGAGGAGCACGCCCGCGACCCGAATCATCAGGCCGGATCCGGCGACGGCCGCGCTCATCATCGCCCGGCACGCGGCGGTGACACGGGTGTCCAGTCGGCCTGCACCGGGGCCGGCCGAGCGTGTTCGGGCGAGCACGGCCCATCCTGATCCTGGTGGGTGATCCGGCAAGAGCGGCGGGGAGGCGACTGCCGAGCGACCGAAACGGATCATCAAGCCGATGGTACCCGACGGTCGAGGCCGGCCCGGATCTGGCCCAATCGCCCGCAGCCGGCGACAAGGGACGGAGTGCCATCGCCCCCTCCGCCGTCGGCGCCTCGCGCTCGGGGAGGATGGCCGTGACCGGGATCGCGCAGCGAAACCGGATCGCGGACGGGGACGACGCCGGGCGGGGCGTGGACCTCGGGCGCGGGCGCTCGGTTCCGATCGAAATCCCGTCGGCGCCAAAGCCGACCACCACGGTCCCGTCGAGGTCCGTCCGCAGGACCCGTGCCCCGACGCCCGCCAGCCGCTCAAGGGTGACCCTGGTCGGGTGCCCATATGGGTTGCCGGCCCCGGCCGACGCCACAGCGACCCTCGGTCGGACCATCTCCACGAAGGCATCTGTCGTGGCGGTCCGGCTCCCGTGATGGGCGACCTTGAGCAGCGCGACCTCTGGGAGGCCGCCGGCCAGCAGCTCCGGGTCGACCTCCTCCTCGACATCGCCCATCAGCAGGAAGCGCGCCGCTCCGATCTGTCCGAGCAGCACGACCGAGACGTTGTTGACCGCGGTCCCGTCGCTTGGCGCGTCGGCCCCAACCCGGCCTCGGACGGGCCACAGCACCCGCATCGTGATCTCGTCCACGGTCAGTCGATCGCCGGCGCCAAGACCGGTACGGACGGGGGTCCCTGGACCAGATAGCTGCGCAAGCCACGCCGCGTAGCCGGGTCCGGGACCGCGCATCCCCGGCTCCATCACTCGATCCACCCGGTAGCGCTCAAGGAGCATCGGCAACCCGGCAACGTGATCCTCGTGCGGGTGCGACAGGATGACCGTATCGATCCGCCGGTCCCACGGCGGGATCCGTCGATCGAGCGCAACCAGGAGTCGATCCGGATCCGGGCCGCCATCGACCAGCAGGCGGCCACCGCGCGACCCTTCGACGAGGACCGCATCACCCTGCCCGACATCGAGGATCGTGATCCGCGCCGAGCCGCTGGGCCGGGACGCCACGACACCCCCAGATACGGCGACGACCACCACCAGGGCCATCGAGGCGCCACGCCGGGCCGCGCCACCGGGTGCGCTGGTCTGCGCGCCCGCCGGGCGTCGCCCGGCGGGCGCACCCGAGCGCGGCGTTGGGGAGGGCGATCGGACCGGTCGCCTTCGCCTCCTGTGCCACCGGGTCAGCGTCGCGAGCACTGCGACCGACAGGACCGCGACGCCGGCAGCGAGTGGTGGCTCGAGAGTGAGGCTCGCAAACGGCAGGGTGCTCGCGGCATTCACGATTCCGATGAGCACTCGGAGGATGACCCAGCCCGGCGCCGCAAGGATGGCCCCAATGACCCATGGAACACCGGCCTGCACGGCCAGGCCACCCGCGAGGCCTACCAGCCCGGCGGCCATGGCCGGTGCGACCAGCGGGACGACCGCCAGGTTGACAAGCGGGGCGATGATCGCGAGTCGCCCGAACGACACGAGGACGATCGGGAGCGTTGCCGCCTGGGCAGCGAGGGACACCCCAAGGCTCTCCGTCAGCCAGCGTGGCAACCGCCCGCGCCCAATCCGATCGAGCCACGCTGAGAGAGGTGTCGCCCAGGCGATCAGGCCGGCGGTCGCGAGCGACGACAGCTGGAACCCGGCATCGCCGATCAGGTCGGGATCAGCCAGCAGGAGCAGTGTCGCGGCCCAGCCAAGCGCGGCCGTCGCGTGTCCGGCGCGGCCGCTTTCACGCGCCAGCAGGACGACACCCGCCATGGCCGCCGCGCGAACAACCGACGCGGACGCCCCGGCAAACGCGACGTAGGCCACGATCGCCACGATCATGACCAGGGACCGACGCCGCCGACCGAGCCTGCCGGCGACGGCCGCCACGGCGGCGGCTACGATCGCAATGTTCCAGCCGGAGATCGCGACGACGTGACTGACGCCGGCAGTCGTGAAGGAGGCCGCGAGGTCTCGATCGACCCGATCACGCAGGCCGATCAGGATGCCCGCCGCGAGCCCGGCCTCAGGTTCGGGCAGGACGGCGGCCAGTCCCTCGGCGGCGCCTCGGCGGAGATCCTCGAGCCGCCGCCCCAGGTCACTGGATGCAGGCTCGATCGCCAGCGTCCGGGCCTTCAGCGTGCCGACCGCGCCGATGCGCTCCAGGTACGCCCCGAATGGGGAGTCCGGCCGAGGCCGAATCGGCCCATCGACGAGGACCCGATCGCCCGGGACGACGGGCGGGTAGCGCGGCAGTGTCGCGGCGACGGTGTACGACGGTGAGCTGCCTTGCGGTGTCGAAAGCGTGGCCGATTGCTGTCCATCCCGCGGTGAACCGGTTGATTCGACCACCAGGACCCACGGGCCGCTCCCTGCAGGCGGGGACTGCAGCGGCGGGGGACCGGCGGGGATCACGGCCAGACGCAGCGCGATCATTCCGGCGCCGACGACCACGGGCCACGCCCGACCGACCGGCGCCCTCGGACGCACCTCGCCAATCACGAGCAGGGCGGCTATCGCCATGACGGCCGCGGCCAGGAGCTGATTGGCGCTCACCCAATCAGCGGCCAGCGCCGCGGCGATGGCCCCGACGGCCAATCTGACGGTGCGACCCACGTCAGCGAACCGTCACGAGATCCCGGAGCTTCTGGAAGGTCTTCTCTCCGACGAGCTTTCGAGTTCGGAGGTCCCCGACGTCCCGAAACGGCGCCTCCTCGCGTGAGGTCATGATCTTCCCGGCGGTGACCGGCCCGATCCCTGGCAGCGCTTCGAGTTCCACCGCCGTCGCCCGGTTCAGGTCCAGCGGTCCTCCGGCGTTCGCGCCCGAGACGCCTGCCACCACCGGCTCAGTAGGGCGAGGCGTCGGGCCGCCGCCGACGTCGTCACGGGACGGGACCCGGACCTGGTCACCGTCGCGCAGTGCCGCAGCCAGGTTGAGTTCGCGACTGGCCCGCTCGATGTCGATGCGTGCCCCGTAGCCGCCGGCAGCCTCTACCAGATCCCCGACGCGTGCCCCGGCCGGAAGCCTGAAGACGCCCGGCCGCTCGACGGCACCCACGATCTCGACGACCAGTCCTGGCTCGTTGGCCCCGGCGGTCGCTCCGCCGCCCGGGTCCGCGACACCCACGAGCTCGTCAGGTACGCTCGTCGACCCGATCGGGGACCCGCCTTCGAGCACCACGACGCTGTCTCCGCCGGTTCCGAACGCCAGCAGGAACGCCAGGACGGCCAGGGCCGCAGCGGCGCCGACGATCAAGAGCGCAGACCGCGATATGACCAATGACGAGACGGCGGAGGTCGGAGCCACAGCGGCAGCTGGGACCACAGCGGCGCGGTCGGGCGAGTCTTCCAGGACGCGCCAGGGCGTTGCGGTCGGGTCCATGTCTTGACCTCCGCGGCGGGAGGCAGGGGATGCGACGCCGGGAATCACGCGACGTCTCGCCGTGTAGGGGGCACTTCCGACGCGGCGAGACGTCGTGGCCGACTCTAGCGAGCAGCGCTTAGCTGCGACTTATCTGGACGCGGGCGGCGGGACCCGGGCATTACCAACGGGTCGTTTGGCAGGTCGCCGCCGGCGGACCGGCAGAGCTCTAAACCAGAAGCGCCGCCCCCCTGTGGGGACGGCGCTTCTGTGCACGCAATGCAGTGATCGATCTGACCGGTTACGGCCCCTGGATGGTGGCGACCCGGGTGATCTTCGACTGGGCAACCCCACCGTACGTGATCGTGACTTCGACATTGACGCTGGTGCCCGTCGTGTAGCCCGCCGGAACGGGTATCTTGCCCATAGCCACATACGACTTGCCGGCCCGCCGAAGCTGAATCGTCACGTCCCCGCCGCTGAACTTCGCCACCGCCGAAGCGCTGAACGCGGTCCCCCGAACCGCGTGCACGACTCTGGCGAAGACCTTGATCGTCCCGCACGGATGCCCGGGCGTGACGGAGGCGCGGAACAGGGCCACCTTGGCCGGTGTGGCGGTTGGCGAGGGCGTGGCGGTCGGCACTGGCGTGGCGGTCGGCACTGGCGTGGCGGTCGGCGACGGCGCCGCGCAGGCAGCCCCCTGTCCCTGGTTGCCCTTGCCGGCCGGCGGCTTCGCGTTGACTAGGCCGGTACCGAGCAGGCTCGCGATCAGGAGCGCGGTGCTTCCAAGTGTCAGGGTGCGTACGTTCACAGAATGCCCTCCGGTTGGCTACGGGCGCTGCCGCGTGTTTGAGGATCACCACGCACCCTCGATCGGGCACTGGCTCACGATGTCACCCGGAAGAACGGATGTTGCGGCGCCGCGTTAGGTGTGAATCCGGACTCCTGCCCGCACGATCGTCCGGGGTCGGAGCGGCAAGGGTCCCAGGCGACCGATCGGCTAGAGTCCCAGGATGATCGCCGATGACCAGCCCCATCTCGATGCGCTCACGCAGCACGCCCGCCGCAATCGGGGGTCGTGGGACGACGACTCCGACTCCTATCAGGCAGAGCATGGACCCACGCTGGAAGCGAGCGGCGGGAATCGTGTTCTGCGACCACGGGGCCATGACCTTCGCCGATCCGTACCTGACGGTCCCCGAGGTCGCGCGGCTGCTACGTCCGGGAGGGCTGTTCGCGTTCAGCCACGGTTCGCCGATCCTGTCCATCGCCTGGGCGCTCGACGCCGACCGCGCGGGTGATCGACTCGTCAGCGACTACTTCAAGATGCATCGGTTTGACGATGGTGACTCGATCGAATTCAACCTGCCGTATGGCGAGTGGATCCGGCTTTTCCGGGCCAACGGCTTCTTCGTGGAGGACCTGATCGAGCCGAGGCCCGACCCGGACGCGACGAGCACGTATCGCGACGAGATCGAGCGAGATTGGTCCCGGCGCTGGCCAGCTGAATCGATCTGGCGGCTCCGCCGAAGCTTAGTCACGCTCCGCGCCCACGACCGAGCGGCGGCCGACCCCTGATCAGCGCGCGATGCGCTCCCACTCGACCCAGCGCATGCCGTCCCACCAGCGGTGCCACAGCGCGCCATCCCGGCCAGGTGCCCAGACATCGATCCGATCGGCGCTCCAGGAGGAAGCCGCGGGGTGTCCGGCCAGTTCGCCGCCGAGCGACTCCCAGTCGTGCCACGACCGACCGTCCCAATAGCGGTTCCAGAGCGCGCCGTCGGGGAAAATGGCAAAGACCTGGAGCTGATCGACCGCCCAGGCCGTAGCAGCGGGCAGCGATGCCAGCGTGCCCCCGAGCGACTCCGAGGCATCCCATGTCCCGTCCCTTGACGCTCGGTGGACCAGCAAGCCGTCGGCATCGACCCAGAACAGGTCGATGCGACCCTGGCCCCACGAAACGGCCGAGCACCCGTCGATCATGAACGCCTCCCTTCAGGACGCAGCCTACTCCGCCGGCGCCAGGGCCCTATCGAGGTCATCGGCGGTGGGTGAATCGAGCCTGCGGGTGATCCCCGCGGCAATTCGGCTCACCGTAGCAGGCATCCGGGCGAGCTGCCGTCGCAACCGCATGGTTCGTGCTGGGCGGTCGGCCGCAAGCGACGCGGCCAGCCAGTCCTGCTGTGCCGCGCGTGTGCGTTCGCGGACGATCTCGAGTGCGAGCATGGCGTAGAGGTAGTTCACGGTGGGTCTCCCTGGAGGACGCGACGGGTTGGGTTCTGGACCACGCGATCAGCGAGCGTGGTCGTCTGGGTACGGATCTCGTGTGTCCGCGCCCCAGAGCTGTGCAGCCGCGCCAATGAGGGCGAGACCGACGAACAGGACGAGCATGAGCAGCGCGACTTCCATGGTTCAGGTCTCCTTTCCGGTGTAACCGGTTCATCGGCTCGAACTGGTTATACCATACCCCCTTGCGTGTAACCTGTCAACTGTTATATTCTGGTTATCGCCATGTTGCCAGAAGCGCATTCCGGGGTCGGTCGAGGTCATGCCCACGGCGTCGACCTCGGGGCGACCCTCGACTTCCTCAACACCGCCGACATCGATCACGGCCTCCCGGTTGAGCGGCTCTCGAACCTCGAGGACGCGCTGTCCTGGTTCGTCGAACGCCAGGTCATTCACGGCGATGGCGCGGACCGAGCGCGAACGCGAGCGGCAACCCAGCCGGCTTTCGCGACCCGGGATGTTGAACATGTCCGCGCCGTGCGTGACGCCCTGCGCGAGGTAGCTGAGGCCGTGGTCGAAGGGCGAGCCCCACGCGCGTGGGCGTTGGGTGCGGTGAACAGGGCACTCCACGCCCGACAGGTCATCGAACTGGTCTCGGCCCCCGACGGCGTCAGTGTCGACCATCGTCACGTTGGCGATCCGATCGACGATGCCCTGGCGCGCCTGGCCGATCCACTCGTGGCAGAGCTGACGGCCGGTCACCCGGAGCGGATCCGGGTGTGTGCCAGCGAGACCTGCCAGTGGTTGTTCTACGACGCGTCGCGCACCAGCCGGCGGCGCTGGTGCGATATGTCGATCTGCGGCAACCGGGCGAAAGCCGCTCGCCACCGCGCTCGAACGAGGAACCCACCGCCAGTCGGGACAGAGAAGCCGGCTGGGGCAGGCAGCCCGGTCGGGCCAGAGGTTCGCTCCTAGCCGCGCTCCAGGAGCGGTCGAACCTCCGTTGCAAAGCGGGTCATCGATTCTTCGTCATGCGGCGCGGGAAAGCCGGCAATCAGGTGCCGATAGCCGATGTCGAGAAGGGGCGCGATCTGCTCAGCCACATCTTCGGGCGTCCCGATCGGCTGGGCCTTCCAGCGGTCGCCCCGACCGTTCCGCTCGAACATGGCAGCGTGGAACCGATCGGCCTCCTCGCGCGAATCGCGGATCACGACCGTCCCGATCCCCGTCGTACGCTCGATCTCGGCCGGATCGCGGCCCACCGTTTCGCAGTGCCGGAGCAGGACGGCCTCCTTGCGCTTGACCTGCTCGACGCCGCCGCCGACGTTGTTGGCATCGCCGTAGCGGGCCACCAGCTTGAGCGTGACCTGTTCACCGCCACCGCCGATCAGGATGGGGAGCCGCTGCTGGATGGGCGGTGGTTCGTTTCGTACGGCAGCCGCCGAGTACCGCGGGCCTGCGGCGCTGGCGCGATCGCCATGGAGCATCCCGCGGATGATTGGCAGCGCCTCGCCAAGCCAGCGCAGCCGCTCCGGTGCCCCGCTCCCGAACGGGATCCCGTACGCGGCATGCTCGGCCTCGAACCACGCGGCACCGATCCCCAGGATCGCCCGACCGTTGGAGATGTGGTCCAGGGTGGTGGCCATCTTCGCGGTCAGGGCGGGCTCGCGAAAGGTGTTTGCCCCGACCATCAGCCCGATCCGGATCTGCGTCGTCGCCTGGGCCCACGCGGCCAGCGAGAGCCACGCCTCGAAGATGGGACCCTCCTGGCTGCCAACGATCGGATACAGGTGATCCCAGGTCCACAGCGTGTCATAGCCGAGGCGATCGGCTCGCTTGCCCGCCTCGAGCAGATCTGGCCAGTTGGTGTACTGGTTCCAGCACAGCGCGCCTAGCTTGACGTTCGACACGAGACCTCCTGGCCGAGAACTGGCGTGGATCTTCGACCGATCACCGGGGATTCGGAGTTTCGGCGCGTCGAGGACGTCATTGAGATCGCCTGGCTCGACTCGTTCGCCTGAGCGGCCCGTCGCTCGATCAGCCGTCGCGCAGGACGATGTTGACCAGCCGGCCGCCGCCGGCAAGGACGACGCGTTCGGGCGTGCGACCCTCGAGGATCGCAAGAATCCGCTCACGCCCCATGACTGCGGCTTCGATCTCCGCGCTGGAGGCGTCTGAAGCGACCGTGACGCGGTCACGTAATTTGCCGTTGACCTGGATCGGGATCTCGCGAATTGACTCCACGACGGCGGCGGGGTCCACCTGCGGCCAGGGCTGGGAGTGGATCGAGGCCCAAGGTTCGCCCGCCGCGGTCAGCCGGCGGCTCCATAGCTCCTCGGTGATGTGGGGCGCGGCGGGGGCCAGCATCAAGAGCAGCAGGCGGGTCGCCTCAGCCCATTCGAGGCTGCCAGCGACCTCAGTCCCGCGATAGCGAAAGAGCGCGTTGGCCAGCTCCATCAGCTTGGCGATCATCGTATTGAACCGGAACGCCTCGTAGTCCGCGGAGACGTCACGCAGTGTCCGATGGGCAGCGGCACGAATGGCGCTTCGTCCTGCCGCCGCGGTCTCGCCGGCCGGCAATGAGCCGGCGTCCGGGTCGCCGGGTTCGCGCCCGTGCGCATCCAGGATCAGCGTCCAGACACGGTTCAGGAAGCGATGGACGCCGCCGATCCCGGTCGGGCTCCACGGCCCGCCCTGATCCCAGGGCCCCATGAACATCAGGAACAGCCGCATCGTGTCGGCGCCGTAGCGCTTGACCAGCTCGTCGGGGTCCTGGACGTTGCCCCGGGACTTGCTCATTCGTTCGCCGTCCGCGCCCAGGATCTGACCCTGATTGAACAGCCGCCTGAACGGTTCCCGATCGCCGATCAGCCCGCAATCGGCCATCGCCTTGGTGAAGAACCGGCTGTACAGCAGATGCATGACCGCGTGCTCGGCGCCGCCCGTGTACTGGTCCACCGGCGTCCATCGATCGCTCATCGCGCGGTCGACCGGCACGTCGGTGGCTCCCGGTGATAGGTAGCGATACCAGTACCAGGACGAGTCGACAAACGTGTCCATCGTGTCCGTCTCGCGCCGGGCCGGCTGGCCGCAGGTCGGGCAATCGACGCGCAGGAACGCCTCGTCCCTGGTCAGCGGGTTGTCCCCGCTGCCGGCGTAGTCGACGGTCTCGGGCAGCTGAACCGGTAGTTGGTCCATCGGGACCGGAACGATTCCGTCGCGCTCGCAGTAGATGACCGGGATGGGCGTGCCCCAGTAGCGCTGACGGCTGATCAGCCAGTCCCGCAGCCGATAGGTCACCTTTGGTTCGGCGCGGCCCTGATTGGCCAGTGCAGCCACGATCGCCGCCCCACCCTCGTCCGCGGGCAGACCATCGAATCGGCCGCTGTTGACCAGCCGCTGGTCATCGGCGTGGGTGAGGTACGCAGCGGCTAGCGGGTCCCCGGCGGCCGTCCCCGGCGCCGCGACCACGCGCCGAATCTCTAGCCCGAACTTTGTGGCGAACTCGAAGTCGCGCTCGTCGTGCGCCGGCACGGCCATGATCGCGCCCGTGCCGTAGCCCGCCAGGACGTAATCCGCGATGAAGATCGGGATCTCGGCCCCGTTGATTGGGTTGAAGGCGTGCGATCCGAGCCGGACCCCGGTCTTGGGCCGATCCGTGGATAGACGTTCGATCTCGGTCTGGCGACGCGCCTGCTCGAGGTAGGCGGCAACCTCTGCCTGTCGCCCGGGCGCGGTCAGGGCGCCTACCAGCGGATGCTCGGGTGCGAGGACCATGAACGTGGCGCCGAACAGCGTGTCCGGCCGGGTCGTGAAGACGCGGATGCGGTCGCCGCCGCGCTGCTGGTCGTCCGGTGCGACCTCGAACTCGATCTCCGCGCCTTCCGACCGCCCGATCCAGTTGGTCTGCATCGCCCTGATGGGCTCCGGCCAGTCAAGTCCGCTGAAGTCGAGCAGCTCGTCCGCATAGCGGGTCGTGCGCAGGAACCACTGGTCCAGGTCGCGCTTCTCAACCGCGGCGCCGCAGCGCCAGCAGCGCCGCTCGGTCCCTTCCACCTGCTCGCGGGCCAGGGTCCCATCGTTCGGGCACCAGTCAACGGCCGATCTGGCCCGGTAGGCGAGGCCGGCCTCCAGAAAGCGCAGGAAGAGCCACTGGTTCCAGCGGTAGTAGGACGGGTCCGCGGTGACGACCTCCGCATCCCAGGCAAATGTCGCCCCCATCGACCGGAACTGCCGGCGCATGGTCTCGATATTCGACATGGTCCAGGTGAACGGGTGGCCGCCGTTCTTGATCGCCGCGTTCTCGGCCGGCAATCCGAAGGCATCGAAGCCGATCGGGAAGAAGACGTTGTCGCCGTGCATTCGATGGAAGCGCGCCAGGGCATCGCTCGGCGTCACGATGTACCAGTGGCCGATGTGCAG
>JANPDO010000012.1:0-13138 GCA_031431535.1 Chloroflexota bacterium
AATGGCTTCGGGTTCGGGGGACAGAACGCGGTGGCGGTCTTCCGCCGGGTCGTCGATTAGGTCGACGAAACGCGGCCTTCTCGCAGCGCGCGACCTTCGAATGCCTCGATCGCGGCGATATGGGCCGCCGACAGCTCGACCGACTGCGCTGACGCGTAGTCGTAGCGGACCAGGACCGACTCGCTGACGGCGACCAGGCGCGGCTGCCCACCGGGCACGGCGGCCAGGAGGCGATGCTCCAGGGTGAACGACGATCGCCCGATCCGGGCGGCTCTGGTCTCCAGCGTCACGGTCTCGCCGTGGAACGCCTGGGCGCGATAGGTGATCCGGGCCTCGGCGAGGATCAGGCTTTCGGCGCCGCTGGTACCCAGCGCGACCGGCTCCCCGGTGATGTCGGTCCAGTAGCGGATCCGGGCGATTTCACAGTAGGTCAGATAGACGGCATTGTTGACGTGGCCCATCGCGTCTGTGTCGGCAAAGCGGACGACGACATCCAGTCGATGGCGAAACGGCCCGGACAGGTCGCGAGGGTCCGGCCGCGCAGCAACCTCGTGACCGTGGGCAGGCGCGTGGTGATCCATGGCCCGAGTGTACGTGCCCGAAGCGTGAATGGGGCTGGTCGCCGGTCCCCACCTGCGTCAGACTCACACCCGATGGATGAACCGGTTGCGATCAAGACGACCATCGCCGGGAAGTGGGGCCCGATCTTCATCGCGGCCACGGATCAGGGCGTCGTCGCCATCGAGTGGCTGTTCACCGAGGAAGCCTTCGACGCGGCGGTCAGCCGCCGGCTCGGCGGCCGTGTCGCCCTGGCGGGATCGGTGCGCTCGAAGGGCAACCGCGAGAAGCATCTGGCCGGCGCCGTCAAGTGGGTGGAGGCATTCCTGTCCGGTCGTCCCGCGAAGGGCGCACCGGCGATCGACCTGGCGGACCGGCCGACCTGGGACCAGCGCGTGCTGACGGCCGTGGCCGCCATCCCGTGGGGTCGCACCGAGAGCTACGCGGAGATCGCGCGCCGGGTCGGGTCACCGCGCGCCACGCAGGCGGTCGGTGGAGCCATCGGGCGCAACCCCATCCTGTTCCTGGTCCCATGTCACCGCGTGATCGCCTCGGACGGCTCGCTCGGCGGCTGGGGCGGCGACCGCTGGGGCGACCAGAAGCACCGGCTGCGCAACAAGGCGGACCTGCTGCTGCGCGAAGGCGTCGCAATCGCCCCGCCATCTGGCTAGACTCGCCCCACGATGACGATCACGGCGGCTCCGCCTCCGTCCATGTTCGCGGTCTTTCGCAAGCGGGATTTCAGCCTGCTCTGGCTCGCCCAGCTGGTGTCAACTGCGGGCTCGGCCCTGACGGACCTGGCGGCCGGGATCTGGGTCTACCGCGAAACCGGCTCGGCGCTGGCGGTCGGACTGACGCTGATGGCGACGGCCGTCCCCAGCCTCATCGTCGGGCTCCTGGCGGGCGTCTATGTCGACCGCCACGACCGCAAGCGGATTCTCATGGTGACCTGCCTCGTGCAGGCGGTGATCGTGGCGCTGATCGCGGTGGTGATCGGAATCGAATCGATCGCGATCTTCGGGTTGTTCGGCCTGATCCTGCTCAATGCGGGCGTCAAGCAGTTCTTCGACCCGGCCCACGACAGCCTGATCCCGGAGATGGCCAGCGATGAGGAGCTGTCATCGGCCAACGCGTTCCTGTCGATTGCGGGGTTTGGGTCCACCGCCATCGGGTTCGCTGCCGCCGGGTTGCTTGCCTCAACGGTCGGCATCTACTGGGCGTTCATCATCGACGCGGCCACCTTCGTCTTCTCCGCCGGCTGCATCGCCCTGATGGGCAGGTACCCGATGCCGGTCCCGGACGAAGAGGCGAGCGTGGCAGTGATCGTCGCCAATCTGCGCTCTGGCCTTGCGACACTGTTCGGCACGCCGATCATTCGGTCACTGTTCGTCGTTGGCGCCTTGATGTTCTTCTCGTTCGGCCTGTGGAATGTGCTCCTGCTCCCGATGTCCATCCGGGTGCTCGGCGCGACCGAGTTCGAGTACGGTCTCCAGGAGGGACTGACGTCGGTCGGGTTTGTCGCTGGATCCTTCTTCATGGCCAGGTTCGCCGGCAGGCTGGCCGAGCCCGCCTGGATCGTCATCGCCATGTTCGGCATGGCGGCGAGCGGGATCCTGTATGGGCTTGCCACGTCCATCCCGTTCGCCATCCTGATGGTCATGATCTCCGGCTTCTTCAACTCGCCGTCGTCGATCTCGCGGGCGACGCTCCTCCAGCGGAACACGCCACGGGAGATGCGCGGCCGGGTCTTCTCGGCGTTCTACGTGATGCGCGACGTGATCTTCCTGTTCGGGATGGCCGGGGCGGGCCTGGCCGACATCGTCGACATTCGGCTGATGATCATCGTGGCGTCGTCGTTGCTGATCGTGTCGGGGCTGTTCACGCTCGTGGCGCCGGGGCTTGGCGTGGCGACCTGGCGTGCCGCAACGGCGCGGCTCCACGCGGCTGGCGCAGCACCGGCCCTGGCCACGTTCCCGCTGCGGGCAGCGACGCTCGCCGATTTCGACCGGCTCGCAGCGCGCCTTGGACCGCTCGGGCAACTGTCTGCGGAGCAGCGCTCGGCGTTCATCCGTGGCGCCACCGTCCGTGACGTCCCGATCGGAACCCGGATCGTGGAGCATGGCGACCTTGCGTCGTCCGCGTACTTCATCCTCGATGGCTCGACGACCGCCGGCATCCCGGACGGGGGCGGCTTCCGTGGCTTCTCAACGATGGGTGCCGGCGACTTCTTCGGCGAGATCGCCGCGCTCACCGGCAGTCCACGCACGGCCGACGTGATCGCAGATGCCGACACGACCCTGCTGGAGGTGCCGGCCGAGGCGCTGCGGGCCACGATGGTCGTCCCCGAGATCCAGAAGCTCATCCACGCCACGCTCACAACGCGATTGCTGCGCACCGAAGCCGCCGACCTGCCTCGTCTTGCGGGTGTCGACCAGGCGTCGCTGCGCGATCTCCGCACGCCGCGACCGTCGGTCGACGTCCTCCAGCGCACCTACGATGGGGGCGAGGGCGTCAGCTGACGCCAGCCTTCAGCGACGGGCTCGTCAGCGACGGGCGGCCAGGGCGAGGCGGGCCGGATCCGGGATGACGAGCTGGTCGCCGTCGAACCGAAGCAGTCCCTGGCCGACGAAGTCCGCCAGGAGCCGGTTCACCGATTGGCGCGATCCCCCGATCATGCCCGCGAGTTCGGCCTGGGTGTACGGCCACGGCAACCGGGCCTCGTCGCCCGTGTCCCTCCGGCCGTCCGATTCGATCTCGCGCAGCACGTGACGAGCGAGCCTGCCGGGTAGATCCAGGAAGTGGAGGTCTTCCACCTGGGCCGTCAGGCGCCGGACCTCCCGGGCGAGTGAGGCCAGGAGCGCGCGGCGCAATTCGGGCTCCGAGTCGATCAGCCGATCAAAGGACTCACGGTGCAGGACCAGCGTCTCCACGGCGCCAAAGGCGATTGCGTTGGCGGATCGAGGCGCCCCATCGAGCAACGCCAGCTCACCGAAGAAGCCGCCGGGGCCGATCGTCGTGAGAATGGCTGGCTCTGTGCCGTCGTCGGCGGCGAGAGTGATCTTGACCGATCCCCGTGCCACGATGAACAACGAATCGCCCGGGTCATCGACGTGGAAGATGACCTCATCGCGTCGGTAGCGGCGGGACCGCAGCGCCGCCGCCAGCAGGTCCAGGGTCCGATCGTCCAGGCCGGCAAACAGGCGGCAGGCGGCCAGGGCGTCACGCGCCAACGAATCCGGGTTGGGCGATTGCACCATCGACACTCATCCTACGCGGCCGGTGACGTCGCAGTAGCCGGAGCATGGTGCGCCCACGCAACACGGGGATAGCGTCGCGCAGTTGACATGCTTCGGGGACGGGACGAAGGTACGATGTGCAACCTTGGTACTCACACATCTGTGGCGGGGCATTCGAGGAAAGCTTCTGGCACGGGACGGCGCCGCCGACGAGGGCGTCGAACTGGCTACGACAGGCGTGATGGAGACTCGCGCGTCCGACGACATCGAGGGACAAGGGAACGCCCTGATGTTCCTGGCAGAGGCTCAGGCCGCTGCCAGGCGGCCCGAGGAAGCCGCCCGATCCGCCGAGGATGCGTCCCACCTTTTTGCGGCCAAGGGGAACGTCGTCTCCGCCGCACGGGCGGGCAACTTCGTCGCGCTCGCGGCCGTGACGGTGTCGGCGACACGGTCGACCGCACGGCTCGAATCGTAGTAGCCGCCGGCGCTCGAGTCTGTCAGTTTCGCGGGATCGGTCGCATCGGGTAGACGCCGATGACGATCGGCGTTATGGGGTCGAGCGATAGCTCGTAGCCGATTTCGCCGGTTCGCAGGAGTTCGCCAAGCAGGCGACCCTCGTGGGTCGGCAGCCCGACGAAGATCTGGCCCAGCCGTAGCCGCACCGGCGTCACGTCGTCATCGTCGCCGCTGACGCTGAAGCGACGGCGCAATTCGTGCATCGGCACGTACGGGCGGCTCTTGATGAAGCGGCGCAACTGCGGCGAGGTGCACTGCCCGGCCCGGTCGCCATTCATGGGCCCCACGATTGGGACCGGACTCGGCAGCGATGGCTGTGGCGAGTCGGATGGCAACGGGGCGTCGAGGCTGGCGATCGGACCGGGCTGCTCACTGGCCGTGGTGGCGGCGGCCACGGTAGGTTGATGGCCCGCCGCTGGGCCGTAGTCGGCCGCTTGTCGATGGTCGGCCGGGGGTCGGTGGTCGGCCGGAGCGGGGGCCGATGTGGACGCCTCGATGCTGACGCCACGTCCTTCGATGTCCGGGCGCACAGGAATCTGCGGGCGCGGCCGACCGCGGTGACGCCGGCTCATCAGCCGGTCGGCGCGAGGACGGGACCCCGGCCGCGTGGTGCGGCGTCGATGCGACGCCAGGAGGAGGTGGTCATCAGGTCTCGGGCGCTGGGGCGGGACGCATCGGGCGCGTCCCGTCGGCGGATGATACCGCAGGCCGCCCCAGACCAGCCGGCTGCAGCTTCGACCAGCTCAGCCGTCGACGACGTACAGCTCGCGGGGCGCCTGGTTGAGTTCGAGCGGGCCGGCCGGGCCGCAGATGACGATGTCCTCGATCCGGGCTCCGTACTCGCCGGGGAGATAGATCCCGGGCTCCACCGAGAAGGCCATCCCGGCGCGAAGCGACTGCACATTGCCGGCGATGATGTACGGATCCTCATGCCCCTCGAGCCCGATACCGTGCCCGGTCCGGTGGAAGAACGCGTCGCCATAGCCTTCGGCGGCGATCCGCTGGCGAGTCGCAGCATCCACGGCCTCGCAGGTCACGCCAGGCCGTACCGCAGCCCGACCTGCCGCCTGGGCGCCCTGGAGCACCCCGAACAGGTGGCGGAACCGCTCATCGGGTCCCTTCGCGGGATCGCCACCGGTGACCCACAGCGTCCTGGTGATGTCCGAGCCATAGCCACCCAGCACGCCCCCAATGTCGAGGACGATCGGCTCGCCGGCCCGGATCACCCGCTCCGAGGCATCGTGATGGGGAGACGCCGAATTCGGACCGGACCCGACGATGGCGAAGAGGGCCTCGTCATGGCCCTCCGCGATGAGCCGTTGGCGCACCTCGCCGGCCACCTCGACCTCCGTCCGGCCGACCAGCCGACCCCGGGCGATCTGGGCGACCACGCGGTCCGCAGCATGCGCGGCAAGCGTGAGCAAGGCGATCTCGTCGGCGTCCTTGATCATGCGCAGCGGCCCGAGGACGCTGGACGCGAGCGAAAACTCGACGGAAGCCAAACGATCCTGGAGCGGCAGCAGGTGGCGAGCTGGAAGGTCGTCGGAAATCGCCACGCGGAGGCCACGACCAGCGGCTGACGGACGGGCGGCCGTCGAGGCGGCGGCGGCGCGGATCATCCGGGCCACCAGCCCGTGGGCATCGTCTCCCTCTTCCCAGGTGACGACCGGGAGATCGCCCAGCGTCGCCGGCGGGCAGAGGCGGGCCGGGGCTGATTCCAGTTGCGGCACGACCAGGGACCAATCGCCGGGGACCGGGATCACCAGCATGGTCAGACGTTCGAGCGGCATTGCCGCATAGCCGGCCAGATAACGCAGGTCGGCCCCGACTCCGACGAGAACGGCGTCAAGGCCCGCCTGCTCCGCGAGCCCGCGCGCGGCGGCCAGACGCTCCGCAAAGCGCGTCGCCGGGATCGTTGGGCGCGCCGTGATCATGGCTTTGCCGATGCGACGACCGATTCCGCCAGCCACGCGCCGACCTGGCGCGGGCCGTCCTCGAACAGGAGTCGATATGGATGGACGCGCGCGGCACCCGCAGCGAGGGCCTGCCGGCGAAGCACGCGATCGTCGTGCTGCCCGACGGCGAGGACCGGTCGATCCGCCGCACGCGCTGCGGCAATGGCCGCGACGCCGTCATAGGCCCTGGCGGTCAGGTCAACGATGACCCCGTCGACGTCCGGCAGCAGCCCGTCAAGCGCCGCGGCCGAATGTGCCGGCAGCGGTGTGGCGCCAGCCCCACGGACCAGGGCGTCAAGTCGGGAAGCCCAGATCAGGTCATCGGCCAGGATGGCGATCCGCACGCTCAGGGGAGTGACTCGGCAAGGTGATGGAACACGTCCCGGGCGGTGACCACGCCGGTTGGTCGACCGTCCTTGATGATCGGGATATGGCGAAAGCCACCCACCGCCATCTTGTGGATGGCGAGGGCGATCGGATCGTCGTGCGCCAGGACCACTGGATCGGCCGTCATGAAGTCGCGGACGTGGAATGCGCCCAGGCTCTTGCCGGCCGCCCGTACCACCGCATCGCGGTCGGTGAAGATCCCCTGGAGCTGATCGCCCACCGTGATCAGGACGCAGTCGGTCCCGGTCTCCTGCATCCGTGCGATGACGGCATCGACCGGCATGTCCGGGGCCACGGTGATCGGCGGCGGAGCACCAAGCTCGTCGAGATGCTCCCCGAGGAGACGGCCCTGGAAAGACAGGGCTGGCCCTGGCAGATCGTGGCCGCCGACGTCGGCACCGCAGTTGTCGCAGACCTCGGCTCCGACCAGATTCAGGAATCCGCAGACCGGACAATCCACCAAATCGCTCCTCTCAGGGCACTACTCGACGTGTGCTACTCGACCGTCCAGGTCTCGCCACCGTTGAGGACCTTCTGGAGATCGCCAATCCCGCTGCGAGCGACGGCGGCCGTCAGCTGATCCTCGATCAGGCGATCGTGCGTCGGTCGCGGGACCGCACGCAGCACCCCGACCGGGACCGGGTAGTCGGGCCAGAACATACGCGACAGCATCAGGGCCAGGTACGGCTCCTCGGCCGCCTCATCGTGGACCAGCAGGTCCGCCTCCGTGACCCCGTTCTGGCCGATGGTCACGACCTCCGGATGCAGCCCATTCAGGCGGATCCCCTTGGTGCGGTCCTTGCCGTAGATCATCGGCTTGCCGTGCTCCAGCACCAGCATCCGGTCCTCACGAACTTCGCGGTCGGTGAAGTCGCGCCACGCGCCGTCGTTGAAGATGTTGCAGTTCTGGAGGACCTCCACGAATGCCGAGCCACGATGCCGACCGGACCGCTCCAGGGTCGCCTGCAGATGCTCGGTGTGGGTGTCGACGCTGCGTGCCACAAACGACGCCTCGGCGGCGAGCGCGACGGTCAGCGGCATGATCGGGGTGTCCACGGTTCCGGCCGGCGTCGACTTGGTCTTCTTGCCGAACTCCGAGGTGGGCGAGGCCTGGCCCTTGGTCAGCCCATAGATCCGGTTATTGAACATGACCAGGTTGATGTCCACGTTGCGGCGCATCGAATGGAGCACGTGGTTGCCCCCGATCGACAGCGCGTCGCCATCACCGGTGATCACCCAGACCATAAGGTCCGGCCGGGCGGCCTTGAGACCGGTGGCGAGAGTCGGAGCACGGCCATGGATGGTGTGGAACCCGTAGGTGTTCATGTAGTACGGCAGCCGCCCGGAACAGCCGATCCCGGAGATGAACACGATGTTCTCACGGGCATAGCCGAAGTCCGGCATCACCTTCTGGGTCTGGGCCAGGATCGAGTAGTCGCCGCAGCCGGGGCACCAGCGGACTTCCTGGTCGGACACGAAATCCTTGCGGGTCAACTTGATGATCGCCGCGTTCTCGGGGCTGAGCGGCGGCTGCGAGGGGGCGGCGGCCGATGCGCCGTTGGTATCGGTCATGACTTCTCCGCGAGGAGGCGCTCGGCCTCGTCGATGATCTCCGCGATCCGGAATGGCTTGCCGCGGACGCGGTTGTAGCCAACGGCATCGATGAGGTACTTCGCCCGGATCAGCATCGACAGCTGCCCCAGATTGACCTCCGGGATGAGGACGCGCCGGTAGCTGCGCAGGACGCGCTCCGTGTTGGCGGGGAATGGATTCAGGTGGCGCAGCTGCGCATGTGCCACGGAGCGCCCGTCCGCGGTGAGACGCTCCACCGCCGAGCGGATCGCGCCATAGGTCGACCCCCAGCCCAGGATGAGGAGGTCGCCACTGGTCGGGCCGTAGACGTCGAGGGGCGCGATGTCGTCGGCGATCCCGGCGACCTTGGCCGCCCGCAGTGTCTGCATCCGGTGGTGGTTGTCCGGGTCGTAGCTGACGTTGCCGGTGATGTCGGCCTTCTCGAGGCCACCGATTCGATGCTCGAGGCCGGGCGTGCCGGGTACGGCCCACGGCCGCGCCAGCGTCCCCGGATCGCGCTGGTACGGCCGGTACGTGGCCGGATCCGTGGCGTTGGCGACCGCGATGTTCGGGAGGTCCGCCACGGACGGCACCTTCCACGGCTCGGATCCGGTCGCCAGGAAGGCGTCCGACAGGTAGACGACCGGGGTCATGTACTTGAGCGCCAGCCGGCAGGCCTCGATCGCCAGATCGAAGCATTCGCCCGGGGTCGCCGGGGCCACCACCGGCAAGGGTGAATCCGAGTTACGCCCGAACATCACCTGGAGCAAATCTGCCTGCTCGTTCTTGGTCGGCATACCGGTTGACGGCCCGGCGCGCTGGACATCGATGACGACGAGCGGCAGCTCGACCATGACAGCCAGACCCATCGCCTCGGTCTTGAGCGCGATCCCGGGCCCGGACGAGGCGGTGAGGGCGAGCGCGCCTCCGTACGAGGCACCGATCGCCGAGCCGATCGCGGCGATCTCGTCCTCGGCCTGGAAGGTCTTCACCCCGAACGCCTTGTAGCCCGACAACTGGTGGAGGATGTCGGAGGCAGGGGTGATCGGGTAGCTGCCGTAGAACAGTTGCCGGTCGGCCAGCCTGGATGCGGCCAGGAAACCCAGGGCCGCGGCCTCGTTACCGGTGATGTTGCGATAGGTTCCCGGAGGCAGTTTCGCCGGCTTGACCCGGTAGTGGGTGTGGAAAGCCTCGGTCGTTTCGCCAAACGCGTAACCGGCCTTCAAGGCGCGTTTGTTCGCCTCGGCGACCACCGGACGTGCCGAAAACTTCGCGTCGACCCACTGAATCGTCGGGTCCATGCTCCGCTCATACAGCCAGAACATGAGTCCCAGGGCAAAGAAGTTCTTGGTCAGGTCCATCTGCTTGCTGGTCATGTCCAGACCCTCAAGCGACCGGGCATTGAGCGTGGAGATCGGGATCTCGAAGACCGTGTAGGCCTTGAGCGAACCATCCGTCAGCGGATTGCTCGCATACGCCGCCTTGTTCAGGTTGGCCTGACCGAACGCATCGCTGTTGACGATCAACGCCCCGCCGGCCGGCAGGTCACCGATGTTGGTCTTGAGCGCCGCCGGGTTCATTGCCACCAGCACGTCCGGCTCGTCTCCCGGAGTGTGAATGTCCGAGGACGAGAAGCTGATCTGGAAGCCCGAAACCCCCGGCAGGGACCCGGCGGGTGCGCGAATTTCGGCCGGGAAGTCGGGCAGGGTGCTGATGTCGTTGCCAAACACGGCCGCCGTCCGGGTGAACTGCGTCCCGGTCAACTGCATCCCGTCGCCAGAATCGCCCGCGAACCGGATCGTGACCCGCTCGAGTTCCTTGATATCGGGGCCGAGCTCGGGCTCCGTGGTCGTGGTCATCCGCCCTCCGGTGCGCGCATTCGTTGATGTGGCCGCGGTGGGAGGTTGAGCAACTCCTCCGGGAAGGACTCGGCGAGGTACTTGATGATGTCCGATTGGCGCACGACGCCGACCAGGTGACCGGCCGCATTGACCATGGGCACGTTGCGGTAGCGCCCGGTCTGCATCAGGACGATGGCGTCGCGGATGGTGTCGTCGAGGTCGAGGGTATGTGGATCGGTGGTCATCAGGGCTTCGACGGGCTGGGCCAGGTCCACCCGCCCTCCGACAATTCGAGCAAAGATGTCGCGCTCGGTCAGGACCCCGGTCAGGCGTCCGCCCCGTTCGCAGACGAAGACCGAATCGCCGGTCCCGGTGCGCTGGATGGCTCGCACGCAATCGCCGAGCGAGGTTCCGGGCAGGACTGTCACCGGTTGTCGTCGGCTCAGGACCCGCAACCGCGCCTCGGTCAACGCGGGGACACGGCGCGCGACGATCGTTTCGATGATGTCGCTCACGCCCGCCAGTGTAGTGGCTCGTCGCGGAGGCCGGGCGCGGAGGCTGGCAGGGCGCGGAGGCCGGGCGCGGCTGCGGCGAGATGGGGCGGAGGCGCGACCCCGGCTGAGGCGCAACCCCACTGCGGCGGGGTGGGGCGGCTGATAGCCTCCGCCCGGCATGGATCGACGGCGACTGGTTGGCGTGGTGCTGGTGCTGGTCGCGGGCGCGAGCTTCGCGTCCGGATCGATCTTCGCCACGCTCAGCTACCGGGCGGGCCTCGACTGGCTTGGCCTGGTCGGCTGGCGATTCGTCATCGGCGCGAGTCTGGCCTGGGCCTGGGTGGCGGTGTCCGCTCGCCGGCGCGGCGCCGCCCGCCGGATGTCCCGCCGGCAGGTCGCCCTGACCCTGGGTCTGGGTGCCATCTACGCGGGCAACGCCGGCGCCTACTACGCCGGGATCGAGGTAGTTCCGGCCGCCCTGGCCGGCGTGCTCGTCTACATCTACCCGGTCTTCGTGGCGTTGCTGTCGTTGCGGTTCGCCACGCGTCTGTCCGGGCGGCGGCCATATGCCGCGCTCGGGCTGGCAGTGCTCGGGGTCGTGCTGGCGCTGGGCGGCGCTCCGGTCGCCTCGGACATTCCTCCCGGCGGCATCGTGCTGATCGTCGTTGCCGCGCTGATCTACGCCGTGTGGATCATTCTCTCGGCACGGCTCTCGGGTGAGCGGCGCGATCGACTTGGCTCGGAGACCATGGAGCAGGCGCCGGCCGCACGCGACGCTGCCGTGACGACCGCCGCCATGATGACCGGGACGGCGATCGTCTTTGCCGCCGTCGCCGCCCTGGCCGGTCGCCCGCTCGACCCTCGGACCGTTCCGGGCGAGGCGTGGCCACACCTGCTGGGCGTCGGCATGGTGGCCTCATTCCTCGCCATCCAGACCCTCTACGCCGGCGCACGGCGGATCGGTGCGGCCCAGGCGGCCCTGGTCAGCACCATGGAGCCGATCTACATCGTGGTGCTGTCCTTCCTGATCCTCGACCAGCGGCTGGCCCCCCTTCAGCTGGTCGGGGCCGCCTGTGTGTTCATTGCCGTCATCGTGGCCCAGACATCGCCTCGACCGCGCGGCGCACCGGAACCCGCCCAGCCCCTCGATGCCGAGGTCGAGGGTTGAGGGATTCGGCAGGTCCGAGCCCCAGGCGAGGCGGCAGGGACCCGGCTGGCGGGACCCGGGCTGACCGAGGTCGGCGGCTGGGCTGGCTCAAGCCTGGTGGCCACCCGCGGACAACATCGCCGTCGCGTCGCTGCTCCGCGATTCCTCCAGTACCGCTTTCCATACGAGTGAACGTGGACCTTGGCAGATTCGACATCACCGTGTCGTTTTCGCACGGGTTCACGAGGCCATCGTTCCGAATCCGGTACTGCCTGTACCGGGCGAAGCAGTGCGATGGGATGCGGTGGGCGACCAGCGGCCGGTGATGGCGGCCAGGTAAGTGATAGTTGAGCGCCGCGTGGTGTACTTGGAAGATGCCAGCCCCAACCTCGACCCAGCGCCCAACGATTCGGACCTCGTTCGGGCGCGCCTGTCGTGACACCCGCCTCGGCCTGGACACCTCGCAGCAGGCCCTCGCCGATGCAGTCGGCGTGACCAGAAGCTACATCGCGCGGATCGAGCGTGGCGATGCGAACCCATCGACCGCCCTGATCGAATCGATGGCCGCGGCCCTCGGGCTCGAGCTGGAGCTACGTGTCGGACCACCCTTGATCCTGGGAGATCGCCGAGTCCGTGACCTCGTGCACGCCCGCTGCTCGGCGTACGCCGATCGACGACTCCGGGGTGGCGGATTTGAGACGGCGCGCGAAGTCGAGGTCGTCCACGGCCGATCGCATGGCTGGATCGACCTGCTTGCGCTCGATCCTCAAACAGGGATTGTCCTGCTGATCGAGGTGAAGACCCGCCTCGATGACCTGGGAGCGGTCGAGCGACAGCTCGCATGGTACGAGCGCGCTGCGTGGTCCGTCGCCAGAGATCTGGGCTGGCAGCCTCGTCGCATTCGCTCGTGGCTGCTGGTCCTTGCCAGCGCCGAGATCGACCACGTCGTCCGGGCCAATCGAACCTTCTTCGATGCCGGGTTTGCCTTGCGCGCCCACGGGATGGGCTTGGATTTGCGCGGCGATACGGGGCCATGGATTCCGGGGCGCGGACTCGCCATGATCGACCCGTCGAATCGAGGGCGAGACTGGCTCATCAGGACACGGGCAGACGGGCGAAGGTCGCCAGCAAGATATGCCGACTATGCCGATGCCGCCCGACGTCCCGTGGCCTGAGCGGTGACGGGCGCCCCGTGGGATCGTCGACGCCCGTAGCGAGTCCTGCCAGTACCGGGTTTGACACGAACCAGCGTGGACCTAGGCAGATTCGGCTTTGGGCTGTCGTTTTCTCGGAGGCTCACGAGGGGTTCATCCGGCATCCGGTACTCCCAGTACCGGGCGGGTAGGCGGGGCGGGTAGGCGGGGCGGGTCGGCGGGGCGGGTAGGCGGGGCGGGTCGGCGGGGCGGGTGGGCGGGGGGGGTAGGCGGGGGGG
>JANPDO010000013.1:0-7174 GCA_031431535.1 Chloroflexota bacterium
TGCATTGCTGGGCGAGGCCGGCATCGGCAAGACCCGTTTCCTTGGGGCGGTCGGGCGCAAGGCATCGGCTCGCGGATTCGCCATCGCGGAGGGGGCGGTGGCCCCGCAGGACCGGATCGTCCCGGCGGCGCTGATCCTGGACCTCGCACGGACCATGCTGCGGATGCCGGCCTTCGCGCAGCTGGGCCACGACCTCCTGAACCTGCCCCACGCCGCGGACGGCACCGAGCTCCGATCGCGTCGGCTCCTGGTGCTCGACATGGTCGACCGGATGACCGATGCGCTTGACACGCCCGCGCTGCTGGCCTTCGAGGACCTCCAGTGGGCCGACGACCTGAGTCTCGAGATCGTTGCGGAACTCGCGCGTCGGATCCGGGACCGCCCGGTGCTGTTGGTGGGCGCCTACCGGTCCGACGAGCTGCCGACGGGCACGATCCTGCGGGAGTGGCGCGCCCGACTGCTGACCCAGCGCATGGCGGAGGAGGCTCGGTTCGCCCCGTTGACCTTCGAGCAGACCGCCCTGATGACCACTCTCATCCTCGCGACCGGGCTGCCCGCGCCGCGCGAGGTGGTCGTCGCGGTCCACGAGCGGACGGACGGGATCCCGCTGTATATCGAGGAGCTGCTTGGGGCTCTCGGCGATGAGGCAGGGTCCGATGGCCACGCGATCCGGGACGCCAACGTGCCGGGGACAATCGAGGATGCGGTCCTCGCGCGGTTCGCTCGACTCTCGCCGGAGGCCAGAGCCGTTGCGCAGGCCGGCGCGGTGATCGGGCGCTGCTTCGTTCCCGATGTCCTGGCGGGAATCATGGACCTGCCAATTGACGCGCTCGACGCACCGCTGCGCGAGCTCGTGGACCAGGCGTTCCTCGATCCACCCTGGCCGGGGGACCTTTACGACTATCGACATCAGCTGCTCCGAGACGTGCTGTATCGAACGGTGCCGAGAAACACCCTGCGCCGCCTGCATGCACGGGCGGGCGAGTTCGGTGCGCAGCTGCGGGGCGCCTCGGAGATCCATGCATCGGTTCATTTCGAGCGCGCGGGTCTGCGCGCCGACGCGTTTCGCACGGCGCTCTCCGGGGCCCGTGCCGCGGCTGGGCTCTCGTCCCATCGTGAGGCGTGCGAGCTGTATCGGCGCGCCGTCGATAACATGCCAGCGACGCTCGACCCCGCGGAGCAGGGCGCGCTCTTCGAGGCCTATGGCCGGGAAGCAGCGGCCATCGAGCTCCACGAGGTTGCGGAGGAGGCCACCGGCCTTGCCCGCGACCGCTACCTGGAGGCGGGCCGGCCGCTCGATGCCGCCCGGCAGCTTGACTGGCTGGCGGGCCTGGCGCGGAGGGAGGCTCGCCCGGTCCATGTCCGGATGGCGTTGATCTCGCGGGGTCTCGCGGAACTGGAACCCCTTTCCGCGACGGCCGAGCGCGAGGCCGCTTGCTCGGGGTTGCTGTCTGAGCAAGCGCTCGCCCAGTTGGATGCCATGGACATTGGCGCGGCACGCGATTCCGCCGACGGCGCGAGCTCCGCAGCGCGGCGCGCCGGAAATGCGGTGGCCGCTATGGACGCAGAGTCGATCCACGGCATGCTCGACGTCCTGCATGGCGACGTCGATGCCGGGCTGCTCCGTATCTCGAGGACCGCTCACGAGGCGCGCGAGGCGGGCTTCGAGGACGTTGGGGTGACCGCCTATCGAAACGCCGTGACGACCGCCGTCCGGGTCATGCGCTATAGCAGCGCCGAAGCCTCGCTCCGCGAAGGGCTGCGCTACGCCGACGCGATCGAGCAGTCCCATTGCCGGCATGTGATGGGCGCCGCGGCCGCGCTCGTCGATTGGACCAACGGGCGATGGGATGCCGCGCTCGCCGGCGGCGAGCAAGAGCTGGTCGACCGAGGCTGCAGTCGAGGGATCATCGGCGCCGAGGTCGCGATCGGGTTCATCGCCTTTGGGCGGGGTCAGATCGATCACGCCCGATCGCTGCTGGACGAAGCGTGGTCGGCAGGCGAGCAAAGCGGTGCCGTCGACCTCATCCTGCCGGCCCTGTGGGGGCTTGCCGAAACCGATCTCCTGGACAATGCGCCCGAGGCGGCGATCGGTCGGTGCGCGGCAGCGTACGAACTCGCAGTTCGAGTCAAGGAGCGGGCCCTGCTCGCGCCGTTCGCCGTGACCGGGGTACGGGCCAACCTGGCGGCCGGCCGGCCGGACGCAGCCGAACGGTGGGCGGCCGACGTGACGGACTATCTGGAACCTTGGTCCTCTGTGGTACGACCGGCGATCGACCACGCGAACGGTCTCGTCCGGCTTGCAGCTGGCTCGTTCGTCATGGCACGAGGAGCGCTCGAGGCGGCGATCCGCGGATGGGACGAGCGTCACCGGATCTGGGAGTCGACCTGGGCTCGCCTCGACCTGGCTGGCTGCCTCTTGCGATCGAATCGCTTCGCCGAGGCGGCGGCACTTCTCGCGTCAGCGCGCCAAACGGCGGCCCGGCTCGAGAGCACACCGCTCCTTGCGCGGATCGAGGAGCTTTCTCGCGTCGCCCATCGGCATGGCTCGTTCGAGGAGCCGTGGCGGCCCCTGACGTCACGCGAATTCCAGGTGGCCAGGCTCATTGCCGAAGGGATGACGAACGGGGAGATCGCCGGCGAGCTGGATATCGCCCCAAAGACTGCCAGTGCGCACGTCGAGCACATCTTGGCCAAACTCGGGGTTGCCCGCCGGGCCGAGATCGCCACGTGGGTCGCGACTGTTACGCGTTCCCCTGGCCCAGCGGCCATCCAGGCCGGCGTCGTCGGGGCATCTCGATAGAACGCGATCCGGTGTCGGGCGCGGAAGCGCAGCGGCCCTTGTGAACCGCTGCGCTCCGATGCTCGACGTGGGCCTCGTGCTAGTGGGGATAACCGGTGTCGGGCGTGTTGAAGCCATTGGGATGCGCCTTCTCGTTGCAGAAGGAAGCGCCCGGTGCCAGTCCCTCAATGGTGAAGTGGAAGCCCGGTCCCGGCCCGCCGGGAACGGCCGCGCCTCCATTCTCCTTCACTGCACGGCCCACCTCACCAGCCGGAGGCCACTCCAGCCCGCCGGAGAGGCCGCCCAGGCCAGTCACGTAATCGCCGACGACGTGCTGACCGTGGACGACGAGGTCGGTGCCAAACACGCCGCCGCAGGTCGGGCCGTCGTGTCCGGATACGGCGGGGACCGCTGCCATGAGAAGAATGGCTCCGAGGGCCATCGAACTGAACGTTCGTCGCATCACGCCACCTCAACTGAGAGCTGATAGACCTCGGCGGTCGGGTGGCCGGCGCGCTCGTGGATGCGCATGACGGCCTCCTTCGTCGGGGCTGTTGCCAGACAGAACACCTTGCCGAGCTCAGGGTCGAGCCAGGCGCGCTCGAAGTGGACTCCCTCGTCCTTCTCGATCGCGAGATCGCGCTCGTGGGCCTCCTTGAGCTGCTGGGCCGTCACGCCGACGAACCCGCTGTGGACATCCATGAACGTCGCCATCCGCGAGCCTCCGTCCGTCGGCCCGGGCATATCCAGCCCAGCTACCGATGAGTCGAGCTTCGCGTCGCAGGCACGGCGCGTCATCGGTCAGTCGACCGAGGCGCGCGCCCGAAGATGACCGATGCCCGAGTCGCTGGCGACCGATGCCCGGTCCGCCGCGACCTAGATCAGGTTGCCCAGTCGCCTCCGTGCGTGGGCGAGAGCCTCTGCCACCCGGGCCGGGGCCGTCCCGCCGATGACGTCGCAGCTCGCCAGCGCACCGTCCAGCGACGCGGCGCCCCGCAGGTGATCGCAGATCCCGGCCTCTTCGGCGAGCGCCTGGGCGCCCGGGTCACCGCTGGCCCCGAGGGAGAGTGCCACCATCTGGTCCGTTACCTCGTCCAGCCCGAGAACGGCCCCCTCCGCCTGCGCGACGAGTGACCCGACGATGTGGTGGGCCGCCCGGAACGGGACTCCGCGGCGGACAAGCGCATCGGCCACCGCGGTTGCCGTCGTATACCCCTCGGTCGCAGCCTCGCGCATTCGCCTCGCGTCGATTGACAGGGTGTCGATGAGCCCGCTGAGCACGCCAAGCGAAGTCGCGTAGGTCGCCACGGCGTCGAACAGCGGCGCTTTGTCCTCCTGGAGGTCGCGCTGGTAGGTCAGGGGCAAGCCCTTGAGCAGCGCGAGCGATCCGGTCAGCGCCCCGATAACGCGGGCTGCGCGGCCACGCACCAGCTCGGCCGGATCCGGATTCTTCTTGTTGGGCATGATCGAGCTGCCCGTAGAGAACGCGTCTGCCACGCGGACGAACCCAAAGCGCGGGTTCGACCACCACGTGATCTCCTCGGCCAACCGACTCAGGTGGACCATTCCGAGGGCCACGGCGGCCAGCGTCTCGACCACGAAGTCGCGATCCGACACGGCGTCCATCGAGTTCGCTGTGACACCCGCAAAGCCGAGCTCGGCAGCGGTCGTCTCCCGATCCAGCGGGTACCCGGCGCCGGCCAGTGCCCCGGCGCCCAGGGGGGACACGTTGACGCGGCGCCGCGCATCCGCAAGACGGCCGCGGTCGCGCTCGGCCATCTCCACGTAGGCCAGCAGGTGGTGGGCGAACAGGACGGGTTGCGCCGGCTGGATGTGGGTCGTGCCCGGGAGGATGGCCGAGCCATCGCGCTCCGCAAGACCCACCAAGGACCGTTCGAAGGCCACAAGCGCTGTGTCAAGGTTGTCGATCGCCCGGCGAGTCCACAGCCGCAGGTCCGTCGCGACCTGGTCATTCCTTGACCGACCGGTATGCAGCTTCCCCGCGACCGCGCCAACCTTCTCCGCGAGCGCGGCCTCCACGTTCATGTGAACGTCTTCGAGGGCTGGGTCCCAGGCCAGGCGTCCGGCCGCCACGTCCTCCGCAAGAGCGGTCAGGCCGCCGACCAACGCGGCAACCTCCTCCGCGCTGACGACACCCGCCCGCCCGAGCCCACGAACGTGCGCGATCGAACCCGCGATGTCGTCCGCCGCAAGGGCCGCGTCCACTTCGATCGAGCGCGTGAAGTCCGCTGCGCGCGTATCGGTCTCGCCGGTGAATCGCCCGCCCCAGGTTCGCATGATCCCTCCTTTGTCCGTGCCTATGCTACGGCGCCGGAGGTTCATCACGACGAGCGGTCGGGGGTGAGGCCCGCCCTCGCGGACCGACCGGGAAGACGAGCCAGCCCACGACCGCGGCGCCGACCGCAAGGACCGCGCCGATACCAAACACGGCAACGTGGCCCACGCCCTCGTACAGGACACCGCCAAGCACGTTCGCCACGACAGCGGCAAAGCCAAACGTGATGGTCTGGAGAAGCGACTGGCCCGTGGCCTGGAGCTCGGCCGGCAGCAGCGTGGCGATGGTCAGCACCACCCCGACAACGATGCCGGAGTAGGCCAGCCCGGTGATCGCGCGTGTCGCCACGATCGCGAGGGGCGTGTCGAGCACCGTCCAGCTGGCCAGGCACAGGGCGTACAGGAGGGCGCCGATGGTGAAGATGACCCGCAGGCCGAGCCGCTGAGCCAGGCCACCCATCACGAACATCGCCGGGATCTCGACCCCGGCCGACAGGCCAGACGAAAGCGCGACCTGTGCTGGCGACCCGCCCAGGGCTTCGATCCGCAGCGACAGGAAGGTGAAGCCCGCGATCGTCCCGACATGGAGCAGACCGACGGCCAGCAGCACCGCGGCAAGTCGAGGGGCGACCTGGAGCGCGACCCCGGACGAGCCAAGGGAGCGCCGCCACGACGGCGCCGGTCTCCCGGAGGCTTCCCCGCCCGGGGCATGTCGACGGTGGGCGTCGAGATCGGCACGGGCCACGTCCGGTAGCAGCGCAGCAGCGGCGACCATGACGCCGGCAGCCAGGGCAAACAGGGGGAAGGCCGCCTGGTACCCAGTCCGGTCGTACAGCTGGCCGGCAAGAATTGCGGCCACCGCAAAACCGAGACTCGTGAACAGGCGAACCCGAGCGTAGTCGCGTCCGCGAAGCGCGTTCACCGTGATGGCGTCAACGAGCGGCTGCAACGAAGACATGAATACCCAGAACAGCACGAACAGGCCAACGACGACAGCCGGCGGCACCGGGATGAGCAGCGCGACCATTGCCGTGGCGCCTCCGGTCGCGCACACCTGGAGGGTTCGAGGCCGGCCCAGTCGGACGTCGGCGAGGTGACCCCATGCCGGCACGGCGAACGTAAAGCCCACCGCTCCGAGTGAGGAGATGAACCCGATCTCGCCCGGGGAGAACCCAAAGTCGGCCAGGATCACCGAAGTGAATGGATACAGCACGCCCAGCGCGGCGCCCAGCGCCGTCACCAGGACGCGCAAGGCGATCACCGGCTACCCAGCCCGCGTGTCAAGCGGTGTGTGCGCCGGGGCGGGTCGGCATGGTGATCGGCACGTGCATCGAGTCAAGGGTAGCGCCGGGCGGTCAACGGGTGGATGGCAACGCGACGGCGACGGCTGGCGGCCGTTGGCGCACCGGCTCCAACCCCGTGGCCCCCGTCCACCGAAGACAGCCGGCAATCGGGCGACGCTTCCCGCCTGGTTGCGCCAGACTTCCCGGACATGACCGACCCGATCGCCCTTCGCGCCACCGGGCTTGGGCGTCGATTTGGTGATCGCTGGGCCGTCCGGGGCGTGTCGCTGGAGGTCCATCGCGGGGAGGTGCTCGGTCTCCTCGGGCCAAATGGCGCCGGCAAGACGACGACTGTCCGCCTGCTCGCGGCGCTCATTGAGGCGACGGAGGGAACTGCGTCGGTGGCCGGCTTCGATGTGCGCGATCGACCGGACGAGGTTCGCGCCCGGGTCGGCATCCTGACGGAGACGCCGGGCCTCTACGACAAGCTGTCAGCCAATGCCAATCTCGATTTCTTCGGGCGCCTGCATGGACTTGACGCGGCGACACGGGCCGAGCGAATCGAGCGCCACCTCCGCCTGTTCGGATTGTGGGAGCGCCGGCATGACCTGGCCGGCTCGTTCAGCAAGGGGATGCGCCAGAAGCTGGCCATCGCCCGGGCGCTGCTCCACGACCCGGCGGTCGTCTTCTTCGACGAGCCGACAGCGGCCCTCGACCCCGAGGCCGCGTTCGTGGTCCGCGAGGCGATCGAGGAGCTGCGCCAGGCTGGGCGGACGATCGTGCTGGCCACCCACAACCTCGATGAGGCGGACCG
>JANPDO010000014.1:0-5015 GCA_031431535.1 Chloroflexota bacterium
GTTCGAAGCTGAGGGATGGCGCATGATCCGGCGCATAGCGACCCTTGCGATCCTCGCGACACTGCTCCTGAGCGGCCTGCCTTTGTCCGCCGTGGCCGCCGACACCCCCCTGCCCCTGCCGAGGACGATGGCCGCGGTGGGTGACTCGATCACCCAGGCCGCGAGCACCGCCGGAACGCTCGGCGCCGATGCCCCGCAGAACTCGTGGTCGACCGGCACGAGCAGCACGGTCAACAGCCACTACCTCCGCCTCCTGGCGCTCGGCGCACCGGTCAGCGGGCAGAACAATAACCGCTCCGTGAGTGGCGCCAAGGTGGCCGGACTGAACGCCCAGATGCTTACCGTCGTCGGGCTTCAACCCGACTACCTGACCGTACAGATCGGCGGCAATGATGTGTGCACCGACACTGTCACCGCGATGACGCCGGTCGCCGACTTCCGGGCGCAGGTCCAGGCGGCCATGGCGACGCTGACGACCGGATCCCCGGACACCTACTTCTACGTCATGAGCATCCCGGACGCCTATCAGCTCTGGAACCTGTTCAAGGGCAACGGGTGGGCGCGCTTCATCTGGTCGATCGGGGGCGTCTGCCAGTCGCTCCTGGCCAATCCAACTTCCACCCAGCAGGTCGACGTCCAGCGGCGGCAGGACGTTCGACAACGAAATATCGACTA
This sequence comes from Chloroflexota bacterium, assembly GCA_031431535.1. Lineage (GTDB taxonomy): Bacteria > Chloroflexota > Limnocylindria > Limnocylindrales > CSP1-4 > SPCO01. The sequence continues at coordinate 676 of JANPDO010000014.1, forward strand.
CAACACCCAGCTTGCCGAGGTCTGCGCCACCGTCGCCTCCCGCTGCCGCTTCGACAACAACGCGGTCTTCAATACCCAGTTCGCGACGAACGACATCGCCGGCGATTACTTCCATCCATCGGTTGCCGGCCAGGCGAAGCTTGCTTCGGTCAGCTGGGCGGCCGGTTACACCTGGGCAGTCTCGCCAACCCCCACGCCCACGCCAACACCCACGCCTACACCCACGCCTACACCCACGCCAACACCCACGCCCACACCCACGCCGACGCCCACCGCGACGGCCACTCCAACACCCACGCCGACGGCCGGCAACACCGGTCTCCTGAGCCCGACTGCCAACGCGGCCGCGAGTGGAGGCGACGGCAACGGCTACCAAACGAGCCCCACGAATGGGTACGCCGACGACGGGCTCTTCGCCGTCGACAGAAACAGCGGCTCGAGTTCCAGCACATCCTGCGCAGACAACGGCAAGGACAAGCACGTGTTCGATAGCTACGGCTTGACCATCCCTGCCGAGGCAACGATCAAGGGCATCGACGTCCGGCTCGACGCGAAGGTCGACAGCATCTCCGGCTCGCCGAAGCTGTGCGTGCAGCTCTCCTGGAACGGCGGCATCTCCTGGACGCCGGCAAAGCCGACGGCGACCCTCGGGACCGCCGAATCAACGTACACCCTGGGCAGCGCGACCGACACCTGGGGACGAACCTGGGCGGTCGGCGACTTCTCCAACGCCAACTTCCGGGTCCGCGTGATCAGCGTCGCGAGCTCGACCGCGCGCGACTTCTCGCTCGACTGGGTCGCGGTTCGCGTCTCCTACTAGGACCGGGTAAGCGATGGTATGAAGGCCTAAAGTGGCCCGGGTGCACGTCCCCGCCCGTGTCAGGCTCGAGTGGCTCGTAAGGATGCTCGCTCTGACTGGCGGGCTGTCCTGGATCGTGAAGGTTCTCCTGATCTGGGAGAACGGCGGCACCAACAGGTTTGGCGGAACCGTCGGGCTCATGTTCATGATCGGTACGGTCCTGCTGGCTTCCGCGACCGTGCTCTGGACCTGGCGCGCGACCGGTCGCCGATCGCTCCTCATGCGCGCAGGACTGCTGCTCGGTGCACTCATGGTTCTGTTGCTGACGATCAACCTGGCGAGCGTGGTCGCCTACTTTGTATTTCCCGGTTCCTGGCTGGCGGGCGAGTTCGGGGTCATCCTCGTGGCTGTCGCGGCGATCATCGCGGCATCCGGGGTAACCGGCCGGGGGACCATCACCAACCGGGTTTGAGCCGGCTATCCACAGTTCCAGGTTCGACGCGATCGACCGAGCAGCCTCAGGCCTGAAGCAGCTCGACTGTCTTCGCGGCCATGATGGAGTCGTCGGCGGCGCGGTGTCGCTCCACGGCTTCAATCAATCCAGACGGGTCGTCGGGCGCGAGCCAGATCAGTGTGACCTCCCGGGTCCGCCCGTACAGCCCGCGTGCGGTAACCGGCGTAGCCAGCTCAATGCCGACCGTCGGGTTCCCATCGAGGCTGGCGTCCACCGCGGTCGCGAGCCTTGGGACGGAGCTCCGCACCCGTTCGATGCCGAGGACCGCCTCCATCGGGATGACGATCGTCCACCGCAAGCCGGCGCGAACGCGTACGCCGTCCTCGGACACGGTGATCGGTCGATGACGCGCGGCCTGCAGGTCGGCGAACAACCAGAGGATTCCGTACACGCTCACCACGGTCAGGACGAGAGCGACGGTCGAATTCGCCAGGCTGACGAGGAGATGGACACCGATCGTCTCGACGATGAGGATCACCATGATGGCCCCTGCGACGGGACGCCAGGAGTCCCGGTAGCCGAATGTCTCGACTCCCCCTTCTGCGCGTGGATGGCGGAACGGCCCGATGAAGGCGTACCACGGCACGGCAAGCTCGGTCGCCAGGACTGCGGCGAGCAGAGGGGCGTCGCGGCCCACCGCGCGCTCGATGCGCGCGATCAGGTCGCCGTCTGACGCGTTGTCGGCCCTGATATCACGGGCGATCCCGAGGATCTTCCAGATCCCGAGGGAGACGACGGCGAGCTCGATCGGTGCAAAGAGCAGGCCGATCGCGTCAAGCGTTTGATGGTGGCCTTTCGGGATCACGACCGTGGCAACGACGAACGACAGGAAGAGGATCGGGGCCAGGGCCACTACGGCCATTCGACGGCGGCGGACGAACGCGACGTAGGCGACCATAGCCGGGCCGAAGGTCAACTCCATCGAGGCGATCGCGAGAACGGCGGCGTCGGCCGGACCGCCAACGAGGGCGCCCACCGTGACGGCCTCCAGCGCATAGAGAGCCACGGCCGCGGCGAGGACGATCGGAAGGCGCGTCCGGCTGAGGACGATCACGACTCGGTCGGTGGCAGGACGAACGGCGCCGCCCGATGGAAGCGACTGTCCGTCAACTGGTCGACCAAGGCCGCGGCTACGTCGGCTCGACGGACTCGCGCGCCAGGCTTCAGACGGAGGTCGAGTCGATACCCCTGCGGCGGGCCGTCGGTGACAAGGGGTGGGCGCAACGCCGTCCAGTCGATGTCGGCCGCAGAAAAGACGTCGTACTCGCGCTGCTTCGCGCCGACCACGTGTCGCGCCATGCGGCGAACCACCCGAGATGCGACCCGATCGAGCCACGGCTTGCGATCGCCGGGTACGTCGATGCCCGCCCCCGAGAGCGCGACAAGGCGCCGAACCCCCGCGTCGCCCATCGCGGCCACGACGTTGCGCATCCCGGCTTCGAGCGCCCGCTCGTCCTTGATCGTATTTCCGTGCGGGCCGACTGCCGCAATCACCGCGTCGACACCCCGCACGGCGCCGCCAACCGCCGAAGCATCGCCGATGTCCCCGGCCAGAACCGTCAGGCCAGGTCCAGCCTCCAGCCGGCCGGGATCGCGGACGAGAGCCACAACCGCATGGTCGGCGACCAGCGCGCGTGCGAGCGCCAGACTGCCCACCCGTCCCGTCGCTCCGAGGATCAGAACCCGCATCGATGGCCGCTGGTCATGCCCCATTGTGGCAGGCCACTGTTTGCTCATGACGCCGATCGGACGCTGGCCACGAGCGAAGCCCTCGCGGCAAGGCAGAGCCAGGCTAGGGTTCGTCGGGTCGTCGCCGGTCACCGTCCGCTGTGGAAGTCGCTTCTCCATCGAGACATGATCCCCATAGCCCGATATCGCAGTCTGGGCCAGCGCTGGCGGAACGTACCGTGACAACAGCTGCCCACGATCTCGTCCGATGAGAACTTCGCACGACCCGTTGTGCAGCTCCACGAGGACGTCACGCGATCATCCGGTCAAGTCGTTAGAGACCGTGACGAAGCCAGCGCCAGTGAGATCACTTTGGGCAGTGCTGAGCGCGACCAGGTCGTTCTGCTGAATGGCCGCCGCCCTGGACGTACGACGCGTCCCTGGCAGGGGAAATCATTCGCACCGATGTCGATCGTGACGAACGCCACGAACGAACGGTGCGCCTTCAGAAAGGCGACCGCTTCGTCGAGGTGTGATCCGTGGTGATACGACAGATCCCGCCAGCGATCATCGTGACCGTCGTCTCGCCCGGACAGCCGAGCTTGACCAGCCAAAGTCGCGGTGAGGCGACCCGAGCGATATCGAGGAGCTGTTCCGCGTACTCCTCATTGGTGCGGTAGCGGTTCGCCGGGTCCCCTATCGGCTGCACCCCAGCCGCGAGCGAGTCGCCGAGTGATACATAGCCGCGGAGGCGGATCTCCGTCGCTCACGGGGCGTCGACGCGGACGAGGCGAACGAACCGGATCGTGAGGTCGTCGCCGTCGCGTGCCCGGATCGCGAAATCGGTGCCAGCGGCCAGGGACCCCGTGGCAGCGAAGCCTGTGATCGGGACCGTCGCGGTCTTCCAGGCGCCGTCGCCGGTGCGCTCCACTGCGGCGGGTGGCCCGCCCGGGTGCTCGATCGTGAATGAGCCCGTCCCTGCATCGAGATAGGTGACCTTGACGAGGACGTCATGCGGGTCGACGTCGCCGAAGAAGCGGTCGTCGAGATCGAGGTAGAACGAGTCGACGCCATTGGCGTGATCGGTCCGCAACCCCTCGTAGGCGGTGCCGTTTTCGGGTGCGAGATCGTGCACATGAACATCGGCTTCACTGCGTACGACCACACCGTCGGGCGCCGCGTCACGCTGGACGAGCCAGCGCTCCAGGTTGCGAACGTACGGACGATTCGGCCAGTCGATCGTGTCATCCTCGGTCCAATAGACATCCTCGGCGTCACGCAGCGCCGCCCATGCGTCGGGCGAATCGGCGGCCGTCCTGCCGAGGGAGAGGCGCACCCACTCCCAGTGCTCGGCGAACT
>JANPDO010000015.1:0-2601 GCA_031431535.1 Chloroflexota bacterium
GCAGCTTGTCGAGGTCCTTCCTGGTGTACTTGCCGATCGGCTGGTCCATGTCAAAGCCGGCACCGCTGAAGATCCGGCCGTACCAGCCGTCCATGCTGTAACCGGGAATGGTGAGCGCGCCTTGGCTGAGGGACTTGCTCTCGTCGTACAGCGCCGTCAGGTCGAAGTCGCTGACCGCGCCCATGCCCTCGCAGCGCTGACACATTCCGCCGAGGTAGACCACGTTGCGCACCACGTTCTTCTCAACCCGGCCACCGGCCTTGTCGGTGCTCATGACCCCGCTCGCCGTCCGGGTGGGGACGTTGAACGAGAAGGCGGTCGGCGGTCCGATATGCGGCTGCCCGAGCCGGCTGAAGAGGATGAGCAGCATCGCGTTGGCGTCGGTGGCGGTGCCGACGGTGGAGCGGGCGTTGGCGCCCATCCGTTCCTGGTCGACGATGATCGCCGTCGTCAGCCCATCGAGGACGTCGACCTCGGGCCGAGCGAGGGTGGGCATGAAGCCCTGCACGAAGGCGCTGTAGGTCTCGTTGATCATCCGCTGCGACTCCGCGGCGATGGTGCCGAACACCAGCGAGCTCTTGCCCGAGCCGGAGATGCCGGTGAACACCGTCAGCCGGCGCTTCGGGATCTCGATGCTGACGTCCTTGAGGTTGTTCACGCGCGCGCCCTGAACGCGGATCAGGTCGTGGCGGTCGGCGACGTGCAGCTCAGGCGACTGGGTGTCCGGCCCGGTGGCCATCGTCATCGTGGCTCCATCTGCGGGGCGTCACCCTGACAGCAAGAACTGGGATGCTAGCATCCTTATCCGCAGCGGTCGGGCGTCCTCAGGCCTCGAGGAGCACCTCGCGCAGCCTTGCTGCGAAGGCATCCGGATCGCCGGTTTGGCCGTATTCGCCACCGAGGAAGCCGGCGTGGCCGCCCGGGAAGCGCACAGCCTCCGTGCCGAGCCGCTCGGCGGCAGCCTCCGCGCCACGGTGCGCCAGCTCGCCATCCGACTCCGTGCCGGCGGCCATGACGATCCGGGTCGGGACCGCGCGCAACACCTCGAAGTCGGGCTCGTAATGCGTGCAGGTGATCATGTTCTGCGCGAGCAGCGCGTCGGTCCGGGTGCCGTCGTCCTCGGTGGGCATCCCGAACATGGCCGGATCGGGACCGGGCTGGGCGGCGAATTCCGCGGTCATCGGCCCATGGTGGCTTACGACCGCGATGAAATGCGCCATTCCCGCCCCGAAGCCGCGCTCCTGATAGGTCGCGGCGATCGCCCGGCAGACGGCAAGTGCGCCCTCGCGATCGGGCACGATCGCCGCGAGCGGCGGCTCGTGCGCGACGAGCGTCCGGACATCTTCCGGGTGCGCGGCCACGAGGACCAGTGCGTTGACCGCACCACCGCTGCTGGCGAACAGGTCGACCGGGCCGCCCGCGAGCGCGGAGATGATTCGGTGCAGGTCGTTGGCGTGCTGCTCGGGCGTGGAGGGGCTTGCCGGGTCGGCCTTCACACTGCGCTCGACACCCCGAGGGTCGTAGGTCACCACCGTACGATCCGTGAAGTGCCCGGCCAGCGTGGCGAACCCGCCGGCGCCCATCGGCGAACCGATCATCAGCAGGATCGGGGCAGGGGAGTCGCCCTTTCGGACGTCGTAGGTCAGGGTCGCACCCTGGACCTCCAGCGTTCGTGTCGTGTGATCGGTGATGGCGGTCGTCGCGGTCATCAAGTGCCTCCTTGGCCTCAGGCAGTTCCATCGCGGGCGGCCTGCAGTCGGGCGACGTCGAGCTTGCCCATTGATAGCATCGCTTCCATCGTGCGGCGAGCGGCGTCAGGGTCGGGGTCGCGGAGCAGCTCGTTGAGTTGTCTCGGGATGATCTGCCACGACACTCCGAATCGGTCCTTCAGCCAGCCGCACATGCTCGGTTCTCCGCCGTCGGCGATCAGAGCGCCCCAGTAGCGATCGACTTCGGTCTGGTCGGCGCAGTCGACGACGATCGACATGGCCTCGTTGAACTTGAAGTGCGGACCGCCGTTGAGGGCCAGGAACGACCGTCCACCGAGCTCGAACTCGACGGTCAGGACCGCGCCCTCCTTCGTGCTCGGGTTGTCCGCGGCTGAGCGATCGACGCGAACGATCCGGCTGTCGGGGAAGAGGCTCGTGTATAGGTGGGCAGCCGCCTCGGCCAGGCCGTCGTACCACAGGCAGATACCGAACTTGTCCATCGATGAACCTCCTTATCCTCGTGGTGCGACGGCATCCTCGGCGAGGATCGCATCGATCTGGCGGACCGCCTGGGTGAGGCCCTCCTCCATGCCCATGGCCAGCACCTGCTGCATCGCCTCGGTGCTCGGGAAGTGGCTCTCGATGGACATCCGCGTGCGGCCGGCATCGAGCGGCTCGATCGTCACGCGCCCCTCGTTGCGCGGGAAGGCGTCGTTCGGCGTGCCGTCGTCATTCGCGAACCCGTCGATGAAGACGAGCCGGTGCGGCGGATCGGCCTCGACGATGTCCCAGAAGCCACGTGGCTGGTCGCCGCTGGGCCCGGTCATGTAGTACTCGACGCGACTGCCGGGCGCCAGGTCGTGGGTCGTGAAGGTGGCGGGGTAGGTCGGAG
>JANPDO010000016.1:0-6602 GCA_031431535.1 Chloroflexota bacterium
GGATCCTCAACAATGTGCTCGCCAGCCAGCACGCCCTCGGCCTGACCAGCATTGAGCGCCCGGTTCCCGCCGCGGGTCGGGGCGGGCTGGTCTGCACCCACTGCGGCTTCGCGTCCGGTCACGAGCGCGCCTTCTACTGCCCCAAGTGCGGCATGCGCCTGCTGCGCGGCTGAGCGCAGACCTGCCCGATGCCTCTGTACGACTACGACTGCGCCGCTTGCGGGCGGCGGGTCGAGGTGATCCATGGCGTTCATGCCGCCGGACCCACGGAATGCCCAAATTGCGGGAGCGGGCCGCTGCGAAAGGCGATTGCTGCCGCGGCCGTCCATTTCAAGGGATCAGGCTGGGCGAAGCGGGATCGGCGGACTGCCGCGTCGTCGAGCTCCACGAAGGGGTTAACCGACGCCACCGCAGCAACCGACGGCGCCGCCGGGGATGGCGCGGCCAAGTCAGACGCATCTGGATCTGGGGGTGATGCGGGCGGTGGCTCCGGTGGCGCAGGCCAGCCCGGGACCCCGGCTACCAAAGCTGCGTCCAGCGCGGCGACCAAGGCGGACTGACCGATGGCGGCACCAGCCGACTGGGTGACATTGGTCGAAGCGGCCGACATCCTGGCCGCCGCCAATGTCCACTTCACGCCGTCGACGATCGGCGGGTGGGCTCGACGGGGGCGCCTCCAGAGCATCAAGCTCGGAGGCCGGCGGTTCGTCCGCCGTGGCGAGGTCCGGGCGATGATCGCGACCCCAAGACGCGTTCGCGCCGAGGACCTGCAGCCGGTCCTCTTCGAGAACCTGGGGGACTGACCGGGCTCCAATGGACGGGCGCGCGGTCTTGGCACGGATCCTGGACCGGCCCTGGATGATCGTCATTCGGGCCGTCTTTGACATCTACGGCCGATCTGCCGGGGGCCTGCTGGCGAACGGCCTCGCGTTCTCTGCGCTCTTCGCCGCGATCCCGACGACACTGCTCGTGCTCGGGCTAACCGGGTGGGTGGCCGCCGGTGATCCCGCGATTCGACGGCTGGTCAGCGAGGCCCTGATCGCCGCGTTTCCACCTCTCGCGGACATCATCGGTGGTTCGGTCGAAGCCGTGGCTGCAGGGGCCGGGCTGACGTCGATCGTTGGGACGGTCGGCCTGCTCTGGACGGTCGGCCAGCTGTTCGAGGCGCTGGATCTCGCGTTCGCACGCACCTTCTCTGCTGACCCAGGGCGGGGCGCCATCGCACGGCGGGTTCGAGGCTTCGTCGTCGTCGGGCTACTGCTGGCGGCGGCGGTCGCCATGGTCACCGCCCTGGGGCTGATCGCGGCACTCGATGCGGCGAGCGGGACCGCAGGATCCATGGCGCGCAGCACCATTGCACTCCTCGGCTGGCCGCCGTTCCTGGCTGTCGCGGCGAGCGTAGGGGTGGCCATCGGCTATCGCAACCTGCCATCGCAACCGCCGGGCTGGGAGTCCGTGCGGCTCCCGGCCGTCGTCGTCGGGGTAACGCTCATGGTCCTCGGTCACGCCTTTGCGTTCCTGGTTCCGTGGCTGGTGAGCGTCGCTGAACTGGCCGGAACGCTGGCATCCGCCTTCGCTGCCCTTGCCTGGCTATCGCTCTCGTTTCAGACCCTGTTGGTTGGCGCAGCCTGGGTGCGGGTCCGCGACGAAGGGTCGAGGGGGGCTGGCACCGCGCTCCCGCCTCGGGGCCAGTCAGACGCCCTGGGACGTGCCGCAGCGGCGGCAGAACCGGGCGGTCGACGAGAGCGATAGACCGCAACTGACGCACGGCTGGACGGCGGCAACACTCTTTCCGGCTGCGGGTCGTGCGGTTGCCAGCTCCTGGTTGGAGGCTGCCCAGAGGGCCTCAATGCCACCCTGAGGGGTCGCCGGTCGGCCGAGGAACGGCAGCCCCGCGGCCGGTGGAGCGGCAGGTGCCACCACCGGCCATTGCGGTGTTGCCGGCCACTGGGGCTCGCCACCGACGGGTCCTGTCGGCACGGTCGGCCTGTGCGATCCGCGACCCGGATCCTGCGGGGCGGGGAACGGTGACGGGCTGATCGCGTCGGGCGCCGTGATCCGCCAGGTTGGCTGCGGGATAACATCGATCGGGTCCGTCGGCTGCGGCGATGTGCCCTCTTGCTCGGTCCGAGCGGCCGCGAGCGAGGCCTCGGGCGGTGGCGCTGACACCTCGAGTTGGCTTTCGGGCGCGATCGCTCCCGCGGGCGGCGGAGCCTCGGGTTCGATTGACGTCGGCTGCTCCGCGTCCGATGAACCGCCGCTGCGCTGTCGCTCGAAGGCGGCCAGTTCGGCATCGAGGCTTTGGCCTGGGCGGAAGCGTCGAAGCAGCGAGCGGGTCTGGGCGGCGGCCTTCCCGTGGGTATCGGTGGGGATTGGGGGTGCCCCAGGCGGCGCGAGGTCTGGCTCGATGACGGCCGTCTCGCTCAGGCCGATCAGCTCGATCTCGGGCTCCGGCTCGATGACGGCCGTCTCGCTCAGGCCGATCAGCTCGCTCTCGGGCCCCGGCTCGGTGCCATTGGCAATCCACGGGTGACCAAGCTGCGCGTCGTGGTGATGCTCCGCCGCGCCATTGCCGTTGCCGTTGCCAGCCTCACCAAACAGGGCGGCCGCGCGGAGTGCGCTGAGATCATCGAACCGCGCTGGCTCGGGGGCGATCGCCAGCGGCGCAATGGCCAGTGGGGCGCACGACAGGCACTTGGCCTCTGGCTCATTCCAGCAGTTGGCGCAGGCATACTGGCGGCAGGACATGCAGAAGCTGAACGTCTTGTGGAAGGCATCCAACTGGTGCGCGGTGGAGTCCCGATCTGCCTCGCTTCGAGCCGAAGCCATAGCCTCGTCAATCGAAGTGCTGTCCGAAAGGACGAAGTTCTTCAGCCCGCGAGACAGAACCTTGACGCCCTGGAGGCGGGCCTTCGGTCGCGCGGATTCGAAGGTGTAGCGGGTGCCGCACCGTTCGCAGAAGGATTCGGTCAGGATCTCTGTCATTGGTCCCTGGCGTGACGGCGAAGCTCTGGCCCGAGCGCGCGCATCTCGGGCGGGGCGCGAGTATAGCGCATGGGATTCGGACCACCTCCGGGACGTGGGTACCCTGGCCCGAAGCGGAAAGTCAGGGCCTTGCCGCGATCGAGTACGAATCCCGCTCTGGTAGGCTCGCGTCGGAATGAACGACGACCTACCGGATGGGCGCGGGCAAACCTCCGCGCCAGGTCACTTCTCGGTCGCCGAAGATCAGGATCATCGCCGGCCACCGAGCGAGCCGGACGAGCCTGATGCCTCGCACGAGCCTCAACCCCCGCGCACGCCGCGTCCGCTGATTGAGCGGCTCGGTCTGGCCGCCGTCGCCCTCGTCCTTTCGGTGCTGTTTGGCGGCGTAGCAGCAGCGTCGTGGATCGGCGGCGAGCCGTTCCTGGCCATCATGGCGGCCATCGGCTGCGCCATGACGCTGTGGGTGGGGGCGATCACGCTACGCGGCTGATTGCCCGCGAATGGACGGAACGGCGTCGTGGGAACCGATTCGATCGTTCCGACGTACCATCTGCCGACAGCGCGGCGCGTCGGACGCCTGCCCATCTCTACAGCAGACCCGCGAGAGAGGCCGATGACCAGGATCCAGGAAGCCGGCGATAGGGTCATTTCCAACGTCGAACATGTGATCGTGGGCAAACATCACGAGGTGCGGCTTGCGCTGGTCGCCTTGCTGTGCCGCGGCCACGTCCTGATCGAGGACGTGCCCGGAACCGGCAAGACGGTCCTGGCCAAGGCTCTCGCGCGGAGCCTCGGCTGCTCATTCCGGCGAATCCAGTTCACGCCGGACCTGCTCCCGTCGGACGTCTCCGGGCTCTCCATCTACAACCAGAAGACCCAGGAATTCGAGTTCCGTCCGGGTCCGATCATGAGCCAGGTCGTCCTTGCCGATGAGATCAACCGGGCCACCCCAAAGACCCAGTCGGCGCTCCTCGAGTGCATGGAGGAGCACCAGGCCACGATCGACGGCACCACCTACCAGATGCCTGATCCGTTCCTCGTGATCGCCACCCAGAACCCGATCGAGTACGAGGGCACGTTCGCCCTGCCGGAAGCCCAACTGGATCGGTTCCTGCTCCGGCTTCGACTCGGCTATCCACAGCCGATCGAGGAGATCGTGATCCTCGATGAGCAGAAGCGCAGGCATCCGCTCGAGGAGCTGGAAGTTGTCCTTTCGGTCGAGGATCTGCGCGACATGCAGGCCGCCGTACGCGAAATCTACGTCGACTCAAGCATCTCCGACTACATCGTCCGCCTGGTCAACGGAACGAGGAACCATCCCGACGTCTACCTCGGCGCGTCACCGCGCGGCTCGATTGCCCTATACCGCGCTGGACAGGCGCTGGCGGGCCTGCTGGGCCGGGATTACGTCATCCCGGACGACGTGAAGGCACTCGCCGAGCCCGCTCTCGCGCATCGGCTGATCATCAAGACCAGTTCCTCGATCCACGATGTGCAAGCCGGCCAGGTCGTTCGGGACCTCCTCGACTCGACCGCGATCGACGGGATTCGTCCCACCGGCGGCGGGCCGACCGACCTGCGGCCGGTCAGTCGAGGCCGCGGCGCGCCGGCCAGCGCCTGACGTCATCCTCAAACCGGCCACGCGGGGTACGCCGTGATCCGAAAGCTGCAGCTCGTCGTTGCCGTAGCGGTCCTGGTCATTGCCGCGTTCTCAACCGCCCTGCCATTCCTGTTCTACCTGCTCTACCTATCGGTCCTTATCGTCGGTGGGTCGTACGTCGTGGTCCGCCTCGGCCTGGCAGATCTCGAGGCCGGGTATGCGGTCAGCCAGCTCACCGGCCACGTCGGGGACAAGCTTCGGGTGACGTATACCCTGAGGAGCGGCAGCCGGCTGGCCAAGCCGTGGCTCGAGATCCACAACCCAACGACGCTGCCCGGCGGTCTGCCTGGGCGGGCCATCACACTCGCCGGCCGAGGTGAGCGGTCCTGGCTGATCCGCGTCCCGCTCGGCCGCCGCGGCCACTTTCGGATCGAACCGCTCCACATTCGAACCGGCGACCCATTTGGCTTCTTCGAGGCGTCCGCAACGGTCGGCCAGGGAGTGTCAGTGGTGGTCTATCCGCGGCTCGAGGCGTTGCCGCGCTGGCGATTGCCGGCGGCCGCCCTGGAGGGGAGCCAGGCCTCACCCGTTCGAACGCTCCAGACCACGCCCCTGGCCACGACGGTCCGGCCATATGCCCCCGGTGACAGCATGAACCGGATCCACTGGAAGAGCACGGCCCGGCACGGCGAGATCCAGGTCAAGGAATTCGATTTGGAGCAGACCGCGGATGTGTGGATCGTGCTGGACCTGGAGCGGGGCATCCAGACCGGAGGCGGCGACGAATCGACCGTGGAAGTCGCCGTTCGGGCGGCGGCCGCGATTGCCGACAAGGCGCTCGAGGAGAATCGCGCCGTGGGGATGACGGTGAACATGGCGCGAACCGCCTTCCTGCCGCCCGACCGTGGCAGCCGCCAGCACCTCAAGATTATGCAATTGCTGGCATCGGTCGAGGCGGATTCGGATGAGCCCCTAGTCGAGGCCCTGATCCAGACGATGGGCCGCCTGCGACGCGGGATGACGGCCGTAATTGTCACGCCCTCGCTGGACGCGGCCTGGATTCGGCCGCTTTCGGCGCTTCGACCGCGCGGTGTGGCCTGCGTCGTGGTGACCGTGGACGCCGCCGCCTATGAGCGAGCCGCCGCGGCGGAGGCTGGGTCGAGGACATTGGGAACGCCGGTGCGCCCGTCCGCGGCCGATGTCGACGAGGCGGCGAAACGGGCTCGCGCGCTCCACCACACCCTCGCCGAATACGAGTTGCCCTCGTACACGATCACACCGGGCCGGCGTCTTGCCGAGGCGCTGGCTCGATGACGCGCCTCGGTGCGGTTGGGTCGCGACTCCCGACCGCTCCAGCTGAGGGTTGGCTGACCGTTGGCCTGACCCTGCTGATGTGCCTGACCCTGGCCGGGTCGCTAGACGACGCCCGCTGGGTGCTGGGTCGCGAGTCGTTTCTCGATTTCCTGCCACTGGCCATCGTGGGCGGTTTCGTGACTGGGTTCGTCGGGCCCAAGGTCGGGTGGGGACGCTGGCAGACGTATCTGATCGGATCGATCTTTGCCGCGTTGATCGTGCCGCTCGTGGTGGCCACGGTTGCCCATCCCGACGGCACGTCGTTCGGCGAGCTGTACCGGTCCACAGCGACGTCGGTGGTCGCAGCCTATGGCGATATTGTCCTGCGCAACCAGGCGTCTACGGTGCAATACCTGCACTACCTGCTGACGCTTGGCCTGTACACCTGGGCGACCGCGATGTTTGCCGCCTACTCGGTGTTCGGGCATCACCGCGTGCTGCCGGCGGTCACCGTCATCGGCCTGCTGCTGCTGACGAACATGTCCATGACCATCAACGATCAGCTGGTGTACCTGGTGGTGTTCAGCCTGGCCGCCCTGTTCCTCCTGATTCGCGGCCACGTCAGCGATGAGCGGAGCGAGTGGCTGCGCCGAAGGATCGGAGATCCGGCGTCGATTTCGGCCATCCACCTGCGCGGCGGCACCGTGTTCATCGTCCTCGCCGT
>JANPDO010000017.1:0-5957 GCA_031431535.1 Chloroflexota bacterium
GTCCACTCAGGAGAGCGGCGGGCGATCTGACGCTTGGCGTCATCCACGAGATCCTGGAAACGGCGATCGTCAAGGTTGGGGACCGGCAGGGCCATGGCTGTTGCTCCGTGACGGCGGGGTGAGGTCAGGCCTCGCCCGGGATGATGTAGAACGGGAACACAAGATTGCGTGGGTCGTTGACGTCGCTGGCCGTGTACTGGATGTCGAGCAGCAAGGCGTCCTCGTTATCTGGATGGCGATCCACGGCGATGTCCAGGACGTCGATCCGCGGCTCCCAGCGCCGGAGCGACTCGCGCACGGCAAATGAAATCCGCCCCGCGGTTCGGCCGTCGACACCGTCGAAGACGTAGTCGTGAATGGCGCAGCCGAACTCGGGACGCATCGGACGCTCGCCCGGCGCGGTTGAGAGGATCAGCCGGATGCTCTGCTCGATTTCCGCCTCGCGCGAGACCAGCCGGATGCCACCGGTTGCGTCGACGTCGATCGGGAAGTGCCAGCCACGTCCGATGAATTGATCTGACATCCGTGCGTCCTCGCTCCTCTGCTAGCCGATCAGGACCGTCATCACGGTTGGCACCAGCGTGCCCGGGGTCGAACAGCAGGTAGCCACTGATGAGACGTTTGCCGCGGGCTTGCCGCCGATCATCACGGTGGGTGAACCAGACGTGATTCGCCCGATCTGCATCGGCGGCGCCATGAACGGGTCCGCAGGATGGAGTCCGACGTGCGGCGGAGTGTTGACGCCCGAGCAGCCCATCACGGCCGCGGGCTTGCCGCCGATGAGCACGTTCGGAACGACCGCGAGGGTAACCGGAGCGCTGAACGGAAAGGGCGGCCCGGGCTGCGGGATGCCGCTGGCCGGGTTCGGGATGAGATGGAGCGGACAGACTCCGGTGATCTTGTCGCCCAGGACGATGGCTGGCGTTCCCATGGATGTCCGACTAGTTGAGCTGAATGGGGGTGCCGTCGATGTCGACGGGGCCGCTGGCCGAGATGGTCACGCTGGCGCCCTTCAGCGTCAGCTTGCCAGTAGCCTCCACGTTGACATTGGCCGCACCCTTGATGGTCAGATCGCCGGTCGATTCGATCAGGATCGTCCCGTCCGACTTGACGTGGATCTCGACATCGCTTTCCTTGAGCGCGATCTTGAGCTTGTCGTCCGAGGTGAGGAGGGCAATCCCGGCATCGCCGTCAGCGTCCAGGAAGGCGAACCGATGGCCCTTGCGCGACACGAACCCGCGCCGTTTGACCTTGCCGTTGTCGAACAGGGAAGCGCCAAGACTCGGCTTGTCCACCCCGTTCCACAGCCCACCGACCACGAACGGTCGGCGGATGTCACCGAACTCGAACGCGACCAGGACCTCGTCGTGCACCTCCGGCAGCCAGACGGCACCTGATTTCGGCCCCGCGCCAAGGGAGACATGGCGCGCCCAATCGGACTCGTAGTCGTCGCCCAGCCATGGGAACTTGAGTTTGACCCGACCGAGGGCGTCGGGGTCGTCGTTGCCGGTGACGACCGCGACGACCACGCCGTCGATCCGTGTGGCCGGCGATCCGGAGCTGCTCGCGCCGCCGCCCGCCAGCTGGAGGAGCGAGCGGTCCTGGCGTCCGGACACGGTGAAGCGCGTCCGATAGCCATCCTGATCGAAGACGTGGCGCGTGCTGGTGATGACGTACTTGCCGGTGAACTGATCGGCGACGACGCCCACGCTCACGGCGACGCCAGCCTTGAGCTTCGGGCTCCCCTTGGCCAGTCCCTGCGCCTCCGCAAAGCCGCTCCCGATGCGATCCGACATCGAACGCGCGGCGGCATCCACCGCCCCCTGCGTCGACAGCGTTCGGTCGACGACGACGTGCGTCGGCTCCCCGAACGTCCTGGCTAGATCGATCGGCTTCGTCTTGAGCGTGGCCGACGAGGCACTCGCCGGCGCGCGGCCGACCAGGGCTTCCTTCTTCTTGTAGTCCCAGCCGCGGACCACCACCTCGGTCACCTGCTCCGATGACGAGAGGCGGGGATGGAACTCGAGGAGATTCTTGCCCATGACCAGCTTGCGCGGGTCATCATCACCGTAGTCTCCGTCCGGCGGTGCCGATTCAGAGGCGACCGGCTTCCGGAAATGGAATTTGCCCTCGCTGACCGCGAGCTCAAAGCCGATCTCGCGAGCTCGCCCCTGGAGGAACTCCCAGTCCGTCAGGTTGGCCTGGCCCACGTGGTCGTGGACCGGACCAGATGCGTCGATCGTGCCGATCTGCACGTTGATCGCCCCCGCGATTTCGCTGGCGATGTCCGAGTCAGTCATACCCGCAAAGGTCCGCGTGTGCCGGCCGCGATGGAGCCGATGCGATGGGTCATAGCCGCGGACGATGGCCCGCGACCCGCCCTCGGTGTACTCCGCCTCCAGCGCAGTGACTTCGCCGACGATCAACGATTCCTGGGCGTTCCCGCCTACGTCGGTCGCCTTGACCGTCACCTTGGAGCCGATCTTCAGCCGGGCATCGGCCACAACCGTCCGCTCCACGTCGCGAAAGGTGAGGACGAACATGTCCGGCTGGTGCAGGAAATCGTCAACGATGATCTGCTCAATCAGGGGTTCGAGGGCGGCGTCGAGCGGCTGCCCGTCGACCTCGATCGTCGTCTGGAGGGTGAAGGTGGCCATCGCCTACCGACCGTTCACGACAGCCGCCTCGCCTCGTCGGCCGTGGGCAGCAGCAGCGTCGTCCCGAGCCGAACGCGATGAGGGTCGTGAATGTCGTTGAAGTCCGCCAATCCGCGCCAGAGCGCCGGGTCCTCGTACTCCCGCCAAGCGATCGACGCGAGGCTGTCGCCGGCGGCGAGGACGTGCGTCCGGCGACCGTGGATGGCGCCCGAGGTCGGGTTCCCCTTCTTGGGCGGGACCGGCACCTCCTCCAAGGTCACGTTGGCCGTGGCCCGCAGGGGTTTGCCGGAGCCGGTAAAGAGCAGATACTTTGCCTGGACCTGCTTGACATAGCCGCGGAACGAGGTCAGGGCCGGGTTCTTGCCCCATTCGAATACGACGATTGGCGGCTGGGGCTTCTTCTTGTTGACAGAATCGTCGGTTGCCTTCACCCACTCGATCAAGGTGGCTACCGCCGCCGCGACGTTGGCGCCGCTCATGGAATCGTCGAACAGCAGCTCCATTTGGAGCGTCTGGGCGTTGGCCCCGCCGAATTCTGGCTTGCCGGTCTGCTTCCCGCCCTTCATCTGTGGCCGGTTCCAGGTGGAGCTCTTGGCGATCGTGTATTCGCCCGGGTTGAAGTGGGTGTACAGCTCGGTGGGGCCGGCGACTACGCCCTCGACCACCCGCAGCGTCGCGACCGTGTACCCGTCCACTTCGCCGTACCCGCCGGTCATCTTCCGGTCCAGTGACGGACTTGGCCGAGGTCGTCCATGGCTCAGCGGAACCCTGCGAATCCGATGTGGGACAGCTCCAGGACCTCAGTCGCAGCCTGGTTCTGGCCGACGTCGAGGGTCGGCCCGGTCCAGCGAACGGGGTAGACGCCGGAGACGGACCAGGAGGCGACCTCCTCGCCCGCGGCGTCCTTGACGGCGATCTTGGCGGTCGTCCGGCTCATCGCCGGCTTGACCGTGGACAGCCACTTGGCGACATCGGCGGTCGATTTGGTCACCGGCCGGGTGAGCTTGATGTTCTGGTACTTCGCGCGGCCGGGTAGACGCCAGACCCAGCCGTTGATTCCGCCTTCCTTGTACTCGTGGACGTCGTACTCAACGGTCAAGCCCTCGCATTTCGTCCAGTCTCCGAGGGACGTCTGGCCGTCGATCGTGACCGTGAAGCGGAGTCCAAGGGCGGTCTCGCTCATGGCCTCACCGCCCCGTGCTCAAGAGGCTGCCGTCGCGCTCCCGATCCACGGTGAGCTCGCGCTGAAAGCGGCGACGCAGGGGTTCGTACAGCTTCCTGGCCAACTCATCGAGCTCGCGGGCCGAAGGGCCGGCGCCGGGTGCGCCAGATCCCGATGCGCCGGCGCTTGCGGCAGGCGCGCTGTCATCGTCAGCTCGCTGGACCCCGGGCAGGGGCGATTCGGCCGCCGCCTGGACGGACCGCCCGATGATGCCCCCGAAGGCGTTCCCGTCGTCGAAGGATCCCGCGCCGCCCTGCTCCGGGCTTCCAGACCACGATGTGAGTGGTGTTGTCCCGGCTCCGACGTACGATCCCTGGACGGACGGGTACCCACCGCGGGTACTGGAGGACTGGGCCCCATCGCTCCGGTCATTTGCCCCGGTCTGGTGCCACCCTGTCCCGGCCCGGGCACTCTTGACCGAACCCATGGGGGCCAGGGTGCCGAAGGCGTCACCGGGCCCGATCGGGGACGAGCTGAGCCGCGATGTGGAAGGGTCGCCGACCGAAGCCGTCCTGGCCGCCGCGGCGAGCCGCAGGACCGTCGGGCGTCCTCCAAAGCTGGACGGCAGAGGCTGGCCGCTACGCTGGATTAGGCGGGTGGGGTAGCCACTGCTTAGTCCGGGCGGTTCCGTTGGAGCGAACAAGGAAGCACCGGACCCCGAGCCGGTCTGGGTCGGCCCGGTCTGGGTCGACCTGACCTGGCCTGGCGATTCGGGGGCTTGGGACAGCGCGCCTGTCCCAGCCGGGTTCGAGCCTCGCCCGAAGACCGACGCCGATGGCCCGGCGACGCCAGCGGCCAGGTCGCGCTGCGCAGGGGGTCCGCCACCGGGTCGGACGCCTGAAGGACCCGCGGACCCGGGGGCGAACCCTGCCTGGGAGCCGCCCCCGAATGCGCCGTATGGGTCGATTCGCGAGAGGGCTGCCAGCGCGGCGGAGGGGCTCCCCGGCTCTGGTTGATCGTCGTCCGCGTCCGGTCCGGAGGGCCGTCGTACCGCCACCGCCGGACTGCTCAGATCGATCCCCGGCCGCAGGGTGCCGACAAGTTGGCCGGCGGCTTCGTCGGTGGCGCGTGCAACCGTGATCGGCCGGATGGCCACGGCCGGGTACATGGGGGAGGTCGTCAGGCCCTGGGACGCGGTTGCAGCCGCGGGTGCGGGATGAACGGTCGGATCCGCCTGGCCTGCCGGACCGGCCGAGGCTGTGGATTCGGTCGAGGTTGCGTTGGCCATCGCGAACGGATCGGCCGCGTGCTGATCGGCGGACTGTCCTGCCAGACTGTCGGGTCGACGCGCGACCGCCGGAGTTGAACCCGCCGGCTCAATCGATCGGGTCGATAGGTCCAGCGGAGTGCCGAAACGAACTCGGCGAGCCCGCATCGGGGCGGGCGTTGTCGGCGGCGTTGACCCGGCTGGCTCGATCCCACCGCTCCTGGCCGCTTGACCGTCCCCAGACGAGGACGACGCGACGGTGCGGCTGACGAGTGGCGCCCGGGCCGTCGCGGCATAAGCAGACGAAGCTCCGAGCCCGACGACGTCGGGAGACCGGGGCGAAGTGTCGGACGACCGCGCGGTCTCCGCGGCGACGCCGGTCGAACGAGCGACGCTGTCGCTGGCACGGGCGACGGCGTCGCTGGAATGGGCGGCGCCGACTGCACGCTCCCCCACGATACCAATCGGCCGATCATCGACCTGGGTCGAGCGCATCAGCGAGGGACCGGCCTCGACCCGGCGCGCGACCGCTGGAGCTGGCGATCCCGGGGTCGGCGGCGAGTGCTGGTGGCTGGGCCTCGTGGCGTATGGGAAGGCGCTTTCCGTCGAAATGTCGGTCGTCATGGTGGGTACGGCCGATGCGCCCGCTGCCGGCCCATCGCCTGACGACGGCGAGCCACCCGACGACGAGGAAGCCGACGACGAGGAACCCGACGACGATCCACCCGACGGTGAGCTACCCGACGAAGAGGAACCTGCCCAAGTCAGCCCACTCGCGGCGTCGATTGCGGGTAGGTGATCTCCAGCCGATGCCGGGTCGTCGGCGACCGGCCAATGGGGGTGCCCTGCGCCTGCCGCGTTGGTCGCAGGG
>JANPDO010000018.1:0-1717 GCA_031431535.1 Chloroflexota bacterium
CCTATGCGAAGGCCGCCCAGATGGCCGGTGCGGAGGTCCATCGCAATACCCGGGTCAGTGGGCTGTCGCAGCGGCCGGACGGGACCTGGGATGTGGCCATCGACGGCGGAGACGGCGTTCACGCGGAGCATGTCGTCAATGCCGGCGGGCTGTGGGCGCGCGAGGTCGGCCGGATGGTCGGCCTGGAACTGCCGGTCCTGGCCATGGAGCACATCTACCTGGTCACCGTGGATATGCCCGAAGTCGCCGAGCACGTCGCGCGGACCGGCCGCGAGATGCCGATGACGCTCGACTTCGGAGGCGAGATCTACCTCCGCCAGGAGGGCGGCGCGATGCTCATGGGTACCTACGAGCAGGCGTGCGTGCCATGGTCGCCGAAGGAGACTCCGTGGGACTTCGGAACGAACCTCCTCAAGCCGGACATGGACCGGATCACGCCTGAGCTCCAGGTCGCGTTCAAGCACTACCCGGCGATGGGCACGACCGGGATCCGCAGGATTGTCAACGGGCCGTTCACGTTCTCCCCGGATGGCAACCCGCTGGTTGGCCCGATCCGGGGGTTGCGCGGCTATTGGGTCGCCTGCGGCGTGATGGCCGGGCTCTCACAGGGCGGCGGCGTGGGTCTCGCGCTGGCCACCTGGATGACGTCCGGCGACCACGGTGATTCCGGCATGGATATCTGGGGCATGGACGTCGCGCGGTATGGCGACTACGCCACGCTGGGGTACACCAATGCCAAGGTCCAGGAGAACTATCGACGCCGCTTCCGGATCACGTTTCCGAATGAGGAGCTGCCGGGCGCGCGCCCGCTGCTCACGACGCCAATCCACGACCGCCTGATTGCGGCCAATGCCGTCTGGGGCGCAACGTTCGGGTTGGAGCACGCCCTCTGGTTCCAGGAGAAGGGCCTCGAGCCGAAGGAGGAGGTCACCTTCCGGCGGTCCAATGCCTGGTCGCAGGTCGCCGCCGAAGTCGCAGCCGTCCGCGAGCGGGTTGGCATGACCGAGATCTCCAACTACGCCAAGTACCGGGTCACGGGGCCGGGTGCCGAGGCGTGGCTCTCATCGCTGTCGACCGCCCGGATGCCGGCAGTCGGGCGGATCACGCTGACCGCGATGCTCAACGAGGCAGGGCGGATCGTCGGTGAATTCACTGTTGCGCGGCCCTCGGACGCGGATGCCTTCTACCTGTTCGGATCCCTCCCTGCGGAGGTCCATCACTCCCGCTGGTTCCGTCACCACCTGCCCATCGACGGGAGCGTTCAGTTCGCGGTCCTGGGCCTCGAGATTGCCCTGCAGAATGCGATTCCAGTCCCCAGCGAAGTTTTCAGCGCCGTCGCGGAGCGTCTGATCAGGGCATTTCATCCCGACGGCGCTCCAGTGGCGCTTGGAATCGTCTACAAGACCGCTGCCTGGGAAGGCGTGACGCGGGGTCGCACGCGTCCCATGATGCTCAAGGTCGAGCCCGGGGGTTGGGGTTATCACTTCAACCCGCAGGAGAATCCAACCCCGAACATGACCGCAGCCGGGGTTTCGAGCCTGCTGGTGGCCCGCCGGGCGCTGCTGGCCGCGGGAGAATACGAGACCGAGCTGGCGCTCAAGGTCGATCGGCTCATCGACTCGGGGCTGGCGTGGATGTTTTCCGCTTTTCCGCGCTACCTGGGCAGCAATTATTACGGCACCTACAGCCTCGAGAAAGTTGGCGACATCGGCTCGAT
>JANPDO010000019.1:0-10190 GCA_031431535.1 Chloroflexota bacterium
GATTGCTCCGGTCGATCCGACGCCAGATGCCGGGTCGGAGCTTTCGGGATGTCACGGACGGATCGCGCTGGAGCGAACGCAGGAGTCCGCGACCGGCGCCACCTGGGGCCCCGCGACTCGCGGTCATCGGCGAGCTCCGTGACGCATACCTGTCCTCCAGGCCTCTCGATGTCGACGGCCAATCGGCCGCCGAGTGCAGACGCCAGTATGCCGGCGAGGGGGTAGTCTTCCGATCGTGACGATTGACCTCAACGGCATCCGGCTGCGCAACCGCCTCCTGACATCGGCCAGCCTCCTCGGCTACGGGGCGTCGAAGAAGAAGCTCATCCTCTACGGGCTCAGCCCGATCGCGCAGTGGGTGCCGCTCGAGCGATTTGGGGCCGTGACCACCAGGACCTTGACGGTCCAGGCGCGCGAGGGCCACTTCAGTCTGCGGGACGACTGGTCCCTCACTGAATTCCCTGCGATGTTGCAGCTGTATGGCAAGGCACTACGTCGCGTCGATGCCGGCTGGATGAACGCGTTCGGCTGGTGCAACATCGGGATCGACGCCTATTTCGACGAGTATTACCCGCGGACCGGCGACCAGAACCGGATCGTCTCGGTCGGCGGGTTCTCGGCGGAAGAACTGTGCACGCTGGTCGAGACAGTCAACCGGCGAGCGGCGCCGGGCGAGATCGCGGCCGTCGAATTCAACGTGTCGTGCCACAACGTCAACTTCCCGTTCGAGACGATTCTCGAGGAGATCGTCGCCCAGGCCGTCCCGCTATCGCGCCATCCAGTCATCCTCAAGCTCTCCCCGGACGAGGACTACGTGGAGCAGGCCAGGCTCGCGCAGCGGAATGGGATCGCCGCCTTGACCGCCATCAACGCGGTCAAGGGCCTCCGGCTGGATCCGGAGACCGGCGAGCCGTTCATGAAGAACCGCTTCGGCAGCATCTCCGGTCGGGCGATCAAGCCGATCGGGCTGCGGGTCGTGGCGGAACTGCGTGACGCGGGCATTCGCCTGCCGATCATCGCCACCGCCGGGATCCGCGACTTCGACGATTGCCGCGAGTTCTTCTGGGCCGGCGCGGATGCGGTCAGCCTCGGCAGTGCCGTCTGGCTCACCCGGATGCCGCTCTACGCGCTCGGACCGCTCGAGGGCCTGAGGATCCGCCGACTGATGGGCCAGATCGCGGGTTACGAGGCGCCGGCCGCCGTCCAGGCAGCGTGGGCGACCCACGGTGGGGTCCGCGAGCCGAAGGTCAACACCGTTCGACCGACGGACGAGGCAACGATCGAACCGGAGCCCGCGCTCGTCTGATCCGTCGCCGGGCGGGATCCGACTCAGGGCTCGCGGATCTCGATCCCGTATCGCGCCTGCGCCCGGTCGAACGTCGCGAGCGGGACGGCGTCGGCCGCCAGTGACCCCGCCACGATCATCGCGTCGGGAATGGGGCGCCCAGGCATGGAGCGGGCCCGCACGAGCGCCTCGATGAACACGTCAGTCCGGAGGCCCAGGATCTGCACGTTTTCGCGTTGCACGAAACCGATCAGGCCCTCGATGATGTCTCGACCATCGACCGCGTACTGCGTCCGCAGCACATGCGCACACTCGGCAAGCGCGACCGTCGTGACGCCAATTTCCTGATCGTCATCGTCGATCAGCGCTGCCGCCCTGCGCGCCTGCTCGACCGGCGTTCCGACGAGGTAGCGCACCACGACCGACGTATCGATCCCGATCAAGCGATTCGGTCCGGATCCGGCGTCTCCCATGCCGAACTGCGCAGCACTTCCCAGGTTTCATCCGGCGGAATCCGTCCGACCATGTCCCGCAACGACCCAGCCATGGATCGACGATGGCGCCCAGGAATCACCTCGATGATGATCCGACCCCCCTCCACTCGCTGGACCGTCTCGTCCCCGGCGTAGATGGCCAGCTCCTCGCGGATCGCCTTGGAAATCGTGATCTGGCCGCGTTCCCCGACTCGACTGGTCATGATAGGGCAGATGATAGCCTTTCATACTCATGCGAGTCAATATGAATTCCTATGTGGCCGTGGCCGCATGGCTCGTCGCCGTGTCGATGGTCCGTCAGCCGGGCGGATGGAACCCGATCGGGCGTCTGGTGGCGATGAACGGGTCGTCCGCCAGCAGGTCTGCTTCCAGGAGCTCTTCGACCTCGGCGCGATCGATCCGTCCGTCGGCGACGACGCGGGAGGCCATATTCGCGTACGCCTTCTCGAACGTTGAGCGAGCGTAGCGGGCATTGCCAAAGTTTTCGACCGCGATCGCGGCCACGAACAGGCGCCGAACCCGCTCCCCCACGCCCGGGCCAAGACGCACCTTCGCCGTCGAGGCAAATGACTCGAACACCAGCACGAGTTCGTCGGCGCTGAAATCCGGGAACTCGATGTAGTGGGTGAAGCGGCTGCGAAGGCCTGGGTTCGAGTTGATGAACTGGCGCATCTCCTCGGGATAGCCGGCGACGATGACCGCCAGGTCGTCCCGGTGGTCCTCCATGAGCTTGACGAGCATGGCCACCGCCTCCGCGCCGAACTCGCCGCTCCCCTCGGTGGCCAAGGCATACGCCTCATCGATGAACAGCACGCCCCCCTTGGCCCGCTTGACGACCGCCTGGACCTTGAGCGCAGTCTGTCCGACGTAGCCCGCGACCAGATCGGCGCGGGAGACCTCGACGAGATGGCCGCGGCTGACAAGGCCGATGCCACCGTAGAGACGGCCGATGATCCGCGCGATCGTCGTCTTGCCGGTGCCTGGGTTGCCGGTGAACACGACGTGGAGGCTCGCGTCAACCTCGGGGAGGGCCGCGGCGCGGCGCTCGGCATTGAGCTGGTGGACAGCGATCAGCCGCCTGACAGAGGCTTTGACGGGAAACATGCCGATGAGCGCGTCGAGTTCGGCCAGGATGGCGTCGGTCGACTCCTTCGCGGCGGAGGCCTTGTTGGCGTCGGTGTCCTCGGGCCTTGTCGTGGTCGTTGCGGTGGCTGTCGAAGCCGCGGCTGACGGGGTAGTCGGCGAGGGCCCGTCCGAGGCGCCGGCGTCCGGGGTGACCGGTCGATCGGTCCACGTCGGGCTCGCGGACCCGGCCGCATCTGCCCCACCCGGCCCAAGTCGATGTGCGAGATCGAGAACCGCTGCCTTCGCCAATTCCTCGGAGTCGATTCTCGCCAGAACCGCCTCGGCCGCCACCGACACCGCTGGCGTCTGGTAGGCGGATCCAACGGACCCCAGGTACGCCTTGGCGATCTCGACGGTCACGGTTGGCGGAGTCGCCGGACCCAGCACGTCAAGAAGCCCCCACAGCACGTGGCGGAGGTCGACCTCGGGATGCGAGTACGCCTTGGCGATGGCGACCGCCTCGTCGCGTACGCGGTCGCGGATCACTCGGATGGATCTGTGTAGCGCTTGCCGCCAAACCGGTCGTGGACGATTTCGTCGAGGTCATCGGCTGTGAACAGCACGGCGTTGACCGCCGTCACCAGTTCGGCCGGATCGAGGTAGTCGCCGAGGAGGGTCCGGTCGAACTGGACGAAACACGTGCCCGCCTCGGTATTGTCGAGCACCGAGACCGTTCCAAACCGCATCTGCTGGCCGTCAACCGCAGCCCAGTGGTACAGCTCTGGGGACGGTTTGACATCGCGACCCAGCGGCGCCCAGATGTACACGAGCGAACGGGGGTTGCCGTCCTTGTCGGGCGTCCATTCCTGGATCTGGACAAACGCCGCCGTGCTCCCGGTCTCGAGCACGAAACCGCCGTTCTTGTGCAGCCGGACGTCGTTGAACTCCTCCACCAGGATCCGCTGCACCTTCTGGGTGGTGGCTTCGACCGTGGCCATCGAGGTCCTCTTTCGCGCGGCAGGGTTGGTGTTGCCAGAACCGTAGCAGTCTGCGCAGGTCGGGCGCGTCTCGCGGTTCCGAGTCCGCCCAAGCGTCGCCCGTGTTGACGCCAGTTCAACTGCGTCCGGGGCGTCGGTGCCTCAGATTCCCAGGTCGGCCCGGGTGAAGAGCGCGGTCAGCCGGTAGCCCGCCGCGGCAATCTTGGCCTCGCCACCCTCCTGGCGGTCCACCACCGCGAGGATCCCCACCACGACACCACCGGCGGCGACCACGCGGTCGGCCGCTTTGATCGACTGCGCCCCTGACGTGACGACGTCCTCGAGAACCAGCACCCGCTCGCCTGGCTTCAGCTCACCCTCGATCAGGTTCGCCGTGCTGTAGTCCTTCTCGACCTTCCGCACGATGATGAAGGGCAGATCGGTTTGGAGCGAGACCGCCGCGGCCAGGGCGACCGCCCCGAGCTCCGTACCGGCGAGGCGGTCCACGCCGGCCGGGACGAGGTCCGCGAGGTACTGCGCGAGGCTCCGCAGCAGGACCGGCCGCGTCTCGAATCGGTATTTGTCGAGGTAGTAGGTGCTGCGCGCGCCTGAGCTGAGCACGAAGTCGCCGCGCAGGAGGGCGGCGTCCAGCAGCTCCTGGCGGACCTGGGCCAGCGGCACGCGCTCGATTGTTCCGGGCTCGCTCATCGATCTGGCTCCCTCACGGCTGAACGGCGGATGCCGGGACAGGTCACGTGGCGTCCCGCCTCGAAGTCGCCGAAGAGCCGGACCTTGAGGAACCCCCCTGGACCCTGGACGGTGCACCGCGGCATGCCGCGGCACTTTAGTCTGTGCAGTGGCCGGCTGCATAGTCCGAGAATTCGAAGAGGCCCTCGCCTGAAGCTCCGGTCTCGCGGCGCCCGCACCGCATCGCCAGGAGGCAATGAAATGGAACATCGGCCTCGGGTCGCCCTGATCTTCACCGGCGGCACAATCGAATCGGTCGGGGTGGACCGCCTGGATCTGGCGTTCTACCTCGAAGCCGGCAAGCGGCTCAATGACGGCGAACTCGTGGCCATGGTCCCGGAGCTGGCGTCGATCGCGGAAATCGAGGAGATCCCGTTCAGGCGATTGCCGAGCCACTCGATCAAGAACCGGGACCTGATCGACCTCGTGGCGCTGATCCACCAGATCTTCGACGAGGATCGCGCCGACGGTGTCGTCGTGACGCATGGCACGAATACGCTCGAGGAGACGGCCTACTTCCTGCACCTGACGGTCAAGCGCGACCGGCCGCTTGTGGTCGTCGGCTCCATGCGTCCGGCGTCGGCCCTGTCGGCGGACGGCTACCTAAACCTGCTCAACGGGGTCCGGGTGGCGGCTGAGCCGCAGTCGCGCGGGATGGGCGTGCTGGTCGTGCTCAACGACACGATCCACTCGGCGCGCGACGTGACCAAGACCGCGACGTATCGAGTTGAGGCCTTCCAGGGCCGCGACCTGGGTCCACTAGGCTACGCCGACAACGATGGACGGGTCCTCCTCTATCACCGGCCGATGCGGCCGCACACGACGGAGACCGAATTCGACCTGGCCGGGTTGACCGACCTGCCGCGAGTGGATGTGGTCGTCTCGTACCTGGGAGCCGACGGGGTGATGATCGATGCCGTGGTGGCGGCCGGGGCCCGGGGGATCGTCAGCGCCGGCACGGGTGCCGGTTGGCCGACGCCTGATGAGGCGGCGGCGCTGGAGCGAGCCAATGCCGCCGGGACCGTCGTCGTCCAGGGAACGCGGGTCGGATCGGGCCGGACCGTCACGAGCCCGGGATTGCGTCGAAAGGGTTGGTCGGCCGCCGACAACCTCCCGCCCTGGAAGGCGCGCATTCTGCTCGCGCTGGGGCTCACCAGGACGAACGACGTGGCCGAGATCCAGAGAATGTTCGACACCTACTGAGCGGGGCCTACGGCACCCCGCGCCGGGCCGGTCATCGCCGGCCGAGCCGGTCATCGCCGGCCGAGCCGGTCATCGCCGGCCGAGCCGGTCATCGCCGGCCGAGCCGCCGAGCCGCCGGTCGCATAGCGCCCACCTCAACCGCGACATCGCGGCCAGCGTGGCGGCGCGCAACCGGGGCTGAGCCAGTGGCCCGATAAGCCCGCAACGGGCCCCAACTCGAAGCGGGCCCGGTCCCTACCAGATGGCCACCCGCTGGGGATGGCGGTGCGTGCGAAGTCGTTGGTCCTTGGTGATGAGCGGCCACCCGTGCTCGATGGCCGTGGCGTAGATCAATCGATCGGCGGGATCGCCCGGGAATGAGGACGGCAGATTCACCGCCGTCGTCGCGATCGCGGGCGTCACAGGGATCGTCCGGACCTGGGTTGCCAGACGTTGCAGCCAGGCGGCCACCGGGATCGTCAGGACGATCCGCTCATGGGTCGCCAGCCAGGCTAGCTCGAACCATGAGATGTCGGCGACCACGAGTTCGTCGGCGGAACCGATGGCTTTGCCGGCGGCCTCGCTGATCCGCTCCGGCTCGGCGGACCACCAGTGCACGACGTGCGTGTCGAGAATCACCGTGCTCATGGCAGGTCCCAGTCGACGCCCGTCGTGAACAATTCCTCCTCCGTTCCGGCGGTCATCGCCACGCCGGCGAGGCTCCCCTTCAGTGCGGATGGTCCGCTGGCGGGCACCAGACGCGCGACCGTACGGCCATGCTTGGTGATCTCCACTTCCGCTCCCGCGGCGACTTGATCGAGCAGGGACAGAATCCTGGCCTTCGCCTCGGTTGCGGTCATCTTGATGGTCATGCGGTCATCTTAGTGGTCATGTCAAGATGAGCCCGGAGTCCGATCCCCCCGTGAGGCACGCGTGCACCTCGCCCGTGAGCGGCCGGGGCCCGGTATAGACCCGGCGGCGTCAGCGACTGGGCACGCCCCGGTCGCGAGCGAGCTCCGGTGGGCGAGTGGGCGCCCAGGCGTCGATGGCATCGGCCGCCCAGATCGGGCCGTCCCGGAACTCGAGGATCGGTGGCGGGAAGCTGGGATCGGTCGCTTTGACGAACCCAAGCTTGGCGGGATTGATCCGCAGCCGACCCGCGATCTCCTCCCGCGTCGTCATTCCGAAGTCAAGCGGCAGGTGCGGTTGATCGATCCACGCCACCGGCTGTGGGTTGCCACCGCGCGGATCCGTCATGAAGCTCTCGCCGCGATACTGGAAGACCCAGGCTCCCTCCGGTCGCGCCTCGACGGCGTCGACGAGCTGGAAGACGTGCACGAGCTTCGGGTTGATGGGCATGGCACAAGCATGCGCCGGGCCTGGATCCTGTCAACTGACGCCAGGTGACGGCGACCGGCGGCGCGGGTGCGGGGTTAGTCACACGGCTCGTGGTCCGGGATGAGATCACTCGCCCGGGCCCAGGCCGCGAGCCATCGGGGAGTCGACCTACCCGGTACTCACCGTACCGCGTTCCCCACGAGTGAACGTGATCCCCGGGCAGATTCGACACGTTGTGTCGATTTCTGGCGGGACCTCGAGACGTTCATCCGCAATCCGGTACTGCCAGGACCCGAGGGCGCGTGTTGGGCGCGTGATGGCGGGGGATGGGCGGGGGATGACGGCGACTGGCGGCGCGGGTGCCGGGTTAGTCACGCGGATTGTGGTCGCTAGGTGAACAGCCCCGCGTAGGCGTTGAGCGCCGGCTGGCCGCCGAGGTGGGCGTAGAGGACGGTCGAAGAGGCCGGGATCTCGCGACGAGCTACGAGATCGACAAGGCCGGCCATCGACTTGCCCTCGTAGACCGGGTCCGTGATCATGCCCTCGAGGCGGGCGACGAGGCGCATGGCGTCGAGCGTCGTCGCGTCGGGGATGCCGTATGTGCCGGCGTGGTAGCGGTCATCGAGGATGATCTCGTCCTCGCGGAGGTCGCGCCCGACGCCGACGGCCTCGGCGGTGAAGCGGGCGATCCGGGCGACCTGGGCCCGCGTCTCGCTCGGCTTGGCCGAGGCGTCGATGCCGACCACCCGCCGCTCCCGCGCCCTGTCGGCGAAGCCGGCGATCATGCCGGCCTGGGTGGAGCCCGTGACCGCGCACACAATGACCGTGTCGAAGAAGACGCCGAGGTCGCGCTCCTGCGCCTCCACCTCGCGGGCCCACGCGGTGAAACCCAGGCCTCCGAGGGGATGGTCGGATGCTCCCGCCGGGATCGCGTAGGGTTTGCCGCCCGCGGTCGTGATCTCCCCGAGCGCCTGCTCCCAGCTCTCCTTGAAGCCGATCCCGAAACCGGCCTTGACCAGCCGCACGTCGGCGCCCATGAGGCGACTCAGGAGGATGTTGCCCACCCGGTCATAGGTGACGTCCGGCCAGTCCACCCAGCTCTCCTGGACCAGCACGCACTTCAGGCCGGCCGAGGCCGCCGCCGCCGCGACCTGGCGGGTGTGGTTCGACTGCACGCCACCGATGGACACGAGCGTGTCGCAGCCCTGCGCCAGCGCGTCGGCAACCAAGTATTCCAGCTTGCGCGTCTTGTTGCCGCCGAAGGCGAGGCCCGAGTTCACGTCCTCGCGCTTGGCCCAGATCGCCGCGCCGCCGAGGTGGGCGGTTAGCCGCTCGAGGCGATGGACCGGCGAGGCGCCGAAGGTCAATGGGTAGCGGGCAAAGGATTCCAGCGACACGGTGGACCTCAGGTCACGGAAACGGCAGGTGATCGAAGAGCGTCACGACGCGAACACGGTCCGTCATCGAGGCCAGCTTTGTTGACCATTTTCGATCGTTTGTGACGAGGTGGCCGACCTGCGCCGCCAGGCCGGTGCCGACAACGACACGACCCGCCGGGGAGTTCGCCGCCCAGCACAGACGTTGTGATGTGCGTCAGGCTGGACGGGCCTTCCATGAGAAGGTTCGGTCCGGAGACGGGTGGCTCAGTTGGGATGAGCTGGCCTTGCCTGGCTTCGTAAGCAAGTGCCCCCGTCGCCGGGTTCGAGCGGACCGGCCGTGGCTTCATTACCGGCGCTCGAGGCGGCCCGGTCGGGGAGGTCGATGGGGCTGCAGCCTGACTGCCGTGCGTCGCGCCGACGCCGTTACCCGGCCCGCAGCTCGACGGTCACCGACGATCCATCGTCAGCCGTCAGCGCGACGCGCAGGCGGTCGCCCTTCGTGTTCAACGGGATCGCGTCGACGATGCGTCGCCCGACCATGGCCTCCACGAGCTCGTGGCGCGAGAGGTCTCGCCAGGTGAAGAACCGGGCAAGCTGGCGTTGCATCATCCCCACGTAGTCGGGCACGAGCCCACACAGGCGGTCGGCCTGGACCATGCCGCGCGACACGGTGGCGAGACCCCGCAGGTCAGCGAACGCTCGTGGCCACGGAAGAGCATCAACCCCCGGCGCCAGCTTCGACACGTCCGGGATCGATGGGAGAAACAGCGAGGCGACAGGCGCATTAACCTCGATGGCCGCCCAGTTGACGGTATCTTCCTCCCCATCGGGTCCGATCAGTCTCACGGCAGGTTCGGGCACGATGGGTGCCACCGCCAGCCGGCAGTCGAAGTGGTCAGCTGAGGCGTCTATGTTCTTCTGCCGGTCGATCTCGCACGAGTGTGTGATCACGAGGGCGAACATGGTGTCGACCGCGACCTCTCGACCGTGGGGCAGCGCCAGGAGACCTGGCCGCGGGTACGCCGCGATCCGACCGATCGGGTCGAACGATTCGCCCGGCGGGGTCTCGCCGACGAGCCGGGTCCGAGCGAGCGAGAGGAAGGCGATGTCGCCCGACGACAGGTCGTCAGACTCATCGACCGAGCGATAGACCTCAGCCCCGACGGGCATCGATGGCCGGCATGTCGGCAAAGAACTCGCCCGCCGACTGGCTGGCGATATCGTCCCGGGCGGTGTTCTCCACCGGTGAGACGTATGGCGCCAGCGTCGCCGGCCACATGACCTCGCGGATCGCCGCGGACAAGCGGGCGGAGCGCGACAGCGACGCATCACCGGGGTACGCGAGCTCCGGCTCCAGCAGGGCAGAAACCGGAAGCGAGAGCGCCGATGCGATCTTGCGCACCGTGCCGACGGCCACGTTGTCGATGGGCGTCTCGCCGCTCGCGAGCTGCCGGACCGTGCGTGGCTGCAAATGCGCGCGTTCCGCCACAGCGGTGTAGCTCAGGTTCCGGTCATCGAGGATGCTGGCGAGGCGCGTCAACGGAGGTCTCCTGCGTTTGAGCGCATATTGACAGGCGGTCGAACGCTCGTCAAGCCAGTTAATGGATGGTGTCGGTCCATCCACGATCGGGACGCGTCGTCGCTTAACCGGCGGACCTCGCGCAGGAGTCGGTTCGTGGGTAGTAGTTCCGAAAGGCGGCTGGCTAGGTGTAATTCATGCACA
>JANPDO010000020.1:0-4668 GCA_031431535.1 Chloroflexota bacterium
TAGACGACCGAGTCGGCCGGCAACCGACCGAGGGCGGTCATGACGTCGCCCTGCTGAGCTCGGCAGTTGGAGCACCAGATGGCCATCGTTTCGATCAGGATCACCTTGCCCGCATGATCCGCGATCCGGAACGTCTCGCCGGTCGACACATCGACGAGTGAAGCGGTCGCCCAGGCCTGCACCAGAATCGCGGCGGGGGCGGTGCTCGGTGGGACGGCACCGGGTGCGGCGGTTGTCGGCGCCGACGAAGCCGAAGGGGATGTGGATGCCGCTGCGCTGGTTGCCGCGGGTTCACGGGTCGCAATAGGCGGCGGTGCCGCCTGACCGGAACACGCCACGACGGCAAGCAGCAGGCCAATCGCAAGCGCGACCTGAGCGGTGACCGGGAATCGAGTCAGCATCCGCACATCTTGCGTCAAGCAGATGACAGTTCGATGTCACGACGGGATCGGCGTCCGATGCGGCCCCTTCCTGCGGTACCCTCGCCGCCTCGCGTCGCGCAGGAGTCCTGGATACCTTGCTCGAATGACTGATTCGTCGCCGGCGCGGCCGTTCCCTCGCTTATTCGAGCCGCTCCGGATCGGGGGCGTGACCCTGCGCAACCGGATCGTGTCGTCCGGCCACGACACGGTGATGGCCGCCGACGGGATGGTCACCGAGCAGTTGATCGCCTACCAGGCGGCGCGAGCCGCCGGCGGGGTCGGGCTGATCGTGGTCCAGGTGGCGGGCGTCCACGAGACGGCCCGCTACACCTCCCACATCCTCATGGCGACCGAGGACGCCTGCATCCCTGGCTACCGGCGGCTGGCGGAGGTTGTCCACGGCCACGGCAGCGCGATCGTCGGCCAGCTCTTCCATGACGGTCGGGAGCTGATGGAGTCGCCCGATGGCACACTCCCGGTCGCCCTCGCGCCCTCGGCCGTGCCCAACGAGCGCTTCCACGTCATGCCGCGGGCCATGCCCATCCCGCTGATCGAGGAGATCCGGTCCGGGTATGCCTCGGCGGCCCGCCGGCTGTGCCAGGCCGGACTGGATGGGGTCGAGGTGGTGGCCAGCCACGGCTATCTCCCGGCCCAATTCCTCAACCCGCGGGTCAACCTGCGAACGGATCAATACGGCGGCAGCGCTGAGAACCGGCTCCGCTTCCTGCGCGAGACGATCACCGCGATCCGGGCAGAGATCGGACGCGAGCCGGTGGTGGGGTTGCGAATCTCGATTGATGAGATCACGCCGGAGGGCCTCACCCCCGACGATGTCCTGCCGGCGCTGGCGACGCTCGACGCTGATGGCCTCCTCGATTACGTGAGCGTGGTGGCCGGGACCTCGGCGACGCTCGCGGGATCGGGCCATATCGTCCCGCCGATGACCTGGCCCAATGCCTACACGGCGCCGCTCGCCGCGAGAGCGAAGTCGGTCGTGTCGGTCCCGGTCATCGTGGCCGGCCGGATCAACCAGCCACAGGAGGCTGAGCGGATCCTGGAACTGGGGCAGGCCGATGCGTGCGCCATGACCCGGGCGCTGATCTGCGACCCGCTTCTGCCGGTCAAGGCAGCAGATGGTCGAACCGAGGAGATCCGCGCGTGTGTCGGCTGCAACCAGGCGTGCATCGGGCACTTCCACGCCGGCTACCCGATCTCGTGCATCCAGTACCCGGAGAGCGGGCGCGAGCTCCAGTTCCCAGGAGCGGGTCCAGTTGGTCGCGCCCGGGCGCGCGCCGTCATGGTGGTCGGTGGCGGCCCCGGTGGCCTGAAGGCTGCGACCGTCGCCGCGGAGCACGGCCACCGGGTGACCCTGTACGAGGCTGCCCGCCGGGTTGGCGGCCAGGTCCTGCTCGCCGAGCGGCTCCCCGATCGCGCGGAGTTCGGGGGTGTCGTGACCAATCTCCTGGGCGAGGCGGAACGCGCCGGCGTCCGGATCGTCACCAACACCGAAGTTGACCTCGAGGTCGTCCGGCGTGAACACCCCGACGTGGTGATCGTGGCCACGGGAGCGGGCCCTCGCAGACCGCCGATCGAGCTGACGGGCACGCCGATCGTCCTCGATGCCTGGGAGGTCCTGCGCGGGGCGCAGGTCCCCGACGGCCGTATCGTGGTCGCCGACTGGCGGTGCGACTGGGTCGGCCTGGGGATGGCGCAGCTCCTCGCCGAGCGCGGCCGGAAGGTCACCCTGGGCGTGGACGGGTACATGCCCGGGCAACGAATCCAGCAATACGTCCGCGACGCGATGATCGCGGCCGTGACCCGGGCCGGGGTGGACGTGCGACCGCTCGTCCGCCTCTTCGGGTATGACGGATCGGCGGTCTTCTTCCAGCACGTGCTGACGGGCGAGGCGGTGGTCGTCGAGAATGCGGCAGCCCTGGTGCTGGCCCAGGGGCACGATCCGGTCGATGGCCTGCTGACCGCCCTCGAGGCCCCGGGCGCGTTTGAAGGGGAGGTCCACGGGATCGGCGACTGCCTCTCGCCCCGGACGGTAGAGGAGGCGGTTCTCGAGGGGCTCAGGGTGGCCAGCGCCCTGTAAATCCGGCCCGGCCTACCCCCTCAGGCGCGGCCGCGAACGAGATCGATCAGGCGACTCAGGATCCGCTCGCCATCCGCGCGAATGCCGTTGTGCTCGTACTCGTTGGTGATCCAGGGTCGCAGGCCACGGATCGTTGCCGCGGTTTCCTCGGCGTACGCGCGTTCGACGTAGAGGTCGTCGACATAGATCGTCGCGGCGACCGGCACCTCGTTCTGCCGCAGCTGCGCCGAGTCGTAGAGCCTGGGCCACGAGTGCTCGGCCAGCAGGTTTGCGGCCTCACGATGGGACCGCAGGGCGCCGTAGTCCTCGAACATCCAAGGGTAGACGTGCTCGGCCGTAAAGGCCTCGGACTCTCGGAGCTCGTTGGGCAGCAGGCGATCCGCCGACCAGCGCGTCGGGACGCCGTCGGCGTACGACGATTCATGGAGCGTCGCGTAGATCGGATTTCGCGCGAAGCTGACGGCGCCCTCGACGTCGGCCAGGAACGCCCGGGAGCCGAACGGGAGTTCCAGGACGTGGTGGAGCTTCTCCCATCCCGCGCTATCGCCCAGCCAGAGCCCCATCTGGCGAAACCGTCGGACGGTCAGCGGATCGCCTGACGGGAGTCTGACTTCCTCGCCTTCGAGACGGCGGTGGATCTCCTTGACCCGGGCACGGTCGTCGGGGTAGCGCTCGAAGTAGCGCACGTTCTTGTTGATCAGGCGGACGTACGTCGAGCGGTAGATGTCGTCCACCGGGCGCCCGATCGGAGCCAGGCCGCCGGTGATGAATGCTTCGCGAAGCCCTTCGGGCGCGATCGACAGGTAGGTCATCGAGGTGAAACCACCGAAGCTCTGCCCCAGCACGCTCCAGTGCTCGACGCCCAGCTCCTGGCGGATCAGCTCAGCGTCGCGAACGATCGAATCGGCTCGAAAGTGGGCCAGGTACGCGGCCTGGGCAGCCGGCGTGTCGCCAGGGATCTCGCCGACCGGCGTGGAGCGCCCGGTGCCGCGCTGATCGAGCAGCAGTACCCGGTAGTCCTTGAGCGCACGGACCATCCAGCCGCTCGGCGGGCTGGTGGGCCGAACGGCCTCAAACCCAGGGCCACCCTGGAACCAGAGGAGATAGGGTCGGTCTGGGCCGTCCGGATCGGCGACCTCACGCGTGAACACACTGATCTGCGGTCCGTCGGAGCGGGCGTGGTCGAGCGGAACCGAATGCTCGCGCTCGGTAAGGAGGGCGCCCTGGATTTGGTACGTCGCGGTCATCGCGTCGAAACTCTACCGTGGGCAGACATGGCCGTGGTTGGCGCCAGAGGGCCCAGCCGGGTCAGGCGTGTCGGCGGCGTCAGCAGGTGGGCTGGTCGTCGGTGGGCCTGGCTGTAGTTCGCGGCGACGTTGCTGAAGTTGGTCGCTCCCCGCGGCTCAGTGACCTCCGCATGACCGCACCATCAGACTGGTACGGAAGGAAACCGGAGGCAACGCGGCCAGAATCGGGCGGAACCGGGCGGAACCGGGCGGAATCAGGGCCCGCCTGAGCGTGAATCCGGCGCAGCGACCCGACGGATCGGCGGGCGCTTCTCCGTTGTAGTCCGTGGAGGCGGATAAGCGCCCGGCGTTCGTTTCCCGCCCCTGACCCCGCAACAATGTATCCGTGAATCACAGCTAGGGCCGGTACCCGACACTTGTGGCTGGCGCCGGGCGGGTAAGCTGGCGGGGCCGCTCTGGGGCTTGCCCGGCCCTCGCTCGGCAGCACCAGGAAGCCCCAGCGTGACTGACCCCGGCCTAAGCGACCCCGGCTCGGCAGATCGACTCCCGGACCCGACCCTCGAGGAGGCAGCTTCGCCGTCCCCTGACTCGATCGAGGCGGCGGTGGCGACGACCGACGCCGATACGGCGTCAACCGCCGATCGGATGCCAGGTCGTCGAGTCTTCCTTCGGCAGTTGTCGGGCGACGCCGTTTCGACCGCGGGTCGACTGGCCGGCTTCACGTCCATCATCCGGCGGACGGTCGTCGGAGTGGGCGCGACCGCCGTGCGCGGCCTCGAAGTAGCTGCCAATGAGATACCCGCGGAGACACCGCCTGTTTTGGGGCCCGCCGCGCCGGACCCCGCGCCGCCTGTGTCGGGGCCGCCGCCGGGCCCGGCGCCCGCGGACCCCGGGCTGACTGCGC
>JANPDO010000021.1:0-11443 GCA_031431535.1 Chloroflexota bacterium
GCCGGTCAGTCGTGCGCGGCGGCCGAACGGATCATGGCCTCCGCGCGGGTCCACGACTGGCTGGTGGAGGGCCTGGTCGAGTACGCCGGAAAGATCCAACTGGGCGACCCCCGCGAGCCGGCCACCACGATGGGCCCGGTCAACAACGAGGGCGTGGCGGCCAAAATGGATGCTCACATTGCCGATGCCCGCGCGCGCGGCGCTGCCGAGGCATTCGGCGGCGACCGGCGGAGCGACGCGCCTACGAACCTGTACTACGAGCCGACGGTGCTCGCAGGCGTTCCTGATGGGGCGGCGGTCACCCGCGAAGAGACATTCGGGCCGATCGCCCCAGTCAGCGCGTTCAACGACGACCGGGCGCTCCTGGCGGCCGCCAACGCGAGCAGCCAGGGGCTCAGCTCCGCGGTCTTCACGCGCGATCTCGACCGTGCCTTCTGGTTTGCCGAGCGGCTTCAGACCGGACAGGTGACGATCAACGATTCGAGCAACTACTGGGAACTCCATCTCCCCTTCGGCGGATGGGCGGGGAAGGGATCGGGCCGCGGCCGGGTCGGCGGCCGGCATATCTTCGAGGCCATGACGCAGATCCGATCGGTGGCGTTTGATGTCGGCGGAGGGGCGGGATGACCAACTCGATCGAGACGGCGCTCGACTCCGACGGTGCCGTTCCCGAGGCCGAGCGAGGACGAGGCTCGGACACGATCGGCGAAGGCATACGACGGGAGCGGCTGCGTCGGGGTTTGACCCTCGCGCAACTGGCCGCCCAGGTCAACCTCACCGTCAGCGCCTTGAGCCAGATCGAGCGCGGCGCCTCGGACCCATCGATCAGCTCGCTGCGCCGGATCAGTGCTGCGTTTGACGTCCCGATGTTCCAGTTCCTCATCGGCAACCTCCAGCGCGAGATCGTCGTTCGCAAGGACCGGCGGACGAAGCTGTCGTTTGTCGACCGGCTGCTCGAGTACGAACTCGTGTCCGCGGACACGTCCGGCGAATTTGAGGTGCTCTCGCTCTCGCTGGTGCCAGGCGGCGCCACGGGGGCAGTGGGCAACAGCCACCCAAGCGAGGAATGCGCGGTCGTGATCCGCGGGGAAGTTGTCGCCGAGGTGGAGGGGCAGACCTACGAGCTTGGCACCGGCGACAGCATCAAGATCCACCGTGAGCTGCTGCATCGGTTCATGAATCGCTCCGCGGCCGACGCGGAGGTCATGATCATCATCAGCCCGCCGACGTTCTGAGCGGGCGGAACGTGGCGTCCCGCGAGCGCGGACTCGATCGGGCCTGGGTGCGCCAGGCGCTCAGCGGGCCGATGACGAGCATTCACCCGCTGTTCACCGAGGATGGCTCGCTGGATCCGGCGGGGGTCGCGCGCCACATCGATCATGCGCTGGCCGCCGGCAGCGGGACGATGTTGCTCACCTACGGCGACAGCCTGCACTCCATCCTGTCGGATCGAGAGGTGGGCGATCTCCTGCGGATGGTCATCAAGGCCACGGCCGGGCGGGCGATGGTGGTCGCCGCCGACCGCCAGTGGCCCACACGGATCGAACTGGAGTTCGCGCGCGAGGCCCGGGACGCCGGCGCCGACGTGCTGATGGTTCTGCCGCCGAACTGGGGGCGTTCGGCGACGGTCGACTCGCTGGTCGACCACTATCGGGCCGTCGCCGCCGAGATCCCGGCGATGGTCGTGACGGCCGCCTTCTCCGGGATCGAGTCGGTGGGCCTCGAGGTGCTGCGGATCCTTGTGGAATCGGAACCCCGAATGGTCGCCCTGAAGGACGACATCTGCGGCGACTTCGCGAAGCGGGTTGCGACGCTCTGCCATCCGGCCTGGGCCATCATCTCCGGCGGCCAGAAGCAGAACCACCTGGACATGCTCCCGTACGGCTGCGACGGCTACATGTCGACGTTCATCCATTTCAATCCGGCCGTTGCCCATCGCTACTGGGAACTGGTGATGGCCGGGGACCTGTCCACCGTGGCGGCCCTGATCGATCGCTATGACCGGCCCTATTTCGACCGGATCCTGGCGATGCCCGGCGGGTTCGATGGCGGGTTCCACGCCACGCTTGAGGTTGCCGGGCTGGCCGGCCGATGGCGGCGCGCGCCGTACTACAGCCTCACGAATGCCGAGTACGATGAGTTCGCGGAGTTCCTCCACGACACCGGGATGCTGAAGCCGCCCACGATCTGAGCCGGGTCCCACGCCGATTGGCGGCGCTACGCGACGGGGCGGGGGCACGGCCGGGCGGCGCGGACCCGCGGATACCTCGCGTCCCCATACCATCCACGTTCCTGACAGAAGTGCACAGGGTGCACCTTGGCGTCGATGCCGCGCCCGGTCGAGGGATCGCGGCGCCCGTGTCACGTAGGCATCCGGCTGGCCCGTGCGTGAATGAACGTGGATTGGGCGAGCGTTCTGCTGGAACGATCCGTCGAATGGCAATCTGACGACCATCGAGCGTTCGAACCGGCGCCAAGGTGCAGGGCCTGCACTTTTGACAGGAAACCGGCTGGCTCGCGGGCTGGGCAGATCCAGGGAGCCCAGGAAACCTGAGAGCCTGACAACCCTTGACAGCGTGGCTGTAGTATGTGGCCATGAACGAAGCCACACTGCAAGTTGTCGGCGGCGGGCCGGGCGTTGGCGACAGTGGGCCGGGGGTTGCGGGCGGGGGGCCGGCGGTTGCCGGCGGCGGGCCGGGGGTGGCCAGGGGAACGGCCGCGGTCGACGGACGTGGCGCCGACTGGACGACGATCGACACGCCGGCGCTCCTGGTCGACCTCGATCGCCTCGAAGCGAACATCGATTGGATGGCAGGCCACGCCAGAAGTGGGGGCGTCGCCCTGCGGCCCCACTTCAAGACCCACAAGTCGGCTGACGTTGTTCGTCGCCAGCTTGCCGCGGGCGCGGTCGGGATCACGGTCGCCAAGCTGGACGAGGCCGAGGCCGTGGTCGATGCCGGGATCGATACCTCGATCCTGCTCGCGTTCCAGGTGGTGGCTGCGCCGAAGCTGGACCGGGCCATCCGGCTGGCCGCGCGCACCCGATTGATCCTGGCGATCGACAGCGAGGAGGGCGCCCGCGCGCTCAACACGGCCGCATCAGCCGCCGGGACCCGGCTCGAGGTCTGGATCGAGATCGACAGCGGCCTGCGGCGATGCGGCGTCCTGCCAGCTGACGCGCCGGCCCTGGCTCGCGCGGTGACGGGCCTCGGGGCCCTGCAGCTGACCGGCATGTTCACCCATGCCGGCCAGTCATACGCAGCCCGCAGCGTTGGCGAGGTCGAGGCGATCGCGGCGACCGAGACACGCTCCGTGGTGGACGCTGCCGCAGCGACACGGGCCATCGGAATCCCGATTGAGACCGTGAGCGCCGGCGCGACACCGACGGCCCGGTTCCTGGACGGCGCCTCGGGACTGACCGAGATCCGGCCCGGGACCTATGTCTTCTACGACAACCTCCAGGTGGCGTTGGGTACGGCGACACCGGAGCAGTGCGCGCTGTCGATCGCCACGACCGTCGTCAGCCGCCCGACCCCGGATCGCGCGGTGGTCGATGGTGGCTCGAAGACCTTTGGGCTGGATCGCGGCGCCCACTCAAACAGCCCGCTGACCCAGTACGGGCGCCTGCTCGATATTGAGGGCGGTCTGGTCCGTCTGTCCGAGGAGCACGGGGTCCTGGAGATCCCGCCCGACTCTCCCATCAGGATTGGCGATCGGATCCGGATCGTGCCAAACCATGTCTGTTCGGTGTCGAACCTGGCGCGGCGGTTCTACGGGTTGCGCGGCCGGGTGGTGGAGCAGGTCATGACGATCGATGCGGCGGGCGGGGTCCACTGACGGCGCTGCCCGTGCGACGCAGGACGCGCCCGAGCCGAACGTCAACCGCCCGTCCCCCGTCAACCGCAAACCGACCGCCAAGCAGCACCGCCTCGATCCCGATGGGCAGGAGCGTCGGCGCTTCGTAGGTCGACAGGTCAGCTACGGTCGCCGGGTCGAAGACCACCAGGTCCGCCACGCCACCCGGTCGAATCTGGCCGCGATCCTCGAGTCCGAGAATGCGCGCCGGCAGCCCGGTCATCCGGTGAATCGCGGTGGCGAGGTCCAGCCGCCCGCGGTCGCGAACGTACCGCCCCAGGACGCGGACAAACGTGCCGTACGCGCGGGGGTGGACGCGTGCGACCGGCGACGTGACGCCCAGTTGATCCGACCCGATTGCCGTCGCACCGTCGTCGAGGATCCGATCCACGTCCGAGTCGTCCATCAGGAACACGATCATCGTGGTCGCGCCATGATCGGCGACGACCGTGTCGCACACGAAGGTGACCGGGTCCACGCCGGTCAGAGCCGCACCCTGGGTCAGCGTGAGGCCCTCCAGGTGGGCCAGCGATCGATTCGCCACGGACGCGATCTGGATGAAGTTGGGGCCACCGGCCGAGACCGTGTAATTTGGCCAGCCGGGCAGACCGTCACGGATCTCGGCGGCGATCCTCGCCCGAACCTCCATGGACCCGAGGCGTACCACCAGTGCATCCGTCCCGCCGTCATGGGTCCACGGCGGCAACAACTGGTGCAGCAGCGTGCTGCCCGCCGTGTATGGATACGCATCCTGTGTCACAACCTGTCCGGCCGCGCGCGCGCCACCCAGGATCCCGAGCGCCTCCTCGCCACGCCCGTGGTTTGCCCGGCCGGCGGCCTTGAGATGCGAGACGTGCACCCGCACACCCAACCGCCGCCCGATCTCGAGGGCCTCCCGAAGCGCCTCAGCGAGGGCATCGTTCTCGTTGCGGATGTGGCTGGCGTACAGCCCGTCGACCGCCTGGAGCGCCGCCCCCACCGCCACAATCTCGTCCGTCGAACCGTACGAACCTGGTGGGTAGACGAGCCCGGTACTCATGCCCCAGGCGCCCGAGGCCAGCGCATCGGCGGCCGAATCGCGCATCGCCGCCAGTTCGGCGACGGTCGCGGCACGGTCCTGGGCACCCACGAACGCCATGCGCAGCATCCCGTGCCCAACGAGGGGCACACAGTTGACCGCGGGCCGCGCGGCGTCGAGCCGGTCGAGATAGTCCCCGAACGAGTGCCAGTTCCAGTCGAGATCGGCCCCGAGGCCGTGACAGGCCGCACGCTGATCGCCCGCGAGACGCGGGTCCGCCGCCAGCGGCGCCGGCGAGTAGCCGCAGTTCCCGATGACCTCGGTTGTCACGCCCTGGCTCAGCGAGTTGAGCGCCCCCGGATACGACGGCAGGGTGAAGTCGGCGTGCGAATGCATGTCGATGAAGCCGGGGGCTATCACGAGTCCGTCCGCCTCCAGCACGCGTCGGGCCGGTGAGGCCGACGCTTCCGGCCCGACCGCTACGATTGAGGAGCCGGCGATGGCGACGTCGGCGCGTGCAGCCGGTCCCCCAGACCCATCAAGTACCGTTCCGCCGCGAATGAGCAGATCCGTCGTCGGAGTCACCGCGCAACGATAGCGAACGGAAGCCCGGCCGTCGGGTCTCCGGGACATGACGATGCGCGAGATCGTGGAGGCGGGCGGTTATCCACAGAAAGTGCACGAAGGCATTGATCTTGCAATCTCAATGCAATACGATCCGTCGGCCGCGAGCGGCATCAGGCGCAGTTGGCACAGTGGAGGAAAGTCGACGATGGCCGAGCATACGCACACCCCGATCCCCGAGCCAGCACGCGATCCGGTGGTGGCGCGGCTGATGGACAGCGTCACGGCAGCCCAGGTCAGCCGCCGATCTGTCCTGAAGGCCGCGGTCTTCGCCGGCACGAGCGCAGCGCTCGTAGCGTGCAGCACCACCACGGAGTCCGCCTCGCCCGCGGCGTCGGCGCCGGCCACCGCCGCCCCGGCCACGGCCGCACCGGTGACCGCAGCTCCCGCCACGGCGGCACCCGCTCCGAGTGGTGGAACGATCCGGATGGGCGCCTTCGAGGGCGGCCTGACCGACGGATTCCTGCCCTGGAAGTCGTTTGGCCAGGAGTTCGCCTGGAACTGGTGTGCTCAGTCATTGGTGTCGATCGCGGCGGACGGGTCGATCCTGAATGACCTGGCCACGAGCTTCGAGGTCAGTCCGGATGGCACGACTTACACGTTCCACCTGGTGGAGGGCGCCACCTGGCATGACGGGACGCCGGTCACGGCCGCCGACGTGGCCTTCACGTACAACACGGGCCTCAGGGTCACTGCGGGCTCGAACATCGGAGGACGAATCGCGCCGATCAAGGGCTCCGCCGCGGTCGTGGCCGACGAGTCCCTCGATTGCGAGGGCATCCGGGTCATCGACGATCTCACGATCGCCTTCGACCTCGACGAGCCGAATGCCCAGATCACGCCGAACCTGTTCGCCATCGTCCGGATTGCGCCAAAGCACCCGTTCGACGGCAAGGCGCTCGCGGATTACACCAGCCTGCCGATCTCGCAGGAGCTGTTCATCGGCTCGGGCCCCTACAAGATGGTCGAGTTCAAGGCCAAGGAGTTCGTCAACTTCGAGCCCCACGCTGGGTACAAGAACGGGACCGGCTACAGCGGGCCACCGGCGGCCGAGAAGGTTTCGATCCGGATCTACGCCGATGACGCCGCGCAGATCCTGTCAACCCAGTCGGGCGAGGTCGACTTCAACTACGTCCGCCGACCCAGCGGCGACAAGCTCAAGACCCTCCAGGAGATCAGCGGGATGACCGCTCAGCAATCGCTGGTCGGCTTCAACATCTTCTTCTCGGTCAACCTGCACAGCCCGTCGGCGCCGCTCCTCAAGGACAAGAACGTCCGCAAGGCGCTGGTCTGGGCGCTGGATCGGGAGCTGCTCGTCGGCGAGGTCCTGGGCGGCGTCTTCAAGGTCCCGGACGTGGTCAACCACTGGATCCAGAAGTGGGCGGTCGCTGACGGCCTCGAGACGTATCACCCACAGAACGTCGACAAGGCCAAGGAGCTGCTGGCGGCAGCCGGCTGGGATTCCAGCATCGTCCTGGACGTCCGCCACTACCCGCCGACCCTGGACCCGGACATCCCGGTCATCCAGGCGATGTGGGAGGACGTGGGAGTCAAGATCAAGCTCACCCCGTTGCCGGACGACACCTTCGTCGCGGACTTCTACGAGGACAAGGACAAGAGCACGCCCGAGGACGACGGCCCGAACTACGACATCGCCTTCGTCTACGGGTTCGGGACGCTCGACGGGTCGCCGTGGGGGTCCGATGAGACGCTCGGGTCCACCCGGGTCTACCCCAACGGGTTCAACTCGATGCGGTTCAAGAGCGAGGAGTGGGACACCGAATTCGCGGCGGCCCTGAAAGAGACGACCCCGGAGGCCCAGGCAACCCACTTCAAGCGCTGCAGCGAGATCTTCAACGACGAGATTCCGTACATGCCGATCTACCAGCGGGTCGACTACGCGGTCGTGAGCAACACGCTCAAAGGCCCGGAAAAGGCACCGATCACCCATCCCGCGGCCGGCGGGATCCATTACTGGGAGTGGTTCATCGGAGCCTGATCCCTCGTTCACCCGCTCGAGCCATGACGGCCGCGACCTCGGGTCGCGGCCGTTACGCTGAAGGCTGACATGCTCCGCTTCATCGCCCGCCGGCTGCTCATCGCGGTTCCGATCCTGCTGGGCGTGACCGTCCTGACGTTCACGTTTGCGAATATCGCCCCGGGCGACCCGATCAGCGCCCTGGTTCGCCCCGGCAGTGACGTCAAGCCCCGCGACATCGAGAAACTCAAGGAGGCGCTGGGCCTCAACAAGCCGCTGCCGGAGCGCTATGTGAACTGGCTGGGCCAGGTGGTCCAGGGGAATCTCGGCGCCGAGCTGGTCGGCGGTGGGTCGATCGCCAAGGCGCTCGCCAAACGCGTTCCGAACACGATCAAACTCATGGGAACCGCGCTGACGATCAGCGTCGTGCTGGGCGTGCTGCTGGGGATCCTGTCGGCCTTCAGGCAACATTCGAAACTCGATAACGCCATGACCGTGGTGGTCATCTCGGGGATTTCGCTGCCGCCGTACCTGCTTGCGATCCTGGCCATCTACTTCCTGGCCGTCGTGCCGTTCCAGCTCTTCGGGATCAAGCTTCTGCCGGCCGGCGGGCAGGTGGACCCCGTGAGCACCCTGCCGCCGATCATCGACGAACTGTGGCATCTGATCCTGCCCGCGCTGGTGCTGGCCTTCGCCGGGACCGCCACG
The DNA here is from genome assembly GCA_031431535.1 of Chloroflexota bacterium. GTDB lineage: Bacteria > Chloroflexota > Limnocylindria > Limnocylindrales > CSP1-4 > SPCO01. The sequence goes on from JANPDO010000021.1 coordinate 8,184, forward strand.
TTCCTGCGCTACACCCGCGCCAGCGTCCTGGAGGTCATGCATCGCGACTTCGTGACAACCGCGCGGTCGAAGGGACTCCCGGAACGAGCCGTCCGGTTGCGACACATCCTGCGGAACGCGCTCTTGCCGGTCGTTACCGTCCTAGGGCTCTCCATGCCGTCGCTCATCGTCGGGGCGATCTTCGTTGAAACCCTGTTCTCCTGGCCCGGGATCGGACAGTACGCGATCGAATCGACGCGCGAGCACGACTACGCCGCGATCATGGGCGTCGGCCTGCTCACCTCGACCGCGATCGTCGTCGCCAACCTGGTCACCGACGTGGCGTACGCCTTCGTCGATCCGCGGATCCGCGTCAGATGACGGCAATCGCGCGTCCGGACGAGGGGCCCATCGGCCCGGAACTCCCGATCTGGCAGCCGACCACGGACCTCTCGCTTCGTCCGCCGCTGTCGCCTCGCCAGTTGGCCTGGCGACGGTTCCGGCGAAACCGGCTGGCGATGACCTCCCTGATCCTGGTGGTGGCCTTGGCCGTGATCGCCATCCTGGCCTCGGTGATCGCACCGTATAGCCCAACCGAGGTCGACGTAAAGGCCTTTGGCAAACCGCCCAGCCTTAGCCACATCCTGGGCTCTGACCGATCCGGGCGCGACGTGCTGTCACGCCTGATGCACGGCGCGCGCGTGTCACTGTCGGTCGGCGTCGTCGCGGTCGGCATCTACCTCGCGATCGGGATCACCCTGGGCTCGCTCGCCGGCTACCGACGGGGTTGGACCGACGCGATCATCGGTCGCGTGACGGACACAGTCATGGCGATCCCGGCCCTGCTGATCATCCTGGCCGTCATCCCGCTGATCGGCCGCAGCCCCCTGAACATCATGATCGTGATCGGATTGCTCAACTGGCCGGCGGTGACCCGCCTGGTCCGCGGTGAATTCCTGTCCCTGCGCGAACGCGAGTTCACGCTGGCGGCCAGGGGGATCGGCGCTCGCGACCGGCGAATCATCCTTCGCCATATCCTGCCCAACGTGACGGGCCCGCTGGTCGTCCTGGCCAGTTTCGGGATGGCGGAGGCGATGATCATCGAGGCTGGGCTGTCTGTCCTGGGTCTGGGCATCCAGCCACCCGATGCGAGCTGGGGGGGCGACCTCCAGGCGGCCACGGACGTCGGCGTCTTGACCCAGAAGCCGTGGCTGTGGATGGCGCCCGGTGCCGCCATCGCGATCGCCGTCCTGTCGATCAACTTCATCGGGGACGGGCTCCGCGATGCCCTCGATCCGCGGGCCAGTGGGGCTCGGCGCTGATGCCCAGATGAAGTCGCTGAAGGTCCCCCGATGACCTCCCGGACGACCCTCGAATGACCCTGCTGTCCGTGCGCGACCTGGTCGTGCGCTTCCAGACCCATGAGGCGACGATCCATGCCGTCAATGGCGTCAGCTTCGAGATGGCGGCCGGCGAAACGCTCGGTCTGGTTGGTGAATCCGGCTGCGGCAAGAGCGTGACCAGCCTGGCCATAACCCAGCTGTTGCCGGTGCCGGCAGGCCGGATCGAGGGAGGTGAGATCCTCCTCAACGGTCGGTCCCTGCTCGGGCTCCCGGAAGCCGAGATGCGGAGCATCCGGGGCACCGAAATCGCCATGGTCTTCCAGGACCCACTGACCAGCCTGAATCCCGTGATGACGATCGGCAACCAGCTGACAGAGGGGATCCTTGCCCACCAGGACCTGACGCCCGCCCAGGCCCGAGCGCGCGCGGTGGAACTGCTGGGGATGGTCGGTATCGCCGATGGCCAGAAGCGGCTGGGCACCTACCCGCACCAGCTCAGCGGCGGCATGCGCCAGCGCGTCATGATCGCGATCGCCCTCTCGCTCAAGCCCAAGCTCCTGATCGCAGACGAGCCGACGACGGCCCTCGATGTGACGATCCAGGCCCAGATGATCGATCTGATCAAGGAACTGACCGCGCAATCGGGCACGGCGGCCCTGCTCATCACCCACGACCTTGGCGTCGTGGCCGACATGACCCAGCGGACCGCCGTCATGTACGCGGGTTACATCGTCGAGACGGCGGCCACCCCGGAGCTGTACGCCCGACCTCGCCACCCGTACACGATCGGATTGCTCAACTCGATCGCCCGGATCGACCAGGAGCCGGCTGCGCTTCGCCCGATCGAAGGATCGCCACCCGATGGAACGCAGGCGCCCGAAGGCTGTCCGTTCGCCCCGCGCTGCGCCTGGCGGCTTCCGTCGTGCTGGCGAGAAAACCCGTTGCTGGCGGCTGACGACCCGGTCGCGCCCGTGATCACGACCGGGCCGGCGGCGAGCCACCTCGTGGCCTGCCACAACCCGGCGACGCCCGATGAGGTGGCCGGCGGCCGGCCGTTGCGCCAGGGCTTCGTGGCGGCCCCGAACCCGGCGCTGGCTGCTGCGAACGCCCGGTGACGGCGATGACCGGGATGACGTCCGCCTCCGCGGTGGCGCCAGTCACTAGCGTACCCCTGCTCGAGGTCAAGGACCTCGAAGTTCACTTCAGCGTCGGCGGACGGATCGGCTGGCGGGCGAGCCGCGACATCATCAAGGCGGTCGACGGCGTCAGCCTGACTATCGCTCGCGGCCGAACGCTCGGCCTCGTCGGCGAATCCGGGTCGGGCAAGACGACGACCGGACGGGCGATCGTTCGGCTGCTCGACCCCACGAAAGGGTCAGTCCGGTTCGACGGCCAGGAGATCGCGACGCTCGGTGGCGAGCCGCTCCGCCGGCTCCGGCAGCGGTTCCAGATGATCTTCCAGGACCCGTATTCCAGCCTCAATCCGCGCATGACGGTCCGGTCGATCGTGGAGGAGCCGCTCGAAGTTCATTCGATCGGATCGCGCTCGCAACGGGCGGCGCGCGTCGTGGAGCTGCTCGAACTCGTGGGCATGTCCGCCCGCGCGGCGGACCGGTTTCCGCACGAGTTCAGCGGCGGGCAGCGGCAGCGAATCGGGATCGCCCGGGCGCTCGCCCTCCATCCCGATTTGATCGTTGCCGACGAGCCGATCAGTGCGCTCGACGTCTCCATCCGGGCCCAGATCCTGGCCCTGCTCGAACGGCTCCAGGCCGAGCTCAACCTGACCTACCTGGTGGTCGCTCACGATCTGGCGATCGTGCGGCGGATCAGCAGTGACGTGGCGGTCATGTATCTCGGGCGGATCGTGGAAAGTGCGCCGACCGCCGAGCTCTATGGCGCCCCGCTCCACCCGTACACCATCGCCCTCCTGTCGGCGGT
>JANPDO010000022.1:0-5148 GCA_031431535.1 Chloroflexota bacterium
CCATCTCGACGAACGGCTGAATATGGTCGGCCACCTCGGCCGGTGAGCCGAGCAGCGCTGGCCCGTTGCCCATGTCTGCGACTCCGTTCCGGTCGAGCAGGGCCCCCGCCACCGCGGTCGCCGCGGCGGTGTCGTCTCGCAGCACGATCGGAAAGCTCACCGTCTTCTCGATCGTGGCGATATCACGCCCGACGGCCTCGCAATGCTCGCTCAGGATGGCCAGCCGGGCGCGGACCTCGTCGAGCGTGCCCGAGGTATTCCATCCGTCCGCGTGCTGGGCCACGGTCCGCAAGGTCTTCTTCGGCCCGGAACCCCCGACGAGGATCGGCAGATGCGGCTGGATCGGCCGCGGCTCGCACAGGGCGTCGCGCATCGTATAGAACCGGCCTTCGTGGCTGAACCGCTCGCCATCGAGGAGGCGCCGCATCAGCATGACCGCCTCATCGAGCCGGTCCAGGCGCTCACCGATGCCCGGGAAGTCCAGGCCGAATGCGTCGTGCTCGCGCTCGAACCAAGCCCCGCCGATGCCAAGCACGGCCCGCCCATCCGACAGGTGGTCCAGGGTCGTCGCGAGCTTGGCCGTATGCCCCGGGTTCCGGAACGTGTTGGCACCGACCATCAGCCCGAGCCGGACCCGCGATGTCAGCGGGCCAAGCGCGGACAGGACACTCCAGCCCTCGAGGATCGGTTGCTCCCAGGGTCCGAAGATCGCCAGCAGGTGGTCCCAGGTCCAGACCGAATCCCAGCCAGACTCCTCCGCTGCCAGGGCGGCGTTGCGAAACCCGGGCCAGTCCGTCTGCTGCGACCAGAGCTGGAGTCCGAAGCGAGGCGACTCAGTCAACGTAGTTCACGATCGTTGTCGGACGCAGTCGAAAGCTGATCCGGACCTGCTTCTGGAACCTCTCCGCGATCATCGTCTCCGCCTCGTCCGGCTCGTCGCGGTGATAGCGACGGGCCATCTCGGCGATGTCAGCCTGCGCCGTCGGCTGGTCCTCGACAGGGGTCACCCGGCCGGTGATGCCAACCCAGCGGTACCCGTCGCGGTCCATCACGGTGAGGGCCACTCTCGTGTCGCGGACGAGGTTGGTTGGCCAGCGTCGCCCGACCGCGCTGTTGAGCACGATCTCATCCCCGTCGACCCGGTACCAGACGACGGCTTGACGTGGGGTCCCGTCCGGATCGAGGGTGGCAATCGTCGCGACCCGGGTGTTGTCGAGAAACGCCCGGACCTCGTCCGTGAGGCGGGCGGCGTCGGTTGCGCGGATCGCGCTGGGGCTGTCGGTCACGCCCCCGATGGTACGCGAGCGGGCCGAACGCTGGCGTCGCGGCGCCGACCATCGATCCGGCTCAGCCCGGCGGCTCCCCGGCCAGGCGCTCCCCGGCGAGGCGTTCCCCGGCCCGAACGGGGATGTCCAGGCGGTTCTCGGGTGGCGCCAGCGGGCATGCCCAGCGCGGATCGAACGCGCACGACGGCTGAAATGCAAAGTTGAAGTCGAGGATGATCGTCCCTACGTCGGGATCACCGCCGAGATCCGCGCTCTTGGCCGTGTCCACCAGGTAGCGCCCCGCTCCATACGTCTCCGTGCCGTTGGTAGCGTCCCGAAACGGGATGATCAGGCCGCCCGCGTAGCCGGCCATCCAGAAAATGGACAGTTGGCGGGGACGGTCGGCGAACGGGATCTCCACCCGCCCGATCCGGGTAAATGCAAGCGTGTCTGTGCCACCGTTCGGAAGTTGGAGCTCGAGACCTCCCGGCGCATCAGACGGGGCGGGCTGGACGCTCAGGCTGAACCGGAACGCGGGGTCATAGGGGAAGTGGATCGCCCGAAACCCCGCCCGTGCATCGGGCGGAACCGGGGACTGGGGATGGTCACGGAAGAGCCGCTCGCGCTCCCGTCGCCAGTGGTCATGCGCGGCCTCCGGGCCCGCTGCCGATCGGGATCGCACGTCTAAGTACAACCCGGCGATTTGGCGACGCCAATCAGCGAGCCAGAGGCGGTCGGCCGCCGAACCGTCGCCCTGTTGCCAGTCCTCCGCCATCGTGCCTCCTCGTCGCAGCGCATCCTAGCCCGGCACGCCTAGAATCGGGACCGCCCGCCGCGTGTCTGATGGGCGGCCGATAGACGGAGGCGCCGCGTGGGGAACAGGGCCGAGATCGGGGTTTTCGGCGGTTCAGGGTTCTACTCGCTGCTTGACGAGGTTCGCGAAGTCAAGGTCGACACGCCGTATGGGGCCCCGTCCGACTCGGTCTTCCTGGCCGACGTAGCCGGTCGCAAAGTGGCGTTCATGCCGCGCCACGGTCGACGCCACACGATCCCGCCGCACAAGATCAACTACCGGGCCAACGTCTGGGCGATGCGTTCGCTCGGGGTCAGGGCGGTGATTTCGCCGTGCGCCGCGGGATCGCTCCAGGTGGCGGTCAAGCCGGGCGATTTCGTGGTGTGCGACCAGTTCGTGGATCGGACCCACGGACGGATCGACACGTTCTACGACGGCCCGATCGTAACCCACCTGTCGTCGGCCGAGATCTACGACCCGGTCCTGCGCCGGCTGGCCATCGACACGATCCGCGACCACGGGATCGAGGTCCACGAGCGCGGCACGGTGGTCGTGATCGAGGGACCGCGCTTCTCGACCAAGGCGGAGTCCAAGTGGTTCAGCGATGCGGGCTGGGAGGTCATCAACATGAGCCAGTACCCAGAGGCGTGGCTGTGCCGGGAGCTTGGGATGGCCGTGGTCAACATCAGCCTGATCACCGACTACGACGCGGGCGTTCACGAGGGGACCGAAGCCGTGAACGCGATGAGCGTGATCGAGGTGTTCGCGCAGAACGCATCCCGGATCCAGGCCGTCGTGCTCGATCTGATCGGGCGGTTTCCGGCGGACCTTGACGCGCTGGGAGCCATGGCGGCGCTGGCGCCAACGCGCGGCGATGGCCACGCGATGGCCGACGAGGATGTCCGCCTATTCGAAACCAGGTTCTAGATGGGGCCCGAAACTCGCGCGGCCAATGCCCTCCCGATCGGGGTATGCCTGCGGGCGATCCGGGCCGAGCCTGGCTGGTGGCTCGAGAGCGCTCGGCGACTTGATGCGGCGGGGTATGCCGGGTTGTGGGGCTGGGATCACTTCATGGGCCGCGGCGACATCCGCGTGCCGGTGGTCGAGGGCTGGACGATCCTGGCCATGGCCGCCGCCGTCACCCAGCGCGCGACCGTGGGCCCGTTCGTGCTCAACGTGATGAACCGCCATCCAGCTCTCCTGGCGCGGATGGCATCCACCCTCCAGATCGCCAGCGGTGGCCGGCTGGTGCTGGGCATTGGCACCGGCGGAGCCCCGCGCGAGCACGAGGCGTACGGGATCGACTTTCCAGCGATCGCCGAGCGAGTCGCCCGACTGGAGGAGGCAGTCGCGGTGCTGCGCGCCATGTGGGGTGGGGGACCGGTGACCCGGCCGTCCCCGTACTACCCGCTCGTCGAGGCTGCCGCGTTCCCGGTGCCCATCCCGCCGCCGCCGATCCTGATCGGTGGGGAGACCCGCGCCGGCGCCCGGCTGGCCGGGCGGATCGGTGACGGCTGGACTGCCTTCGACAACAACTTCGAGGCGAACCTGCCGACCTATCTCGAGTCCCTGGCCGCCAATGGGCGCCGCCGCGAGGATCAGATGATCCTGGTCGGGTTCCAAGGGGACTGGCTGAGCGACGAACCGATCGCTGATCACCCCTGGGTGTCGGCGCCACGCGAAACCTGGGCGCGCTGGCATGAAGCCGGCGCGGACGGCGCCATCGTCCTGGCGCGCACCACCGCCGATGTCGATGCCCTGGTAGCAGCCACCGATCGCTGGTAGTCGCGCCGCCCTGGACGCCCAATGCGTGCGTTGCCGCGTCCGGTCCTCCTGCGGCGCCTTCGCCTTGAACGCCCAGGGCGGCGCGGGTGACGTGGGCGAACTCGGGCGAGGGCGCCCGTTCGTCCCGTTCATGGCACCATCACCGGCGTGACCGTTCCTTCTACCCTCGCCACCGCGTCCGAGCCGACCCATGCCTGCGTCCGATGCGGGGCGCCCGTGGCTCAGGGGGTTGGACTCTGCGAGGACTGCAATCCGCTGGGTCTGAAGGATGTCTCAGCCAGCCAGGTCCACGGCACGGCGTTCATCGGGATCGTCGCGGCAATCGTGCTGCTGGCGCTCGTTGCGCGCCTGGCGGTGTCCGGTGTTGGGCCGTTCACCCCGGTCCTGTCCGGGGTCGCGCCCGACGGCGATGCGTTGGCGGTGACGCTGGCCGTCACCAATCACGGGTCGAGCGCCGGTCGGACGACCTGTCGGCTGACCGATCCGGCCGACCGCAACGGTCTGCCTGGTGGTCTCCTGCTCAGCCCGGAGATCGAACCGGGTCAGACGGTCACCTTCACCAAGCGCGTGACCGGCCTGGGCGCCACCGTTCGGGACCTCGCGATCGAGTGCAGCGCCCCGTGACCGCGTCGGCGGAGTCATTGGCCCTTGCTGCATCCGGCACCGCGCTGGCCGACGAGCTCGACTTCAGTCTCGATCTCGCGCGAGGAGCCGGCGAATTGCTCATGGATCGCTACGAACGCCTGGAGCAGATCGACTACAAGAGCGCCCGCGATGTGGTCACCGAAGCGGATCATCAGTCGGAGGCATTGATCGTCGCGGCGATCAAGCAGCGGTTTCCGGGCGACGCGATCCTGGCCGAGGAGACTGGCGAACATCAGGCGATCGGCGGCGAGGCTCCGACCTCGGGTCGGGGCCGGGTCTGGATCGTCGACCCGCTCGACGGGACGGTCAACTACGCCAACGGCATCCCGGTGTTCTGCGTTTCGATTGGACTCGTGATCGATGGCGTGCCGGCGGTCGGTGTGATCGTGGATCCGACCCGCGACGACGCCTTTGGCGCCACCGCGGAGGGTCCGGCGACCCTCAACGGGCGTCCGATCCGGGCCTCTGCCAAGGAGGCGCTCTCCGACTTCGTGATCTCGATGGCCCTGGGCGGCCGAAGCGCGACGACGCGCGCCCGGAACGTGCGAAGGCAGATCCGGATCTCGCGCTCGATGGGCTCCGCTGCGCTTGCGCTGGCCTACGTCGCGAACGGCCGGTTCGATGCCTTCGTCCAGCAGGGCGGGCTGTCCGCCTGGGATG
>JANPDO010000023.1:0-8286 GCA_031431535.1 Chloroflexota bacterium
ACGGTCGCGTTGGCGGACAACTGCACGGTGGCGTTGGCCCCAGCAGTGCCACTCAAGGTCGGGGTCGTGTCAGACGTGACGTTGTCCGAGCTCGAGGTGCCGGTATCGCTGGCGGCGTCCAGGTCAGGCTGCGACGGCGCATCCGGAACCGTGTTGTCGGTCGTGACGGTCAGCGGGCTCGACGGCGCTCCTTCGCCATCGCCGTTCGTCGCCTTCGCGGTGATCAGGCTGGCCGTGTTGTCTGGCAGAGCGACGGTCGTGGGGATCGAGTAGACACCACCGGCACTGGCCAGGCCGGAGCCAATCTCGACGGCGCCGCCGTAGATCCTGACGGTCGAGCTCGCCTCCGCCGTGCCGCCAAACACGAGTCCATTGAGCGTCTTGGTGACGTTGTCCGTGTTACTACTGCCGGTGTCGCCTGCCGGCGCGAGGTCGGGCGTTGATGGCGCCCCGGGCACGACGGCCAACACGGCGCCAGGCAACAGGCCGACCATCAGGATGGCGCCCAAGAGCACGGCTGTGGCACGACTGAATCCAAGCGAGCGCGAGAACTGGGTTGTCATACATTCCTCCTGGTCGGCCACCCGGCCGAAATTCACAGCCAAGCTGGTGGCACGTTGGCGACCGCGGCATGCCCGCGGACTCAATCGGTAGCGTCCCATTGCGGGGACTACAGCGACGTAACGGTTTGTGCCGTCCGCGGTACACGGCGGATCACGGATGGAGCGACCGGCCTGGCGGGGTCAGGCAACGTGTTCGGCGGCCGACACCTGATTGCGATGCGTGGTCAGGCGGGCGCAAGGCCTACTGACGGCCGTGATCCTGCAGGCCCGGTTGTGGTCCGCCATCGCAGAAACGCAACAGACGGCCCGAGGGTGTCGGACCGTCCGTGCGAGACGAGAGCAGCCCCAGCCGCTCCGTGGTGATTAGCGAGTGCGTTCGAAATTCGAGCTCGTGGCCCGGCGTGAAGTCAAACCGGCCCGCGACCCATCCGCGTCCTCCCGGTGAACATGCCCACGACCATGACCGTGATCACGGCCCCGATGGTCGCAACGACGATTGAGCTGATATCGAGCGGGCCGTCGATCGGACTCGAATTGAACAGGACGCCGGCCAGGAAGCCCCCAACGAGGGCGCCGACGATGCCCAGGACGATGTGACCGATCACACCGAGGCCCTCGTCACCCTTGACGAAGAAGCCAGCCAGATATCCGGCGATGGCGCCGAGGACGATCCACGCGATGATGCTCATGTTGCACTCCTCATCCGACGATGATTGTTGCTCGCCAGCCGGGCAACGTTCCCGAGACCGGGCGTACTACCCATGGTCAGCCGGGCAAGGGTCTGTCACGACTACGGGGAGGCGCCGCGGCGTAACAACGGCATAAACGCCGGACCATCGGCTTGCGCGATCCGGTTGTGACACGGTCTTGCGATCGCAATACGGGCGATATGCCGACGATGCCGTCGTCTCTTACGCATGCAGCCTACGGCTGGGCACCATGTCCGCGACGCGGAGTTCCGTGGCGCCGAATCGGAGAGGTCCAATCGACGATGCCTGTCTTATCCAACGCAGTCGAGGCGCGCAATGCGCCGACCGACCGATCCATGATCGTCCTCCAACATGCCTTGGCGCTCGTTGCGGTCGTCAGCGCAATGCTTCTCTCGACCCTATCCTGACCGGCGTGGGAGTGCCCGCGGCTCGCCTGTTCGATGCGGAGGGACGTGATCGTGAGGTCGCGTCCTGGGCAGACGCCATCGCGTCGATCAAGAAGCACCAGCTGCTCTGGATCGACGTCGATCGCGACCAGGCGGATGACGTCCTCGCGGACCTGGCGGATACGCTTGGCCTCGACGCCCGCGAGCTGGTTCGGGTCGGGAAAGACTCCGGAACAGTGCGCTCGACGCGGACCAGCGACTACCTTCACTTGACCATCCAGGCGTTCGAACCTTCGGCCGAAGGGTCCTTTCCCATCGCGCCAACGGAGTTGGATATCGTCGCCGGCAATGACGTGGTCGTGACCGTCCATCGCGGCCAGCTTCCGGCCATCGAGCGATATCGAGCCGGACTGACCGGCGAGACCCGCCTGGGTGAGCTCCGGGCCGCCGACCTCCTCTCCTCGATCGTCGACGAGGTTCTGGGCGGATACTTCCTCGTCGTCGAGGAGATTGAGCTGGCCATCGATGCGCTCGACGCTCGGGCCCTGCGCGGGACCGACGACCGCGAATTCCTCGCCGAGATCGTGGAGATCCGCCGGCGCATTGCCGCGACGCGCCGAGTCGTGGCACCACACCGCGAGGCATTTGCCACCCTGGCTCGACCGGAAATGCGAGTCGAAGAAAGGATTGGCCAGCCGTGGCCGGGCCTGATGGACCGGCTGGAGCGCGCGCTTGGCGCCATCGACACGGCGCGCGATGCCCTGCTCGGGACCTTCGATATCTTCATGGGCCGGGCGGCTCAGCGGAACAACGACGTGATGAAGATCCTGACCATCCTGTCCGCGATCTTGCTGCCGTCCGTGGTCATGGCCGGCGTGATGGGCATGAACTTCAGGCTGCCCTTGTTCGAGGACACGGGCAACTTCGCGTATGTGCTCGCAGTCATGATCGGCCTTGCCGTCGGGGTCGTCGCCGTCGCTCGCTTGCGCCGCTGGATCTGAGGGCGAGAAACTTCGCCCTGTCCGATGCGCCCTGCGCCGGCGAACTGTCATGTGCCTGTGACCACTCCAGTCGTGGGTCGGTGCAGGAACGTGATCAGGTGGGTCGTACAATGACGGGACGTTCACCTGTGAGGTCCATGCATGTCGTTTAACCCCAATGCAAGGCTCGATCCGGGCCAGATCACCGATCGTCGAGGCATGCCCGGCGGTCGAACCGGCGTGGCCCTTGGGGGAGGCGGATTGGGGATCGTCATCCTGCTGGTCTATACCCTGCTGGGCGGAAACCCGACCGATCTCGGGCCGCTCCTGGAGCCCGGCGCCGTGGTCGGCCCGGAAAGCTCCGCCATGGCAACGGACTGTCAGACCGGCCAGGACGCGAATGAGCGCGACGACTGTCGAATTCTCGGCTATGTCAACAGCATTCAAAGCTACTGGACGGACTCGTTCGCCGCATCCGGCGAAACCTACCAGCCGGCCGACACGGTCATCTTCTCCGGCGTGACTTCGAGCGCCTGCGGGACGGCCACCTCAGCGACCGGCCCGTTCTACTGCCCGCCCGATGCGCTGATCTATATCGATCTCGACTTCTTCGCCGACCTGCGCGACCGGTTCGGAGCGCAGGGTGGGTCGCTCGCCCAGGGCTACGTGGTCGCCCACGAATACGGCCACCACGTCCAGGATCTGCTCGGCGTCCTCGACGCGAGTGGTGGCGGATCCGGAGCGGACAGTCGCGCCGTACGCACGGAGCTCCAGGCCGACTGCTTTGCGGGCGTCTGGGCCAACCATGCGGCCGGTACGGGGTTCCTGGAGCCGCTGACCGACGCACAGATCGCCGACGCGCTGGATGCCGCGGCTGCCGTCGGCGACGATCGAATCCAGGAGGCGACGCAAGGTCAGGTCAATCCGGACTCGTGGACGCACGGTTCGTCCGTGCAGCGGCAGGATTGGTTCAGGACCGGTTATCAGGATGGCGATCCGGCCAGCTGCGACACATTCGAGGGCGATCTCTGAGCCCGGTGCGGGGCGCTGACCAAGACTGATGATTGCATGACTATGCATCGAGACTGTATAGTCATGCCACCATGACCGCTACCCTTCCCATCTCCGCCACGGGGCTCCTCCCTCGCTCGGCGCGCGGGATCGACGCTGCGGGCGGGCCGCGACGGATCCGGGTCGGGATCATCGGGGCGACCGGCTATGTCGGGGCGGAACTCGTGCGCCTCCTGGCGCGCCACCCGAATGTCGACCTGGTCGGTCTGGTTGGTCGCGGGCGGGATCATGACCCGATTGCCGGGATCCACCCGCACCTCGCGACGACGGGCCTCACGGTTCACGCTGAGCTACCCGAGATCGGGGCGCTCGATGCCGTGTTTCTCGCGCTGCCACACGGAGCGGCCGCCGCGCTCGTGCCGGATCTCGTCGCCGCAGGCGTCGCCATCATCGACCAGGGTCCGGACTTCCGCCTTCGCGACCCGGCCGACTATCCGCGCTGGTACGGCTTCGAGCACCCTCGGCCGGACCTCCTCGGCCAGGCGGTGTATGGGCTTCCCGAACTGCATCGCATGGAGCTGGCCTCCCTCGTGGATGCGCCGGTTGCCATCGTGGGAGCGCCGGGCTGCTACCCGACCGCAACCCTGCTCGCCCTCGCGCCGCTTGTTCGGGCAGGGCTCATCGCGGACCTTGTCGTGGATGCCAAAAGTGGCGTCTCGGGCGCTGGCCGGGAGGCGAAGCCGGATCTCGGCTTTGCCGAGGTCAACGAGAGCGTCAAGGCGTACGGCCTGGGCGGGCACCGTCACGTCGCCGAAATCGAGCAGGAACTGGCCGCGATCGGCGCACGGGAGGGCCTCGATCCGGGCGCCAACCCCGGGACCGTCGCGGTCGATTTTCTGCCGCACCTGATCCCGATGACCCGCGGCATCCTGTCCGCGTGCCACGTCCGGCCGACCCGGCCGGTCACCCAGGGCGAACTCGACGAGCTGTACGCCGCGGCCTACGCCGACGAGCCGTTCGTGTCCGTGGTCGCGGCGCCACCGGCCACCAAGCATGTGACCGGGAGCAACCATGTGCTCATCCACGTCCATCGTGATGAGCGGACCAATCGAATCCTGGCCATCGGGGTGGAGGACAACCTGGTCAAGGGTGCGGCCGGCCAGGCAGTCCAGGCGTTCAATCTCGTCCACGGGCTACCAGAGATCACCGGACTGGAGCAGCTCCCGCTGGCGCCATGAGCACCACCTTGCCGCCTCCTGTCCCGATGTCCAGGACGGACCTCCCAGCCGTCGAGCGACGCGCCGCCCTGCCTGCCGGCTTCAAGGCCGGCGGGCTGGCGGCCGGGATCAAGGCCTCGGGCCGCCCGGATCTGGCGGTGATCATGGTGACCGGCGAGCCGGCCACCGCCGCCGCCGTCTTCACGCCAAATGCGTTCGCGGCGGCCCCCGTGCGCCTGTCTCGTGCCAACCTGGCGGCTTCATCGGGCGATCCGCGGGGCGGGTTCGGCTGGGCGGAGGCGATCATTTCGACGAGTGGCTGCGCCAATGCCGCCACGGGTCCGGCCGGCGACGCCGACCAGCTCGAGGTCGGCCGGCTACTGGCCGGGGTGGCCGGTGTGGCGATCGACCGCACCCTGCACCTGTCTACCGGGATCATCGGGACACGCCTGCCGCTGGACCGGGTCGCCGGCGGCCTGTCGACGCTCGTGCCGTCCTTGTCGGCCGATGACGAGGGATGGCGTGCGGCGTCCGTCGCGCTGTGCACCACCGATTCGAAGGCCAAGACAGCGACGATCACCCTGCACCTGCCCGGAGCCCGCGGCGGGTCAGTGGCGGTCACCGTCAGCGGGATCGCCAAGGGCGTGGGGATGATCCACCCGCAGATGGCCACGATGCTGTCCGTCATCCTGACCGATGCGGCGGTCGCGCCCGAGACGCTCTGGGGCCTGCTTCGACCGGCCGCCGCGCGGACCTGGAACCAGACCTCGGTGGACGGGGACACCAGCACCAACGACACCGTCTTCGTCCTGGCTTCGGGGGCTTCGGGAGCGTCCGACGCCGAGCCGGGCACGCCGGCGGCTGCCGCCCTCGGCGCTGCGATCGAAGCGGTCGCCCGCGACCTCGCTCGCCAGCAGGCCGCCGACGGCGAAGGGGCCACGACGCTCATCACGGCCGCGGTGACGGGCGCCCACGACGACGCCGAGGCACGAGCCGTCGCCCGATCGGTGGTCTCATCGAGCCTCGTGAAGGCGGCCGCGCACGGCCGGGACCCGAACTGGGGTCGCATCGCGGGCGCCGCGGGCAATGCTCGCCTGGCGATCGCCTCCGTCCTGGAGGCGGCCGGGCTCGGGCCAGATGAAGCAGCCACCCGTGCCGGTACCCAGGCGACGGTCGATCCGTCGACCCTTCGGATCTCGATCGCCGGCCACCTCGTGTTCGATGGCCTGCGCGGTGGCCCGGTCACGTTTGATCGCGCGGCGGCGCGTGCCGCGATGGACACCCCCGAGGTCGTCCTCACCCTGGACCTCGGGCTCGGCACCGGTACCGGCGAGGCCTTCGGTTGCGACCTGACGGAGACCTATGTGATCGAAAACTCCGAGTACACGACATGAATGATCGGTTGCGAGGCAGGACATGAGCGAGATCCTCGTCGTCAAGCTCGGGGGCACGACGATCGCCGACCAGCGCCAGGTCCTCGGCGAAGTGGCCGCGGTCGCTCGGCGACGCCCGGTCGTCCTGGTCCACGGTGGCGGCAAACGGATCACGGAATGGCTCGAAAGGCTGGGCGTTCCGAGTCGCTTCGAGGGCGGCCTGCGCGTCACCGATGCCCAGTCGCTGGAGGTCGCCGCGGCCGTCCTGCGCGGCGTGGTCAACAGCGAGCTGGTCTCGGGCCTCCGCGATCTCGGCGTGGATGCCGTGGGTCTGTCCGGTGTGGATGGCGGCCTGCTGATCGCCGAGCGGATCCCGCATCTCGGCCTGGTTGCCAGCGTGGTCGGGCTGCGGCGAGACCTGCTCGATGCAATTCTGGTCGGCGGCCAGGTGCCGGTGGTCGCACCGCTCGCCCGGGACGCGGACGGGATCGTGTGCAATGTCAATGCGGACGACGCCGCGGCCGGCATCGCCGCCGGGCTTGGTGCACGCCAGCTCGTCCTGCTGACCGACGTCGACGGCGTTCGTGACGCCAGCGGACAACGGTTGGACGCCCTGACCGTCGGCGAGGCTGAAGCGCTCATCGCGTCGGGGGTCATCGCCGGGGGGATGGTCCCCAAGGTCCGTGCGGCCCTGGGAGCCTTGGGCTGGGGCGGTGCGGAGGCGATCATCGCCGACTCGTCCGCTCCCAACGCCCTGGAGCGCGCCCTCTCGGACGTGACGTTTGGCACCCGAATCACGGCGACCCGGGAAGCCCGCGCCGGCGTCGCATGATCGGTGAATCCCGGGTCGTGAGCGCCGGCCATGAGCTCAAGCGACTCCGCCAGTCGGCGATCCGCAGACTCGTCCTCGAACGCTCGGTCGGCAGCCAGCGCGAACTCGTGGATGCCCTTACGGAGCAGGGGTTCGAGGTCACCCAGGCGACCGTCTCGCGCGACATCACCGAGCTCGGGTTGCACAAGGCGGCCGGCCTGAACGGCCACGTGTACATCGTGCCCGCGGATGCACCCGCAATTCTCCCAACCCCGGCGTCGGATGACCGGCTCCGGCGGATCCTCGCGGATATCCCGGTGCGGATCGGGCGCAGCGGCCTGACCCTGGTCCTGACCGGGACCCCCGGCACGGCCAGCGTGATTGCACAGGCGATCGACGAATCGACCCTGCGCGAGCAGGAAGGGACGCTGGCGGGCGACAATACGCTCCTGGTCCTGTTTGCCGATGAGCCCCGCCTCGAGCGCTGGCTCGAGCGCTTCGATGCACTCGTGGAGGTCCGCAACGCATGAACAAGGTCGTCCTCGCCTACTCGGGCGGTCTCGATACGTCGGTCGCGGTTGCCTGGCTCCGGGAGCAATACTCGGCGGAGGTGGTGACCCTCACGGTCGATCTCGGTGGCGGTTCGCTCCGCCCGGGTGTGGAGGCGCGCGCCATCTCAGCCGGGGCATCGCGGGCCTACGTGGTGGACGCGCGCGAGCGGTTCGTCACGGACTTCGTGTGGCCGCATCTCCAGGCCAACGCGCTCTACCAGGGGGCCTATCCGCTCGCGACAGCCCTCGCCCGGCCGTTGATCGCCCAGCTGCTCGTCGAGGTCGCCAAGCGCGAGGGCGCGGACGCGGTTGCGCATGGTTGTACCGGAAAGGGCAACGACCAGGTCCGTTTCGATGTGGCGACGCACGCGCTGGACCCCGGGCTGGAGGTCATCGCGCCGATGCGGGTCGGGATGGGCCTGACCCGGGATCAGGAGATCGACTACGCAAACGAGCGCGGGATCGAGATCCCGATCACCAAGGCGTCCCCCTACTCGATCGACGTCAACCTGTGGGGCCGCTCCTGCGAGACCGGCATCCTGGAGGATCCGTGGGTCACGCCCCCGGCGGACGCCTACGAATGGTCGGTCGCGCCGGCGGATGCGCCCGCGCCCGTCGAGGTTTCGATCGACTTCGAGGGCGGCGTCCCGGTCGCGCTTGATGGAGATCGGCTGGACCCGGTCA
>JANPDO010000024.1:0-23288 GCA_031431535.1 Chloroflexota bacterium
GCTGCTTATCTAGGTCGTGGTCGTCGGGCTGGGCGTAGGGAGCGATAACTACGTGGGGGCCCTGGGTTTGGCGTTGGGGGCCGCCGAGGGTTTCGCTCTCGACCGGTTGATGCTCGAACGCCGCCAGATCAATGAAATGCGCCTGTCGCTCGACCGGCGCCGCGACCAGACCCGGCTGCTCAGCAGCCACCGGAGGTAACGATGTCCGCCGACCCACTCGACAAGCAACTCGTGGAGGCTGTGCTGGCACGGCCACGCCGCGCCAAGGCGGACGTGGAGGAGGCCAAGCTGGCCGGCATGCGCCCGTCGCGCTCGGCGGGACTGGCCGTCGCCGAGGACGAGGACGACGACGACGACATCGATGTCGGGCCGGAGGGGCCCGACGGAGCGAACGTCGGGATCATTCTCGTCCCTGAGGACAGCATTGAGGCCGTCGCCAGGATGCCGACGGACGCCCCGGCGAAGCTCGATGCGAAGGCGGTCGAGGAGCCAACCGCCGAGGAGCTCGAGGCTATCTCGGCGGACATGATCGGGATCGATGACCCGGTCCGGATGTACCTCAAGGAAATCGGCAAGGTCGCGCTCCTGACAGCCGAGGAGGAGGTCGTCCTGGCCAAGGCGATTGAGCTCGGGGAGCAGCTGGTCGAAGCCCCCTGGAAGGGCATGTTCTCACTCCACGAATGGACCCTCCACGACACGGAGCGCAAGACGCGGACCACCAAGCAGCAGCATCGCCTGCCGTTCGGCGAGGAGGCGCACGCGTTCGCGCGCAAGGCGCTGGCCGATGCTGGCGCCGCCGACCTGCTCGTCGCATCGCCCGACTTCCACCTGATCAAGGCAGGTCGGGATGCCCAGTCGGACGGCACCCGCGAGCGCCTGCGGGAGGCCAAGAAGCTCGTCCACACGTACAATGAGTCACCGGGCGTCGAGACGTTCCTGCCGTTGATGGACTGGGCGTACATGGCCGTCCATAACGGCGATCTGGACTCGCGCGACAACGTCGGCCTGCGGGCCATCTGGGACTGGACGCGGGACGAGGTGGCCTATCCGGCGCTGGAGCGCTGGATCACCGCGGGCAACGACGCGGACCTGCTCAAGCAGATGGGTTTTGATCCGGAGGTGCCCCTCTCGACCAAGCTCCGCCATCGGTTCGGGACGATCGTGGTGATCGGCCGGGATGCACGCGAGCAGCTGACCTCGGCCAACCTGCGCCTGGTCGTGTCGATCGCCAAGAAGTACATCGGCCGCGGCATGTCGTTCCTGGACCTGATCCAGGAGGGGAACATCGGGCTGATCCGTGCGGTCGAGAAGTTCGACTACGAGAAGGGCTTCAAGTTTTCGACCTACGCGACCTGGTGGATCCGCCAGGCGATCACCCGGGCGATCGCGGACCAGGCTCGGACGATCCGGATCCCGGTCCACATGGTGGAGACGATCAATCGGCTCATCCGGGTGTCGCGCGGACTGCTCCAGGAGCTGGGCCGTGAGCCGACCGTCGAGGAGATCGCGGAGGCGATGTCCAAGGGCCAGGAAGTCCAGGTCACCCCGGAAAAGGTCCGCGAGATCATCAAGGTCTCGCAGGAACCGGTCTCTCTCGAGACACCGATCGGCGAGGAGGAAGACTCCCACCTGGGGGACTTCATCGAGGATCGCGGGGCGCTGGCGCCCGCCGAGGCGGCATCGCACCAGCTGCTCAAGGAGCAGGTGGAGGCCGTGCTGGATTCGCTGACCGGGCGCGAGCGACGGGTGCTCCAGCTTCGGTTTGGGCTGGAGGATGGCCGGGCGCGGACGCTCGAGGAGGTCGGCAAGGAATTCAATGTCACGCGGGAGCGGATCCGCCAGATCGAGGCCAAGGCGCTGCGCAAGCTCCGCCACCCGTCCCGTTCGCGCAAGCTGAAGGACTACCTGGAGTAGGAGCGGGCGTGCTGGACGCGCGCCGCAATGCGGACCACACAGCGCGATCTCCCGGGCGGGTGTCGGTGGCGACCTGCCTGCGCCTCGCTCGAGTCTGTGACGACCGGACCGCGGAGGCCGGCCCCGCCAGATCAGGCGGGGTGGCCGGGTTCGGGGCCGATGGCGATCGGGTACCCGCTCGCGGTCCAATCGCTGTACGAGCCGACATACAGAATCGGGTCCGGCAGGCCGGCGGCGCGCATGGCAAGGGCGTTGTGGCACGCGGAAATGCCGCTGCCACATGACGTGACAACCTCGACTGCGGGGTCCGAGGGCCGCCCTTCGCACTCGCCAGCGATCCCAAGCGCTTCAAATCGCGCGACGAGGTCCGCGGCCCGCAGGAAGAGGCCGTCGGCTCCGAGGTTGCCGTCGGTCGGCGCATTGACCGCCGTCGGAATATGCCCCGGATAGGCGTCGATCGGTTCGACCTCGCCGCGATACCGCGGCGCCGCACGAGCATCGAGCAGCACCATCGACCCCAGCCTCGAGCGCAGCGCGTCGCGGTCGATGGTCCGGGTCCACGATTGCGCGAGCGACAGAGCGGTCGGTGGCCATGCTGGCACAGCGTCGGTGAGCGCCAGGCCGGCGGCGGTCCAGGCGCCGATTCCGCCATCGAGAACGGCCATGCGCGCATGGCCGAGCACATCAAGCATCCACCACAGGCGGGCGGCAACCCAGCCGCCGAGGTCGTCGTACGCAACGACAAGGTGCTCATCGCCGATTCCGAGCTCCCCGAGCCGCCGTGCAAACGAGGCAGGGT
Organism: Chloroflexota bacterium; assembly: GCA_031431535.1. Lineage (GTDB taxonomy): Bacteria > Chloroflexota > Limnocylindria > Limnocylindrales > CSP1-4 > SPCO01. The sequence continues at coordinate 2,714 of JANPDO010000024.1, forward strand.
CGGGGAGTGGGTGGCGCCCAGGGCCGTCACGAACGGCGAGATCGGCGTCCACGTCGACGTGGATCGCACCTGGCAGGTGGCCCGCGTCGTAGGCGGCGCGACCGTCGCCGGGTCGACCCAGGTACCAGCGGCAGTCGATGATCCGGAGCAGCGGGTCGTCGAGTCGCGACGCAAGGTCGCTGGCGGAGATGAGCGGCTCCGTGGCGGTCACGCGGGGAGTATGCCGGGGCTCAGCCCAGCCCGCGCGGCCCGGCGCGCTGCGGTCTCGGGTCAGGCCCGTCGGAGCTCCGATGTTGGCGACCGCAGGCAGCCTTTTCGGCATCTGGCCAAGGCCGAACCCATCTCCAGCGTCGAGTATGGAGTCGAGGAGGACGATGGTCCGCCAATGACTCGACCATCGACGTAGGGTATCCTTCCGACCGCTGCCCTCAGGGGCCGCGCGCGAGCGGGCCACCCCCGCGTCTTCGTTCCGGCGTAGCTCAGTGGTAGAGCGGGCGGCTGTTAACCGCCATGTCGTAGGTTCGAATCCTACCGCCGGAGCCATCGCCCTCGGCCTCAGGCCCGCTGGCAAGCCTCGTTCCATAGCTCGATTGTCGGCTGTTCTCGCTCCCATCCGAGGATCGACAGCGTCGCCGTTCCGAGCTCGAAAAGGGCGCCCGACGACGGGGGCAATCCGAGCCACCTCGCGGCGAGGACCCGAAGCAGGTGTCCGTGCGCAAAGACAAGTGTGTCGCCGTTGGCAGCCGGATCGCGCAGTCGGGTGATCACGCGATCTGCTCGGACGCCCAGCTGTCCGATCGTCTCGCCGCCCGGCCAGGGTCCACGCCAGATCGTCCAACCGGGCATGCTGCCCCGGATCTCGGCCCTTGTTTGTCCTTCGTGCGCGCCATAATCCCACTCCATCAGATCGACATCGGCGACCGCGGCGTCCTCGAATCCGGCGATCGAAGCGGTCTCGGCCGCACGCGACAACGGGCTCGTGAGGATGAGCGCGAAACGAAGACCGGCCAGTCGTGGGCCGAGCGCGCGCGCCTGGTTGCGTCCACGCTCGGTCAGGGGCACATCGGTGCGCCCGGTATGGCGGCCGAGTCGGGCCCACTCGGTCTCGCCGTGGCGGACCAGCCAGACGCGCCGTTCCGCTGCCCCCGATTCCGCCACCATCAGGTGGGCCGCAGGCTTGTGTCCGGATCTGCGGATTCGGCCGGCTCGGCGGCGAAGAACTCGCGCATGCGCCATCCGAAGACAGGCGCCAGCAGCACACCGGGCACCTGGCCGATCCGCGTGTTGTAGCGGTAGACCTGGTCGTTGTGCAGCTCGCGGCGGTCCGCGATCATGTTCTCGAGGCGCTCGATCTCGTTCTGCAGATCGGCTACGTTGGCTAGCGATTTCAGATCCGGGTAGTTCTCGACCACCGCGAACAGGGATCGGATGGCGGAGGACGTGAGATCCGAGATGACCGCCTGATCGTGAATTGGCGCGGTTGGGGCGTATGCCGCGCGGACGCGGGTCACCTCGCTCAGGACATCCTGCTCGAAGGTCATGGCGCCGCGGACGGCCGCAACCAGGTTCGGTAGCTGGTCGTGCCGCTGCTTGAGCGCCACATCGACGTTGGCCCAGGCCTTGTCGATCCGCTGCCGCAGAGCCACGACAGCGTTGTAGCTTGTTAGCGCGGTGAAGCCGGCGATCAACAGGACGAGGGCCACGGCGAAGACGGCGACGAGCTGGGGCAGGGTCACAGGCCGATACCTCCGAACAAGGAGGTTCCGTCAATGAAGCCCTCGTTGATCATGAACGCGAGGGCCATCGCTGACGTGATCGCCAGGACCGCGCCGAACAGCCCCATGGCATAGCTCGACTCGCTTCGCGCCATGACCACCCCGGGCGTGCCATACGCGATCAACAACGGTGCCTCGGCCGATGAGACAAGCACCAGGGCCTCGGGGTCGATCATGAAGGTTTGCGCGGCGCGCGCAGCCTGCGCGTCGGTCGCCAGTGGCAGGCGGCTCGCGTCGGGATCGATCTCCGGGGTGCTCGCCGGCCGGCCGATGCCAAATCCCGGGATCGCCGCATTGCCCCAGGCCGTCGCCGGGTCGCCGGCGAGGGTGCCCGATGCTCGGGCTTCGGCCAGGTCGGCGGCTACCTCGGGATCCGACTCGAGCAGGTCAATCTCCGACCCGTAATCGGACGCGACCGGATCGTTCAGGTCCGAATAGGGGATGGCTCGCCCGACTACGGTCACGGCGTCACCGATTTCCAGACGCGCTTCCCGGTAGCTCCGACGATTCTGGTCGTACCCGAGACCTGAAGATGCGTCCTCGGCCCGTGGGTCCCGGACCTGCAGCAGCTCGGCGATCGCGGCCTCGCGATCGAGTTCTCCGGTGCGCGTGGCCGGGCCCGTCCGGATGGACAATCCCGAGATGCTGGCGCGCAGGACGCCACCGTCCTCGCTGAACCGGATCGGCGCATCGAACCGCGCCCCGCGGGGGAAGATCCGGATGCTGCCGGTGGCGTCGCGGACCCGGAAGCCAATCGAGCGCTCCTCGACGAACCCCGTATCGATCGCCGAGGTGTCATCGCTCCGGCCGACTGTTGCTCGGTAGTAGACGCACGCCACACTCTGGAGGAGTGAGACAAGCGTCAATTCGGCCGGTTCGATGATGCCGCTGATCCGGACCTCGCCGGCTGCGATGGAGCTGATCGTCGAGGTCGAAGTGTCACCGACCAGGATCGACGATCGGTGGGTTAATAGGCCGCGGGCGAGTAATCCAAGGCCGCCGATGACGCCGCAACCGGCGAGCAAGGTCATCCCCAGGCTGATCGTCGGGTCCACGTCCCAAATCGTACGGGAACGGGCAGTCAAGCGGCGACACTGGCCCGAGGGATTCGCTGAGGCGACACTAGTCCGGGTGTCGCCAACCAGGAGGAGGGTAGCCTGACCAATGTCCGTGATTCCGGGGGTGCCGCGCGGCCGACGTTGCGTCTGGCATACTTCGACCCTCCAGCAAGACAGGAGGATTCGTGGCAGCGACAGGCCTGTCGGGCGATCCGACCGAGTACCGAACGCGCCTGATCGAGCAGACAGACGATCAGATCGACGCCTGGGCGGCCGAATTGATGCGCGACGTGGCGCTCCGCCGTGGCGTGATCAAGGTTGTCGAAGACGTTCGCCGCACGGCCGGTCTTGATGAGCGCGGCTTCGAACGCGTGTTCGCCACCGGCGGAGGCCCGCCGGCTGTCGTGGGGCGAGATGCCAACGGCCGACTGATGGTCCCGGCGGTCACGCTCCACGCTCTCGTGCCGGGCATCCGCTCCCAGCTTGGCGACGGTCGTGACCGGCTGATCGCCTATCTCCTGGCGAACTTTGACGAGATCGTCTACGTCTGATTCGGCCCAAGCCGGGTGGCTGGTCGGTCGAAGGCTGGCCGGTCTCGTGCGGCTCGTTCATCCGTTCCCGTCGTTGCTCGACGGTGCAGCGACCTCGGCCGTGGCGCTGGTCGCGGGCGCGGATCACCTGACCGCAATCCGCCTCGGGTCGGCCATGGTCGCACTGCAGATGTCGATCGGCGCCCTTAACGATGTGGCCGACGCACGCGCAGATGCGGGCCACAAGCCAGGCAAGCCAATCCCCGCAGGGAACGTATCGGTCGGGGCGGCGCGCGTCGTCGTCGGCGTCACCGGCACCCTTGGGCTCCTGCTGGCAGCCCCATCCGGGCCGATCGTCCTGGCGCTTGCTCTCGTCGGTCTCGCGGTCGGGTACGGCTACGACCTGTTGGCCAAGGGCACGGCATGGTCGTGGCTCCCATACGCCATCGGGGTTCCTCTGCTCCCGATCTTCGCCTGGGTCGGAGGGGCGAGCCGTCTCCCGCCATCGCTCGCCCTGTTGCTCCCCGCGGCGATGGCCGCGGGGACGGCTGTGGCAATCGCCAACGCTCGGGCCGATCTGGAACGCGATGTCGCCGCAGGTCGGCAATCGGTGGCAACGCGGCTGGGGTCGGACCGAAGCTGGGTAGTTCAGGCGGTCGTGATGGTCGGGGTGATCCTGGTCGCTGGCGGGTCCCTGTGGTTCCGCGAGACGCCAGGGACGATCCGCCTCGGCACCTTGATTGCCGGGCTCGTGATCGTGGCCGGGCTGGCACTCGGTCGCCGCGGGTCGCCACTGAGACGACAGCGATCCTGGGAGATCCAGGCGGTGGGTGTGGCCGTGCTGGCGACGGCCTGGCTCGCGGGTCTCAACGCGCCCTCGTAGCCGAGCGGCAAATCGATTGACGCGCCCGGGATCTGGATCAGCTCCGGATCAACGGGATCAGCTCCAGATTAATAGTCCGGGTTGTCGCTCCGCACGATCGCGATGGCATTTTCGAGCTTGAGCTTGGCGATCGTCAGGTACTTGGCGAGATTGACGCGGTCGGTCTGCGGGATCATTCCGCGGAGTTCCGGGCTACGCAGGACCGCAACGAGGTTCTCCACCGCATCGGCGAGCCCCTGCTTGGCGTTGATCAACGAGTCATCGGAGATGGCGACCACGCGCGCCGCATCCAGCCAACCGGCTTCGCGCTCCGGCGATGGCTGAGTGACGGCCGGCGGCTCATCCGGGCCGACGTCGTGCCGCTGGACGGATGCAATCCGCGGCGTTCGCCGACCCTCGATCTTGTCGCGGAGCTTGATCAGGGTCAGCTCCCCGCGGGCGACCTGGGCAGCCAGGCGGCGACGCTTCGGGGCATCGTCGACCTTGAGAAGCTCGTAGGCGTGCGACAGGCTGTCCTTGCGCAAAGACACGAGCTCGCGGATCTCGGGTGGGGCGTCGGCCAGTCGCAGCCGATTCTCGAGATAGCCCTTGTCCTTACCCAGCTTGTCGGCGAGCTTGCGGATGCTGTAGCCATGCTGGCGGATCATCCGGTCGAACATGGCGGCTTCATCGAGCGGGGTGAGGTCCTCCCGCTGGAGATTCTCAATGATCGCGATCTCGAGGGCCGTGTCGTCGTCGATCTCCTCGATCATCGCCGGGATAGTTTCAAGGCCCGCCTGCCGGGAGGCTCGCCAGCGCCGCTCACCGGCGACAATCTGGTAGGTATTCGGTCCGCGCGGGCGAACCAGGATTGGCTGCAGGACGCCGTGCTCCCGGATCGAGGACGCCAGTTCGTCGAGCGCCGCCTGCTCGAAGACGAGGCGCGGCTGTTCCGGGTTCGGCTCAATTCGATCGATGCGAATGACCCGGACGCCGACTGAACGGGTCGGACCGTCATGCGAGAGGAAGCTGACGATGGCCGGCGAGAGCTGCGTGTCCTCGGACAGACGGCGGGCGGCCGCGGCGCGGAAATCAGTTCGAGCCAAGGTCGATCACCTCCTGGGCGAGTTCTCGATAGGTCCGCGCCGCGTCACTTGTTGTCGCGTAGCTCGTGATCGGGCGCCCGACGAGGGGTGCTTCGCCGAGTTTGACCGTGTTGCGAACGATGCTGCCAAAAACATTGTGATCGCCGACGACCCGCAACTCGTCGAGCATGTCCCTGGCCAGGTTGGTGCGACCGTCGTAGAAGGTCGGCAGCAACCCCAGGATGCGCAGGTCTCGATTCAGTTTCTGGCGGATGGCGTGGATAACTTTGACCAGGTTGTTCAGGCCCTTCAGCGCGTAGTACTGCGTCTGCACCGGGATGATGACGCCTGTCGCCGCGACTAGCGCATTCACCGTCAACAGACCCAGGTTCGGTGGGCAGTCGATCAGCACGTAGTCGTATCCCTCGACGTGCCCCTCGAACGCCTCCCGCAGGATCTGCTCGCGACCGAGTGCGGTGAACAGCTCACCCTCGGTCGACGCGAGGTCGATGTGCGCCGGCGCGACATCGATGCCGGCGATCTCGGTTCGGACGATCACATCGCTCATCGATGAGCGGCCATTCGCAAGGACATCAGCCATCGACCGCTCCACCGTGTTGAGGTTGATGCCAAGACCTGCTGTCAGATTGGCCTGCGGATCCATGTCGACGCACAGGATTCGAAGGCTGTGCTCCGCCAGCGCGCCAGCCAGGTTGATCGCCGTCGTGGTCTTGCCGACGCCGCCTTTCTGATTGGCAATCGCGATCACTTGCGACACGTCGTCAGTACCTCGAATCTTCAACGGCCGGCCAATCGCCGGATGAGACGGAATGTGCGCCGTCATGCTACCCCCTGCGAGGCGCCAGTGGCGACGCGGTTTTCCACAGCCTTGTCGAGTTGTTCACCGAATCTGTGGATATCCGAGCCGCCGACTGCACGACTATGATGGGTCGGCGTCTTTGCACAAGGACACGTGGGGAGGTTGAACGGGCGGTGTCGACGAATGATGAGCGCATGCGCCATCTGGACCAGATGCGGGCGGAAATCCTGCTGGGTGGGGGAGCGGCCCGCATCGACCGCCAGCACAGCCAGGGTAAGCTGACCGCCCGGGAACGTCTGGACCTGCTACTGGACGCGGGGTCGTTCGTCGAACTCGACGCCTTCGTCATGCACCGTGCCACCGAATTCGGGCTCGCTGACAACCATGTCCTTGGTGACGGTGTCGTGACCGGCCACGGCCTGATCGATGGGCGGCTGGTGTTCGTGTTCAGCCAGGATTTCACGGTGTTCGGTGGCTCGCTGTCCGAGGCGTACGCGGAGAAGATCTGCAAGATCATGGACCTGGCGATGAAGGTCGGTGCGCCGGTGATCGGGCTGAACGACTCGGGTGGGGCACGAATCCAGGAGGGCGTCGCTTCGCTCGGCGGGTACGCGGAGATCTTTCTGCGCAACGTACTTGCGTCCGGCGTCGTGCCACAGATTTCCGTGGTCATGGGACCGTGTGCGGGCGGCGCCGTCTACTCGCCGGCCATGACCGACTTCACGATCATGGTCGAGGGCTCCAGCTACATGTTCGTGACCGGTCCGGGAGTCGTGAAGACGGTCACCCATGAAGACGTCGATGCCGAGTTCCTTGGTGGGGCGCTGACCCACACGACACGGAGCGGCGTCGCCCACCTCGCCGCTCCCGATGAAGCCCAGGCCCTCGAGGCCGTGCGACGGGTACTTGCGCATTTGCCACAGAACAACCAGGCCGAGCCACCCAGGCTTGCAACGCAGGACCCGTCCGAGCGCATGGATGCTGCCCTCGACACGATTGTGCCCGACGATCCGCGCCTGCCGTACGACATGCACGATGTCCTCCGGCGAGTCATCGACGACGGGGACTTCCTGGAGATCCAGCCCGGCTGGGCAACCAACATCCTTGTTGGCTTCGCGCGGATCGGTGGTCGAAGCGTGGGGATCGTCGCCCAGCAGCCATCAAGTCTGGCCGGTGCCCTGGACATTGACGCGTCGATCAAGGCCGCAAGGTTTGTCCGAACGTGCGACTGTTTCAACGTGCCGATCGTGACCTTTGTCGATGTCCCGGGCTTCATGCCCGGCGTCGATCAGGAGCACGGAGGGATCATCAGGCACGGCGCCAAGCTGCTGTATGCCTACTGCGAGGCGACCGTTCCGAAGCTCACCGTGATCACCCGCAAGGCCTACGGCGGTGCCTATGACGTCATGAGCAGCAAGCACATCCGAGGCGACATGAATTTCGCGTGGCCGACCGCGGAGATCGCGGTGATGGGTGCGGCGGGTGCTGTCGGCGTCATTTTCAAGGATGCCATCGCGGCGGCCGACGACCCCGAGGCTGAGCAGCGCCGTCTCGTGGCTGATTACGAGGCCGAGTTTGCGAACCCGTACATCGCCGCCGCGCGGGGCTATGTGGATGCCGTCATCAAGCCGTCCGAAACGAGACCTCGCCTGATCCGTGCCCTCGAGATGCTCGCCGACAAGCGCGACACGAACCCACCGAAGAAGCATGGCAACATCCCTCTCTGAGCCGGGGGCTGGACGGGGCCAGGTGCCTGACCCGTCTTTGCGCAAAGACGAGAGCAGCGCCCCTCCGCTGATCGCATCGGAGGTCGGGGCTCCGCCATTCCGTCGGATCCTGGTCGCCAACCGTGGCGAGATCGCGGTCCGCATCATCCGCGCCTGTCACGAGGCCGGGATGGAGGCCGTCGCCGTCTACAGCGACGCCGATGCCGACGCTCAGCTCGTCCGGCTCGCGGATTTCGCGGTCAGGGTCGGCCCGCCGCCGCCGGCCCAGAGCTACCTGCGGATGGACGCCATCATCGCCGCAGCCCGCGAAACCGGGGCCGAAGCGATCCACCCAGGTTACGGATTCCTGGCCGAGCGTGCCGCCTTTGCTCGCGCGGTGGAGGAGGCCGGACTCGTGTTCGTCGGGCCGCCGTCGGGCGCGATCGATGCCCTGGGCGACAAGTTGCACGCCCGGCGGACGGCCCGGGACGTCGGCGTTGCCGCGGTTCCGGGAACCCTGGAGCCGGCGCCGGTCGAACGCGCTGATCAGATCGCGGCCATCCTCGAGGACGCTGCACGGATCGGCTATCCGCTCCTGGTCAAGGCGGCGGCCGGGGGCGGCGGTCGAGGGATGCGGCGTGTGGCGACGCCGGCGGAGCTCCCCGCGGCGCTGGCCAGCGGCTCGCACGAGGCCGCTGCGGCGTTTGGCGACGGCTCCGTCTATCTCGAGCGCGAGATCGCCCCGGTCCGCCATATCGAGGTTCAGCTGCTTGGCGACGTCTTCGGGCGGGTGGTCGCCATCGGTGAGCGCGACTGTTCCCTGCAGCGCCGGCACCAGAAGTTGGTCGAAGAGGCGCCAGCTCCCGGGCTGAGCATCGAGGAGCGCCGCGAGCTGCACCGCCTGGCAGTCACCGTCGCGACGGCCGCCGGTCTGCGCAATGCGGCCACCGCCGAATTCCTGCGTGCCCCCGACGGGTCCTTCTACTTCCTTGAGGTCAATACCCGGCTTCAGGTCGAGCATGGCGTGACGGAACTGGTGTCCGGCCTTGACATCGTGCGCGAACAGTTCCGGTTGGCCGCCGGCTGGCCGCTATCAGCGGAGGCGTCGGCCGCCGCCGAGCGGGCCGCCGAGCCCGCCGGCCATGCCATCGAGGTGCGGATCACGGCCGAGGATCCATCCCGGGACTTCGCGCCGACACCCGGGCGGATTAGCCGCTGGGTCATGCCCTCGGGCCCAGGCGTGCGGGTCGACTGCGGAATCGAGGCCGGTGATCGGGTGGCGCCCGAATACGACAACCTGATTGCCAAGATCATGGTTCACGCTGGCGATCGCGCCGCCGCCATCGCGCGCCTGCGCCGGGCCCTCGACGAGACCGAGATCGCCGGGATCCAGACGACCGTTCCGTTCCACCAGTTCGTGGCCCGAAGTGCGTCGTTCGGCGCCGCGGAGCTATCCACCGCCTGGGTCGGGGAGCACTGGGACGGTGCGGCTTCCTTCGAGGAGGCCGCCCGGGTCGCTCAGCTCGCGGCGGCGCTTGATGCTGTCGACAACGGTGTCCTGCCCAGTGGCGCGACCGGTGGTTCGTCCGCGGGCGCGGTACACCCTCAGGGCAACATCACGCCGGCGACGGGCAATGGCCGCTGGGTGGCGGCGGGACGACAGGCCGGGACCGATCGGTGGCCACGATGAGCGATGAGCCGAAGTCCGCCCGCGTGATTGGTCCGCGGGCGGTGCTGGCTCGGGTCGCCCCATCGATGGCTGTGCCAGGCACGCCGCCGATCGTGATCGAGCCCGAAATCGGGCCGATTGCCGGACGCGTCGTCATCGACGGCAAGGCTGTCGCCATCCAGCTCGTTCGACGAGACGCGACCCACGCAATCCTCGTGGATGGGGAGGGGGACCGCGCGTTGCGCCACCGGGTGGTCATGCTGCCGCTGGCGCCGGCGGCATCGGCGGCCAGCCGAGCGCTCGGCTTGTCGACGCGCGAGGTCATCGTCGACGGCTGGCGGATCGTGGTCGAGATCGAGTCGGCGCAACGAGCGGCGCTGCGCGAACGGGCCCGGACCGGCAGCGCAGGCGCGGCCCGATCAGGACCAACGGAGATGCGGGCCACGATTCCGGGTCAGGTGCTGGCGGTTTCGATCGCCACCGGCGACCCAGTCGTCGGCGGCCAGCCGCTGGTGGTGGTCGAGGCGATGAAGATGCAGAACGAACTCCGGGCGCCTCGAGACGGCGTCGTTGCCCGCGTTGCCGTTGGTCCTGGCCAGACCATCGAGGTAGGCGACCTCCTGCTCGTGCTCGAATGAGCGGCGACGAGGCCCCGGGCGGTCGGCCTGGGAGCCATCCGCCGCGTCCCGCTGGCGAGGGCCACGATCCTCGCCGAGAGCACTGGCGCGAAGTTGTCCGGGCACATGCGCTCCAGTCGGCGCCCGAGCGGCGCGACCGCTTCGAGACCTCCTCCGGAATCCAGATCCGGGATCTGTACACGCCGGCGGACACCGTCCGACTCGAGGAGGATCGTGACCTTGGGCGGCCTGGCGAGTATCCGTTCACCCGCGGTGTCCAGCCGACCATGTATCGGAGCCGCCTCTGGACGATGCGCCAGTACGCCGGATTTGCCACTGCTGAAGAGACAAACCAGCGCTTCCGCTACCTGCTCGAGCAGGGCCAGACCGGGCTGTCAGTTGCCTTCGACCTGCCGACCCAGATGGGCTACGACTCCGATGCGCGCGAAGCGGAAGGGGAGGTGGGGCGAGTTGGTGTTCCGATTTCCAGTCTCGCCGACATGGCCATCCTGGTCGACGGCCTGCCGCTGGGTAACGTGAGCACGTCGATGACGATCAACGCGACGGCGCCGATCCTGCTCGCGTTGTATATCGCTGCCGCGGAAGCCCGTGGCGTGCCGCGCGCCGCGATTTCCGGGACGACCCAGAACGACATCCTCAAGGAGTACATCGCGCGCGGCACCTGGATTTTCCCGCCTCGCCCGTCGATGCGCCTCGTGACCGATGTGTTCGAGTTTTGTGCTGGCGAGCTGCCCAAATGGAACACTATTTCTATTTCGGGTTATCACATGCGTGAGGCCGGGGCCACGGCTGCCCAGGAACTCGCGTTCACCCTGGCTGACGGGATCGCATACGTGGAGGCCGCCGTCGCCCGCGGTCTCGATGTAGACGACTTCGCCGGGCGACTTTCGTTCTTCTTCGCTGCCTGGTCGGAACTCTTCGAAGAGGTGGCCAAGTTTCGGGTCGCGCGGCGGATGTGGGCAGCGATCATGCGCGAACGGTTTGGCGCGACCAATCCGCGCTCATGGATGTGCCGGTTCCACGTGCAGACTGCGGGCTCGAGCCTGACGGCGCAATCGGTCGACAACAACGTGGTCCGCACGACGATCCAGGCGCTCGCCGCGGTCCTGGGCGGCGCCCAGAGCCTTCACACGAACTCACGGGACGAGGCGCTCGCATTGCCCACGGAAGAGGCGGTGCGCCTGGCCCTGCGGACCCAGCAGATCCTGGCCTACGAGACCGGCGTGACCGAAACACCCGATCCGCTGGCGGGCTCGTATTACGTCGAGAGCCTCGGCAACGAGCTCGAGTCGGCGGCGTGGTCCTACCTGGACGAGATCGAAGCCATGGGCGGGACCGTCGCCGCCATCGAGGGCGGCTTCCAGCAGCGCCAGATCCAGGAGTCCGCCTACCGGGTTCAGCAGGCGATCGAGTCGGGCGACCAGGTCGTGGTCGGGGTCAATCGATTCCGCGACGACGAGGTGACGACGCCGGGCCTCCAGCGCATTGACCCGGATGGTGAGCGCCGCCAGATCGAGCGTGTCCGGCGGGTTCGCGCGGAACGATCGCAGGCTGGCTGGACCGCGGCGATAGGTCGGCTCGAGACCGTCGCCCGCGGCGACGGTAACCTGATGCCGCCGATCCTCGACGCGGTTCGCGCCCAGGCCACCGTCGGCGAGATCAGTGATCGCCTGCGGCTCGCCTGGGGCGAGCATCGCGAACTCATCACGGTCTGACCCCGAGGGCGATTCGCCAACGCGCGCGGCACAGGTATGCGGAGCACGATCGCACTTGCGGGCTCGGTCGCGACGATGGCGGACAGGGTACGCTGCCATCGTGCCATCGAAGCCGCCGGGCTCGCGACTCCCCGATCACCTCCGGCAGATCGGCAAGGTCCACCACGTCGCGGTCGTTGTCCGCTCGATTGACGGTGCGCTCGGGTTGTGGCGGGACATGCTCGGCATGGAGCTCGAGATGATCATCGATGTTCCGACCGATCGGGTCCGGATCGCCTTTCTCAAGGTCGGTGAGTCGAAGATCGAGCTCGTCCAGCCGACCGATGAAACGACCGGGGTGGCGCGCTTCCTGGCCTCGAAGGGCGAGGGCTTCCACCACGTCTGCTTCGAAGTTGGGAACCTGGCCGAAACACTGTTGCGCCTGGAGATCGACGGGCTGGAGTTGATCGACACGGCCCCGCGACGGGGCGCGGAGGGGCCGGTCGCCTTCATCCACCCGCGAGCCTGCCACGGGGTGCTGGTCGAGCTGATCGAGGTGCCGGGTGGTCCGGCCTGGCGGGCGCTCGGCTTCAAACCCTCCTGACGGCGATTGGGTTCGATCCCGCCTGACCGCCTGACGACGGACGGAGCATCAGGCCGGCTTGCGAGCCAGCAGCGAGAACATCAGCGGCGTCTCGCCGGCGGCGTCGGCCGGAAGCACGTAGCGGCCGTCGGCGTCCTCCACCAGGAAATCGACCTTCCAGTCGAGGAAGGGATGCTCGACCAACTTCTCGATCACCAGCCCGGCGTCGATCAGCGCGGTCACGATCTCGCCCAGACCGTGATCCCAGCCGTACTCGGACTGGTCGCCGACGTCGGCGTCGAGGTCCGCGTACGAGCCCTTGACCGGGAAAACCAGCGGCTCCTGGTGCTCCCAGTAGGGATACGCCAGGCGCAGTTCGCCGGGCGCCACCCCTTCGTTCTCGAAGGTCTGCAGAATCGGATGGATCTCCGTGATGAAGAACCGCCCGCCCGGGGCAACGAAGTGCGCGACGATCTGCGCCCAGGCTCGGATGTCCGGCAGCCAGCCGAGGACGCCTCGGGAGGTGTAGACGACGTCGAAGGCGCCGTCGAGCTCGGCCGGCAGGTCGTACAGATTGGCGAGCACGAATCGGGACTCGGGAAAGCCAAGGTCGATTGCGAGTTGACGCGCCAGCTCGATTGCCGCCGGCGACAGGTCCGCCCCGGTGACGCGCGCCCCGAGCCGCGCCCAGGACAGCGTGTCGATCCCGAAATGGCACTGCAGGTGAAGGAGCGACATCCCGCCGACATCGCCGACCAGTTCGATTTCGTACGGTCGGATCCGCACGGCACCGGCCCGGAAGCCATCGAGGTCGTAGAAGCTGCCGGTAGCGTGAACGCGCGTCCAGGCGTCCCACAGCGACCGATTCGCGGCGAACGGTATCTCGTTGGAGCGGGCGGATCGGGGCAGAGGTCCCTCTTACCGCAGGGACCAGGCGAACAGCACGTCCGGGGCCCGGTCCGCCGCCCGGCAGAAAGTGACCAGGCGACCGCACAGATCGCGGATCCACGGTTTCTCGTCACGCGCCAGCGCGCCCAGTTCGTCCTCGATCAAATCGAGCCAGCGCGAGGCGATGGCGCCGATGCGGCCGTCGTCGATCCTGGCGACCGCCGTGATCCAGGCTGGGTCGACGCGCTCGATGGAGAACCGGTCGTCGTCGCCGATCCCGTCGAGCTCGATCCGGGCGTCCAGGAATTCCCCGGGGCCGTCATCGCCGACGATGCTCCGCGCCGCCTCGGCGAAGAGGTCCAGCCACGTGGGGTCCAGACCGCCGCCAAGGGCGATATGTGCTGGAAAGCGCCGGCGGTCGTCGAGCGCGGCCAGGTCGTCTGTGCTGATGGCAAGCAGGATCTCCTGGGTGTTGCCAGCCACGAGATCCAGCAGGTGACCCATGTCGGTCCGGACTACCCGCGATATCCGGCGTCGTGCAGTAACTGTGGCAGTTCGAGAGGGGACTCGGCCACACGGAAGCCGGCCGCCTCGAGGGCCTTGACCTTGGACGCGGCGGTCCCGGCACCGCCCGAGATGATTGCGCCGGCATGGCCCATCCGCTTGCCCTCCGGCGCCGTCCGGCCGGCAATGAAGGCGACCTTGGGGACGTCCCGCAGGTGCTCGGCGGCCCAGGCCGCGGCAGTCTCCTCGTCGGCGCCGCCGATCTCGCCGATGAGCACGATGGCATCGGTCTCGTCGTCCGCGGCGAACAGCCGGAGGATGTCCAGGAAGGTCGTTCCGATGATCGGGTCACCGCCGATCCCCACGCACGTGGATTGGCCGATCCCCGCATCAGTCATCGCCTGGACGGCCTCGTAGGTCAGCGTTCCCGACCGGCTCACGACGCCGACCCGACCTTCACGATGAATCGAGCCCGGGATGATCCCCACCTTGGCCCTGCCCGGCGAGGTTGCCCCTGGGCAGTTTGGCCCGATCAGCCGGGCACCGTGGGCCCGGACCATCTCGACCGTCGGGATCATGTCGAGTGCAGGGATGCCCTCGGTAATGCAGAAGATCGTGGCGATGCCCGCGGCGGCGGCCTCCATGACCGCGTCCGGGGCTCCGGCGGCCGGCACGAAGACGAGCGAGGTATTGGCGCCTGTCCGGTGCACGGCCTCGGCGACGGTGTCGTACACCGGAACGGAGCCATCAAGCGCCGTCTGGCCGCCCTTGCCCGGGGTGACGCCCGCGACCACGTTGGTACCGTACGCTTGGGCGGCACCCGCATGGAAGGCGCCCTCGCGGCCGGTGATGCCCTGGACCACCAGACGTGTGTCGTGCCCGACGAGGATGCTCATGCCGCCGCTCCTGCGGCCCGCGAGGCCGCGACCGCCTTGGCGGCCGCTTCGTCCAGGGTCGACGCGGTCTCAAATCGCGCCTCGGCCAGCAGGGTCGCCGCCTCGACTGCGTTCGTGCCCACGATCCGGACGACCATCGGTACGTCGCGAGACTGCCGGGCTCGCGCCTCGATGAGGCCCCTGGCAACCTCGTCGCCGCGGGTGATCCCGCCGAAGATGTTGACGAGAATGGCGTTGACCATCGGGTCGGACAGGATCAGGCGCATCGCCTCGGCGACCTTGTCCGCCCGCGCGCCACCGCCGATATCGAGGAAGTTGGCCGGTTCGCCACCGGCGCGCTTGACCAGGTCCATGGTGGCCATCGCCAGGCCCGCGCCATTGACCATGCAGCCAATCGTGCCATCGAGCTTGATGAACGTGAGCCCGGCCTCGCGCGCCTCGCGATCCTCGGGCGCTTCTTCGTCCGGATCGCGCAGGTCCTCCAGGCCCGCGTGCCGTCCGAGCGCCGAGTCGTCCAGGGTGATCTTCGCGTCGAGACAGACGAGCCGTTCGACCGGAGCGCCGTCGGGACCGGCCTCTCGCACGATGGCCAACGGGTTGATCTCGACGAGATCCGCGTCGTACGCCTTCATCGTGGTCACCAGGCCCTGCGCGATTCGGACGGCGTCCCTGAGCTGGCCGCCCAGCCCCATGGCAAACGCCAGGTCACGGGCCTGGAAGCCGAGCAGGCCAAGGTTCGGGTCGGCATGGCGGCGAATGATGGCATCCGGGTGCTCGGCCGCCACCGTCTCGATCTCGATGCCGCCCTCGGCAGACCCCATGAGCAGGATCCGGCGCTCCGCGCGATCGAGGACGGCGGCGAGATAGAACTCCCGGACGATGTCGGCGGCCGGACCGATCAGCACCTTGCGGACCGTCATGCCCTTGATGTTCATGCCCAGGATGGCCCCGGCGACCCGCTCGGCCTCGTCCGGGGAGCCCGCAAGCTTGACGCCGCCGGCCTTGCCACGTCCACCGACCAGGACCTGGGCCTTGATGACCACCGCCCCCGCCCCCGCGCGCAGGAATCGTTCGGCGGCCGCTCTTGCCTCGGCGACCGTGTCGGCGACCGCCCATTCGGGGACGGGCAGACCCTGGGCGACGAGCAGCGACTTGGCGTCGGCTTCCTGGAGTTTCACGAGCGGCGGCTCCGTGGCATCAAGCTGGGCGGACGCCGATGGTACCGCGTCAGTGACTCCAACCGCCCGCCACGGTAGGGCTGCAACCGGTTCCGGCAGTTGGACCTCCCGCCCCGCTACAATCGGGCCATGGCCCATCGAATCACCCTGATCCCCGGCGACGGCATCGGTCCTGAGCTGGCGGCGGCGACCACGCGTGTGCTCGACGCGACGGGGATCGAGTTCGAGTGGGAGACGCAGCAGGCCGGCGAAGCGGTCATCGCGGAGTACGGGACACCGCTCCCGGAGCACGTTCTCGAATCGATCCGGCGCAACCGGGTCGCTCTCAAGGGTCCCATCACGACACCGGTCGGCGGCGGTTTCCGAAGCGCCAACGTCACCCTTCGCCAGGCACTCGGCCTGTACGCCAATCTACGTCCCGCCCGCTCGATGAAGGGGCTCGACACTCGCTACGAGGGCGTCGACCTTGTCATCGTTCGGGAGAACACCGAGGACCTGTACGCCGGAATCGAGCACATGGTCGGCCCGGACGCCGCGGAGAGCATCAAGATCATCACCCGCGCCGCGTCCGAACGGATCGCCCGGTACGCGTTTGAATACGCGGTGGCCAACGAACGCCGCAAGGTCACCGCGGTCCACAAGGCCAACATCATGAAGCTGTCGGACGGGCTCTTCCTCGAGAGCTGTCGTACGATCGCGGCGGGCTACGAGGGCCGCATCGAATTCGAGGATCGGATCGTCGACAATATGTGCATGCAGCTGGTCCAGAAGCCGGAGCTGTATGACGTCCTGGTCCTGCCCAACCTGTATGGCGACATCGTCAGCGACCTGGCGGCCGGGCTGGTCGGCGGTCTCGGGGTCGCACCCGGCGCGAACATCGGGACTGAGGCGGCCGTCTTCGAGCCGGTCCATGGCTCCGCGCCGAAGTACGCCGGTCTGGACAAGGCGAACCCAACCGCGCTGATCCTGTCGGGCGCCCTGATGCTCCGCCATCTTGGCTACCCGGCCGACGCGACCCGGGTTGAGACAGCGGTTCGGGACGTGATCGCCGAAGGACGAACGGTGACCTCCGATCTCGGCGGAATGGCCGGCACCGCGGCATTTGCCGACGCGGTCATCGGACAGCTCACCGCTGCCGGCGCCGCCAGCGCAACCCGATGACGGGGATACCGGCCAGCGTCCGGCTTCCGCGAAAGCCGCCCGGAACAGCCCGCCAGGGCCTCGGAGCTACCAACCGCGTCGACCGATGGGCGCTTGCCCCAGCTGCCCAGGCCACCCTGTTCACCCTCTGTGCTACCTACCTGTTCGTCAGCGGAATCCTGCTCACACCACTCCTCGGAACCCCGTACGAGGTTGACGGCTACCTCTCGCCGCTCTTCTCGCCGCTGGTCCGGCCAGATTGGCTGCCCACCTGGGTCAGTCCGGGCCTGTTCATCCTGTGGATTCCGCTCGGCTTTCGGGCGACCTGCTACTACTATCGCAAGGCGTATTACCGGTTCTATTTCGCCGATCCGCCTGGCTGTGCAGTCGGCGAACCGACGATCCATCGTCGTTACGCGATGGAAAGTCGACTGCCGTTCATCCTCCAGAACCTCCACCGCCTGTTCCTGTACCTCGCCTTCATCCCGCTGTTCTTCCTGTGGCTCGACGTCGCCCTGGCCGTCGTCCACGGCGGCGGCTACCGGGTCGGGCTGGGCGTTGGCATCCTGCTGGTCAATGCGTTCCTGTTGAGCATGTATTCGCTGTCCTGTCATTCGCTTCGCCACCTGGTCGGCGGGCGGCTGGATTGCTTCTCGTGCTCGCGGCGAACGAAGGTCCGCTACTCGCTCTGGCAACGGCTGACCTCATTCAACCGGCACCACATGGGCTGGGCCTGGGCCAGTCTCATCTCGGTCACCCTGTCGGACGTCTACGTGCGCCTGCTCGCCGTCGGCGCCGTTGTCGATCCGTCGATCCGCTTCTAGGACCCACGCTTGTGCCAGATCGAACGAAGCTCGCACGGTACGGCCACGACGTTCTCGTGATCGGTGCGGGCGGGGCCGGACTTCGGGCGGCGATCGAGGCGAACGCCGCCGGTGCCGATGTGGGCCTCGTGTGCAAATCCCTGCTGGGCAAGGCCCACACGGTGATGGCCGAGGGGGGCGTGGCTGCCGCCCTGGCGCACGTAGCGCCGAGCGACTCCTGGCAGACCCATTTCCGCGACACCATGATCGGCGGCAAGCTCCTCAACAATCCCCGGATGGCCCAGCTTCACGCGATGGAAGCGCCAGATCGAGTGCGCGAACTGGAGAAGTGGGGCGCCGTCTTCGATCGAACCGAGGACGGGCGAATCCTCCAGCGGCCGTTCGGTGGTCACTCGCATCCGCGCCTGGCGCACGTCGGGGATCGGACCGGCCTGGAGATGATCCGGACCCTCCAGGACCGGGCCGTGGCCGCCGGGATCAAGGTGTACATGGAGTGCACCATCACCAGCCTGATCACCGCCACAGACGGGGTGCGCGGGGCGTTCGGCTACTGGCGAACGAGCGGTGACCCAATCGCCTTCGCAGCCAAGGCGATCGTCCTGGCGACCGGCGGGATCGGCAAGGCCTACGAGGTCACCTCGAACTCCTGGGAGTACAGCGGCGACGGCCAGGCGCTGGCCTACGAGGCCGGAGCCGACCTCATCGACATGGAGTTCGTCCAGTTCCACCCGACCGGCATGGTCTGGCCGCCGGGCGTCCGCGGCCTGCTGGTCACCGAGGCCGTCCGGGGCGAGGGTGGCATCCTGCGCAACGCCAGCGGCGAACGGTTCATGTGGAAATACCTGCCGGAGGAACGCCGAGCGGAGTACGCCGCGACCGACGAGGAGGCTGCGCGCTGGGTGACCGCGCTGTCCCAGGGTCGCGAGACCGATGCCCGTCGCCCTCCGGAGTTGTCCACCCGCGACAATGTCGCCCGGGCCATCTACACCGAGGTCAAGGAGGGCCGCGGTTCACCGCACGGCGGAGTTTTCCTCGACATCAGCTATCTCGCGGCCGATCACGTGCGACGAAAACTGCCGTCGATGTACGACCAGTTCAAGGAGTTGGCCGATGTCGACATCACGAAGGGTCCGATGGAGGTGGGCCCGACGACCCACTACATGATGGGTGGCATCCGTGTCGATGCCGAAACGGGGGCGACTGGGGTTCGCGGTCTTTATGCGGCCGGCGAGGTGGCCGGTGGCATGCATGGTGCCAATCGCCTTGGCGGCAATTCGCTGTCCGACCTCCTCGTCTTTGGCGCCCGCACAGGCGCTGCGGCCGCACAACATGTCTCGACCCAGCCAACCGAGCCGCACCTGGATCCGATCCAGGTCCAGGGCGCCAGTCGCGCACTTGCGACCCCGCTCGAGCGGACCGATGGCGAGGACCCCTACGCCATCCAGCGCGACCTCCAGGAGATGATGGGCCGGCTGGTCGGGATCTTCCGGATCGAGGCCGACCTCGATGCGGCCATCATGGCGCTGGCAGACCTGCGCAGGCGCTGGGCGAATGTTCGAGCGACGGGAGGGCGCGCGTACAACCCGGGCTGGAACCTCGTCTTCGAGCTCGGCAACCTGCTGACGGTTTCGGAGGCGGTGGCGCGCAGTGCCCTGCTGCGAACCGAGAGCCGCGGCGCCCACAGTCGGCTCGACCACCCGGCCACCGACGATGCGAAGTGGAATAGCGTGAATAGCGTGGTTGCCCGGACCCGGGACGGAGCCATGAGCGTCAAGACCGTGCCGCTGCCTGGCATGTCAAGCGAGCAGCGCAGTCTGCTCGGCAACGCGCAGTAAGCCTGGACGGAGAGACCGATGCCGGACGCGCACCTGAAGGTCTTCCGTGGCGACCCGGAGACTGCCGGGCACTTCGAGGAGTTCACGGTGCCGGTAGAGGAGGGCATGGTCGTGCTCGATGCCCTGCACTGGATCCAGGGTCACGAGGCGCCGGACCTGGCCCTGCGCTGGAATTGCAAGGCCGCCAAGTGCGGCTCGTGCAGCGCGGAGGTCGACGGACGCCCACGCTTGACCTGCAAGACGCGGCTGTCCGACTTTGATCTGGCCGAAACGATCACCGTCGAGCCGATGCGCGCCTTCCCGCTCATTCGCGACCTGGTGACGGATGTGTCCTGGAACTACGAGGTCAACAAGACGATCCAGCCGTTCAGCCCGCCCGCGGACGTGCCACAGGAGGATTGGCGCTGGCAGCAACAGGACATCGAGCGGGTGCAGGAATATCGAAAGTGCATCGAATGCTTCCTGTGCCAGGACGTCTGCCACGTCCTGCGCAATCACGAGACCGAATCGCCATTCATGGGGCCCCGCTACCTGGTTCGGACCGCCGGCCTGGAGATGCATCCGATCGACACGGCCGATCGGCGGGAGTATCTCAAGGAGAGCGGCGGGATCGGCCTGTGCAACATCACCAAATGCTGCACCGAGGTCTGTCCCGAGCACATCAAGATCACGGACAACGCGATCATTCCGCTCAAAGAGCGGGTCGCCGACGCCTACTATGACCCGCTCCAGATGGTCTGGCGGCGACTCCGAGGGGGCGGCGCGGGTTCGGGCGGTAGCGGTCGGGTCGAGTTGCCGATGCTCCAGGGCAACCCTCCGCCAGTCGATGGGGCAGCCAGTTGAGAGCGCCATGGGTGGGCGCCTGGCGGCGGGCGTGACCGCTGGGCGGC
>JANPDO010000025.1:0-1564 GCA_031431535.1 Chloroflexota bacterium
GTGATCGGCAAGAGCCGGCGGCTGGGCGTGGACATCCCCGCGGGCAGACATGTGCTGACGCTCTCGGTCGAGGGCGCCCCTGCGGTGCTGGTACGGCTCCACCATGCGGCTCCGGCCCGAGGGGAGGAGCCCACGGTCACGCTGACGCCGATCGAAGCGCCGCGCAGCGTCACGGTCCAGGAAGGCGAGAGGACGATTTCCTATTACAGCGTGCTCCCGGGGCGCCCGGTGAAGCTGCGCGTGGTGGGCCCGACCTTTCTCGACCTGATCACCCGGCTCGACTTCGACGCCACCATGCGCGGCACCCAGACCTACCGGCTGGGCATCTCCGAGCACGGGAAGCGCTTCCGCGAGCTGCAGTTCAAGACGACTAAGGCCACCACGGCCGTCTACGCAGACCTCGCCGACCGCGTGCCCTCCAAGTTCGACCGGGTGCGCCTGCCGATCGGCGGCGGGCTTCATGAGATCACCATCGAGCTGCTGTCGCCGCCACGCGGTTCGGCCGCAATCCATGCGCGCATTCCACAGCCGACCGTGGGGACCCAGGAATGAACCAGCCGGCGAGCGCCGCCTCGCTGCTGCTCGCGTTCCTGGTCGTGACCGCCGCGGCCGCACCTGCGGCCCACGCGGCGCGCGGGCAGAGCCTGAGCCTGGTCACGAGGTTCTCGACCTACTACGACGACAACCTCCTCGAGTACTCGGCCGGGCAGATCAGCGACTTCGAGTTCAGCCTTCATCCCGACCGGTACGCGATCGAGACCCGCGACGACCTCGTGTTCAACCCGTCGCTGGCGATGACGTGGGAACTCGACCATGGCCGCGGCCGGCGGCACGCGCTGCGCCTCAAGGGCGAGGGGGACTACCACGCCAAGAACGGCAATACGGACTTCCGCTCCGTGAGCATCGGGTGGCGTGAATCGTGGTCAAGGGACCGCCGGCTCGCGCTCTCCTACTACCTGCTGCCGCGCTACTACCTCCGTCAGCTGTTCGATGACGACGCGGTGCCGGCCTACGCGGGGTTGACCAGGTACCGGCGCGCGGATTTCAGTCTCCAGATCGCTTCCGCCGGGTGGACCCAACGATTCAGTCGCAGAATGCTGCTCGAGCTCGGCTACCAGTACGAGCGACGAAACTACAACCCTGAATTCGAGGAGCGCGACTCGGACCTCCACCAGGGCGAACTCGGCGTGAGCCTGGTGCGGCTTCCCCATCGCGGGACCGTCCGCCTGGACGGTGGCTACCGAGTAAGCCACGCTCGCGGAAAGGACAGCAACGAGGCAGAGCCGCTCCCGGACCCCGATACCAGATACCACGGCCTGAGCCTCGGGCTCGGCGGCAGCATGGAACTGGCCCGTGGCGGCCCCTGGCGTCTGCTCAGCGACCTGGCCTACGAGCTGGAGACGCGCGGATACGATTCGGACCGCCCGACGGACAGGTATCACTTCGGGCGTGCCGACATCCGCCACGCGGTCGAGATTGGCCTGCGGACCGCATACCGGCCGTACTGGTCGCTGCGCGGCTTCTACCGGTTCCAGAACAATACCAGCACGCTCGGGGCCACGGC
>JANPDO010000026.1:0-3054 GCA_031431535.1 Chloroflexota bacterium
CGGACCACAACGTGTCCGATCCGGGTGTGACGCTGATCGAGCTGTTCGCGCATATGACGGACCAGCTCATCTACCGGTTGAACCGCGTCCCGGACCGGCAATACGTGACATTCCTCGACCTGCTCGGCGTCCGCCTCTTCCCGCCGAGCGCCGCGAGTGCGCAGGTGACGTACTGGCTGTCCGCACCGCAGCCGGGCACGGTTCGCATTGCTAGAGGGACCCAGGCCGCCACCGTCCGGACAGAGACCGACGAGGCGATCATCTTCGAGACCACTGACGAGCTCGCCATCGTTCGGGCAGAGCTGACTCGCGTCGGCTCAATGGTCGATGGCAAGACCTTCCGGGACCATGAGGAGTCCCTCGCAAAGCGCGTGAAGTTCTTCTGCTTCAGCGCGGCCCCAAAGGCTGGCGATGCCTTGTACATCGGACTGTCGGAAGCCGTCCCGTCCTGTGCCGTGACCCTGCGGCTGCGCTGCGAGATCGAGGGCATCGGCGTGGATCCGGATCGACCGCCGCTCGCGTGGGAGGCCTGGGACGGCGACGGATGGGAGGCCTGCGAACTCGACCGCGATGAGACGGGCGGGCTCAACCGGGACGGCGACGTCGTGATCCACGTCCCACGCTCGCACAAGACCCACAGCATGGATCGCCAGCTTGCCGGCTGGCTCCGTGCCCGGGTGACTGAGCCGGATCCCGACGTGCCTGCGTACCGCGCGTCGCCGTCGATCGGCGGTGTCGCGGTTTTCACCATCGGTGGGACCATCGGCGCGGTCAATGCGGAGCTCGTCGACAACGATGACCTCGGGACCTCCGAAGGTGTGCCCGGGGGCGTCTTTCCAACCGCGCGACGGCCGATCGTCCCCGGGGACACGCCACCCATTCTCGAGGTGCGACCAGGCGATGGCGTGGACATCGATCCGGAAGAATGGACCCTGGTCGAAGACTTCGCAGACTCGGGACCGGACAGCCAGCATTTCACGCTGGATGCTGTGTCGGGTGAAGTCCGCCTTGGTCCCGCGGTCCGTCTGCCCGGCGGGGCTCTCGCACGCCATGGTGCGGTGCCGCCAAAGGGGGCAACGCTGCGCCTGCGCGGCTACCGCGCCGGCGGCGGCGAGCGCGGCAATGTCGCGGCCAGGCGAATCAGCGTGCTGCGCTCGTCCATCCCGTACGTCTCGCGAGTGGAGAACCGCCGGGCCGCCACGAGCGGCGTCGACGGGGAGACACTCGACAACGCGAAGGTCCGTGGGCCATTGCTCCTGCGCACCCGGGGACGCGCCGTCACAACGGAAGACTTCGAACACCTGGTTCGCGAGGCGGCCCCCGAGGTCGCCAGAGTCCGAGCCTTGGCCGCAGGCGACGGTGCTGACGCCGGATCCGTCCGGGTGCTCATCGTGCCCCAGGCAAAGCCGATCGATGGTCGGCTCCGTTTCGAGCAGCTCGTCCCAGCGGACGCAACCTTGCAACGGATTGTCGATCGCCTGGAGGAAACCCGGGTTATCGGGACCCGGCTGGTCGTGGAACCACCGGTCTACCGGGGCGTTACGGTCGTCGCCCGACTCCGGGCGAGGCCACGCGCGAACCCAACACGGCTGCAGGAGGATGCCGTCCGCGCGCTCTACCGCTTCCTCGATCCGATCGGCGGCGGTCCGAATGGGGATGGCTGGCCCTTTGGTCGGCCGGTCAGCTCGGGTGAGCTGCACGCCGTCCTCCAGAAACTGCGTGGCGTAGAGCTCGTGGATGATCTCCGCATCTTCGGTGCAGATCCGGTGACTGGTCAGCGTGGCCCGCAGACCAACCGCCTCGAACTCGAGCCGTCGGCGCTGGTGTTCAGCTACGAGCACCAGGTACTCGTCGAGGCCGGCTGATGCGTGGCGTCCTGGATGAACTAGCGTCGCCTCTGCCCCTTGCCAATGCGCTGCCGGCGGTCTACCAGGAGGAAGACCCGTTCGCGGTTCGGTTGATGCAGGCCTTCGATGCTGAGCTGGCGCCGATCATCGCGACGCTGGACAACCTGAGCGCCTACTTTGACCCGAGGCTCACGCCCGAGGACTTTCTCGGTTGGCTGGCGTCGTGGGTCGCTCTCGATCTCGATGAAACGTGGGGCGTCGCTCAGCGGCGGGCGGCTACGCTCGCCGCGGTGGACATCCTCCGCCGGCGCGGCACGGCAACCGGGCTGGCCGACGAGCTGAGGCTGGCCACAGCCGGTACGGTGGAGGTCCTGGAGAGCGGCGCGTCGGCCTGGTCGCTGGACCCGGCGTCGCCGATGGTCGGGACCGCGGAACTCGGACTCCTGGTGCGGGTTCGTGTTGCGGATCCATCGGATGTTGACGTCGCACGGCTTGACAGGATCGTTCGAGCCGCGAAGCCGGCGCACGTGCCGCATCGCATCGAGGTCCTCGGAGCCGAGCCACCGAAGAAGGCCCGTGCCAAGGCCGACGGTGGCGCCGATTCGAAGGTCGAGGCTGGCGCCGAGGCAGTAGGCGATCCGAAGACCTCGGACGAAGGCGAACCCAGGCCGAAGGGCGGTGCCGCGGGAAACGGGAACGGCAAGGCGAATGGCAAGGCGTCCCCAAAGGCACCGACGCTCGACGCTACGGCACCCGCACCTAAACGACCATCGGGAGAAACCGACTCCCCTGCCGACCCAGACAACGGCAGCGGCGATGGTGGGACCAGTGGTCCCGAAGGATGATGGCGCCCGGTATGATTCACGCGTGACCAGGCTGGCCAGGAGACGCGGGTGATCGTCTGCGGGAATTGCGGACACTCGAATGACGCGGCCGACGCGTTCTGCGGCAATTGTGGCCAGTTCCTGGAGTGGGTTGGCCAGCGGGTCGACGGCGAACAGACGGCACCGGGCGAACCGCCGCCCGCGCCTGAGCCCGAGCCCGAACCTGAACCGCCTCCGCCCGCGCCTGAGCCCGAACCTGAACCGCCTCCGCCCGCGCCTCAGCCCGAACCTGAACCGCCTCCGCCAGCGCCGGAGCCCGACCCTGAACCGCATCCGCCCGCGCCTGAGCCCGAACCTCAACAGCCTCCGCCGGCGCCTAAGCC
>JANPDO010000027.1:0-1787 GCA_031431535.1 Chloroflexota bacterium
GAGGACACGCCCCCCGAGTCCCGGCTCCGCCGCATCACGAAGCAGCGCCTCATCCGCCTAACCCCCGCCCACGACGAACCCGGTCAAAGCAACAGCCTTATCGACGAGGGCGCGCGCTTCGCGGCCGACGCCAACCGCGAAGCCTACCTCGAGCAGGCGCGCCTCGGCCTGACCGAGGAGGCCGACCTGCGACCGACCGCCGAGTCGAGCTTCGTCTACCAGAGTGTGCGGGAGCGCTACGGCGCCGTGCGCGGGCGGGATTCGATCCTGCCCTTCGACCTCGTCTTCCGCGGGAGTCTCGGGGATTTCAGCCTCGGGGCGTTTCCGCGCTGGCGGGCGCCGAAGGAGACGCCGGATGCGTTTCTCTACCGTTAGGTCGAACGGACGCTGGCCATGCTGCTCCGGCTGTACGAGCCCGCCTCGCTCGGCGACGGCTGAATTTCGATGCGCTGCTTGTCGCACGCTCGTCGACGTTCCTCCGAGCGAGGCTCCTCATCGCCGGCCCCCTGATGACGTGGCTGCTGTGGCGCGGCGATGTCAGACCGATCCTCGTCGTTGTCCGCCGGGCGCATGAGCAACGAACGGAGTAGCCAGTCCGGTCAGCCGAGCGCTCGATTTCGAGCTGCCCGGCGCAGTGAAAGAGCCATTGCATTCCCAGGCACCTGTCTAACGGTTAGAGTACAAGCGTTACTTAGAGACGCGGGGGGTAACGGTTGTGGCAACGCTGATCAGAAGCCGCTGGACCTCCTCGTTCGAGGGGATGAGCCGCCACGACCGCCAGGGTTGCGACTACGACGCATACCTCCCCGATCCGCTCGCCGGGTGGGAGCTCGCCCTTCCGGCCGAGCTCGTCGCTGACCTCGGCGACGCCGAAGCAGCGATTCGCCGGCTGAATGCAACCGGAACATCGCATGTCAGCCTCGAAGGGCTCGCGCGGTTCTTGCTCCGCGCCGAGTCGGTCGCCTCCTCGAAGATCGAGGGACTGGAGGCAGGGCCACGCCGGTTGCTCGACGCAGAGGTCGTGCTTGCTCAGGGCGGCGACGCAGCCGATCGGATCGCAGTCGAGGTGCTCGCCAACGTCGCAGCCATGGAGGCCGCCGTCGAGTTGGGCTCGTCGGCCGACACGATCACCCTCGACGACCTGCTCGGTATCCACCGGACCTTGATGGAACGATCTTCGATGCCGCACATCGGCGGTGTGGTCCGCACAATGCAGAACTGGATCGGCGGCAGCAGCTACAACCCGTGCTCCGCAGCCTTCGTCCCACCGCCACCCGACACTGTCGACGCCTTGCTCCACGACCTCCTCGATTACGTCAACGGCGATGACCATCCTGCCCTCGTGCAAGCGGCGATCGCTCACGCCCAGTTCGAGACGATCCACCCGTTCGCCGACGGCAACGGGCGTACCGGGCGCGCGCTCATCCATGTCATCCTCCGCCGGCGCGGCCTCGCACCGCGCTTCGTCCCGCCGATCAGCCTCGTGCTCGCCACCTGGGCCAGCGACTACATCGCCGGCCTCACTGCCTATCGGCACGTCGGGGCGGCGGACAGTCCCGACCGATCGACGGGCGCGGGCACCTGGTTGCGCACCTTCGGCACCGCCGCACACCGGTCCTGCGCAGACGCCGAGTCCTACGCGAGCAAGATCGAAGCGCTCGATGCACGATGGAGAGAACAACTCGGTCGAGTCCGCGCCAACTCGGCGGTCGAGCTGCTCCTCGACCTAGTCCCAGGCGTGCCAGTGATCACCGTCGACAGCGCCGCACGACTGATCGGCCGATCCG
>JANPDO010000028.1:0-3294 GCA_031431535.1 Chloroflexota bacterium
AAGATCGCGAACGGCCCCGCGACATCGACGGACGGGTCGTATAGCGGCCGGCCGTCGATCAGCCGGGACGCCGCGGCAGCGTAGGCCTGGTAGTCGTACCCGAGCGTGTCGCCGGCGAACGCGACGGTGGTCGCGACCCCCGCGCCGAACGACAGGATCGCGAGCACGCGGAGCGCCGCTGGCGCCAACCGCCCCATTCGCGTTCCGTCGATCACGCTGGCCCCGGAGGGCTCCGGCGGCCGCCTCGATGGATCAGCGGGATCCGAAAGAGATCCCAGGCAACCCGAAGGGCGAGGCCCGCGCTTGCGCGCATCCGCGAGCCCCGCACGTCGGCCCACCGAATCGGGACGATCGCCAGCCGGTAACCACGCCGGCGGGCGAGATAGATCAGTTCCACGTCGAAGACGATGCTGGTGATCCGCTGCCGGCCAAAGAGATCCCGGGCGGCAGCGCGGGTGAAGCCCTTGAACCCGCACTGGGTGTCCTTGACCGGTCCCACCACCCAGATCGAGGCCATGGCGTGAAACACCTTGCCCAGCACCCGCCGATAGCCGGGTTGGGTCGCGCGCATGTCCGAACCGTCGGGCTGGATGCGCGAGCCGACCGCGACGTCGTGACCGGCAAGGGCCGCAACGAGCACAGGCAGCTGGTCGGGGGGCGTCGCCATGTCGGCGTCGGCGAACACGATCAGGTCTCCCACGGCAACCAGCATCCCGGCCCGGACCGCGGCGCCCTTCCCACCGTGGGGCACCGTCACCACGGCGAGCGAAATGCCATCGAGCGTCCCCGCGGCTTCCGGTCGGGAGCGCACGATGTCGGCGGTGGCATCCGAGCTGCCATCATTGACAACCAGGATCTCAATCGGGTGCGGCAGCCCATGCGCCGTGACCAGGTATGCGAAGAGCTCATCGAGCGCCGGGCCGATCCGCTCCGCCTCCTTGTACGCCGGCAGGACAACGCTGAGCGCCGTCACGGGAGCACCAGGCGGATTCCCGTCCACGCAACTCGCCGTGGCCACCGATCGCGAGGCTCGACGAAGACGAGTTCCGACCACGATGACGGCGTCACCCTCGATCAGCGGTCAACACCCTGGTCGCCGACCGGCCATGCATGGTCAACATGCTGCGGATCACGAGGGTTTCGATCAACCTCCCGCGGGTCGAACGGAGCCAGCCGGTCAACATCCTGTCAGTCTACGGGGACAGAAGCTTGGAAGATCGCCGTGGCGGGGCAGGAGGAGTGTTGCTCCGCGCTCCGAGGAGCCCTCCAGCTCGCTGGCTATCCGGTCGTCATGGATACGCCGGGCGGAACACTCCTGGCGATTCCGTGACGGATCTCGACTAGCACGTCGGTACCATTGCCCGAATGCACCACCGCACGTAGGCTGGCCGCAATGATTCGCCGAAACGCCGCCGGCTTCCGTGCGCTGCTCATCGTCGCGGACGCGCTGGTCGCGATCGTTCTGTTCATCGGCCTTTCGGCCTGGCGCCTGGGCGAGACCTGGTCGACCATGTGGCGACAGATCGTGCCGGTCCCCGAGGGCCTGTTCGTCATCTACGGTCTTGGCTGGGTCATTGCCCTGGCGATGAACGGCCTCTATCGGCCGCGGGCGCGCTGGTCCATCCGTGGCGAGGCCGTCGACGTCCTCCGCGCGACGACCATGCTTGCGGTGGTCACCCTGGGCGTCCTGTACATCTTCCGGATGCCGGACGTCAGCCGTCTTTTCCTGCTGGTGCTGTTCCCGGTCCAGGCCCTGGTCACGGTGCTCGGCAGGATCGTCCTCCGACTTGTCATGGAGCAGCGCCGGCGGCAGGGCAAGAACCTGCGCTACGTGCTCGTCCTTGGTGCCGGTCCACGGGCGCAGCAGTTTGCCGCAAAGATGGAGGCGCACCGTGAGCTGGGCCTTCGGGTGATCGGATTCCTCGATGATGAGGCGGTCGACGACCTGCCGTCCACGTTGAAGAATCTCGGTACGCTCGATCAGCTGGAGACGGTGCTCCACTCGCAGGTCGTGGACGAGGTCGCCATCTGCCTGCCGTTTTCACAATGGGGCCTGATCGATGCGATCACCCACGTGTGCGAGGAGGAAGGCAAGATCGTCCGAATTCCGATGGATGTTCTGGACCGAGCGATGAGCGCGGGCCGGATGGACGAGCTCGACGGCACCCCGGTCTTCTCGCTTGTCTCCGGGCCTGACCGGTTCCTGGCCCTGGCCGCCAAGCGAGCGCTGGATCTCGCCGTCGCCGCGTCGGGCCTCCTGCTCCTGAGCCCATTCCTGCTGCTGATCGCGATCGCGATCCGACTGGAAACCGATGGGCCGGTGCTCTTCCGGCAGACCCGGGTCGGTCTCCACGGGAGGCCATTCCAGGTGCTCAAGTTTCGGACGATGGTGTCGGACGCGGAGCTTCGCTACGAGGAAGTCGTCGGCCGGTCCGACCCGCGTGCCTTCAAGCTCACGGACGATCCCCGCGTCACGCCGCTCGGGCGTTTCCTGCGACGGACGAGCCTGGACGAGCTGCCTCAGCTGTGGAACGTCCTGCGCGGCGAGATGAGCCTCGTGGGGCCGCGTCCCGCACCGCCGCGCGAGGTCGCCGGCTACGACATCTGGCACCGCCGTCGCCTGTCCATGAAGCCCGGGATCACGGGGCTCTGGCAGGTCACGGCGCGCCACGTCGACGATTTCGACAATCGGGCCCAGCTTGACCTTTCGTACATTGACCGCTGGTCGCTCTGGCTGGACTTCCAGATCCTGGCCCGCACGATTCCGGCCGCGGTGCAGGGACGCTAGTGAGGAAGGCGCTCATCACCGGGATCACCGGCCAGGATGGCTCCTATCTGGCTGAGCTGCTCCTGACCAAAGGCTACGAGGTTCACGGGCTCATCCGGCGCTCGAGCTCGATCTCGACGGGTCGGATCGACCACCTCTACCGCGATCCCCACGAGCCGGACGTCCGCTTCTTCCTCCACTACTCGGACCTGACGGATTCGTCGTCTCTGGTCACGTGGCTCAACCGGATCAAGCCGGACGAGGTCTACAACCTCGGCGCGCAGAGTCATGTGGCCGTGAGCTTCGAGATGCCGGAGTTCACGGCGGACACCGCGGGCATGGGCACGCTGCGCCTGCTCGAGGCGGTGCGCCACGCGGACTGGCCGATCCGGTTCTATCAGGCAGGCAGCAGCGAGATGTTCGGGAAGGTGGCTGAGACGCCCCAGACCGAAGGCACGCCGTTCCATCCACGCAGCCCATACGCGGTTGCGAAGGTTTTCGCCCACTGGATGACGGTCCAGTACCGC
>JANPDO010000029.1:0-9417 GCA_031431535.1 Chloroflexota bacterium
GGCAAGGCGCTGCGCGCCGCGAAAGCGCTCCAGGCCGGCGTGATCAGCGTCAACTCCAACAGCTCCGTACACACCGAGGCCCCCTTTGGCGGCTACAAGATGTCAGGCATCGGCCGGGAACTCGGGCTGGGCGCGCTGGACCTCTACACGGAGACGAAGAACGTCTTCATCGACCTGAGCTAGCCGTCGGCTCAGCCGTCGGCACTCGGCGACCAGCTCCCGGGGTCGACCTCCGGACGCCGAAGTGCCAGCCAGTCGCGCAGGGCCCACTTCGTGGTGTCGAAGGCGATCAAGGACCAGGGGAGAGCCTCGGGGGCAAACGACTGGATCTCGGTCGCCTCGGGAGTGGGCATGGCCGTTCCGCCGACGATCCTGGCTTCGAAGGCGATCGTCACCACGGCAGCCTCCAGCCGCGTGTACAGCCCAAGGATCTCGCCGGGCTCGACGAGCAGGCCGGTCTCCTCCCAGGTCTCGCGGATGGCTGCCTGGTTGACGGTTTCGTCAACCTCGAGGAACCCGCCCGGCTGGGCCCAGCGACCACGTCCGGGCTCGATCCCGCGACGGATGAGCACGATCTCGCCGGCGTCGGTGATCGGGAAGACCGTGACCACCAGGCGCGGATTGACATAGGCGACATGGCTGCAGGCTGCACACGCGAGTCGGTCGCGTTCCTCACCGGGCACGGCCCCAAACCGGAGTGGCGCGCCGCAGCGCGAGCAGAAGTTCAGGCTGGCGGCCAGCCAGGCCGGGACGCCGCTTCCTGACGGAACGTTGGTGGAACGGCCGTCTCGACCCCGCTCAAATCGGTCGCCCATCAGCGTGCCGCCGGACTCGACGCCGCCGGACCCAATGCCGCGTGGCTCACGCGACGATCACGACGAGGGCGCCAGCGACGAGGCCCCCGAGGCCGATCAGGCTGACGGCGACCCACGCCAGTCGAAAAACCCCGCGCGCCCGATCAACCGTCATCCAGGCCCACGCCGAGCGCCAGATCCGAACCACCGCATCGAGCGTGGTCACGACCAGCAACGGAGCCGCGACCAGAACACACAGCTTGACCAGAGGGCTGGACAGCGGGGTGCCGAGTTCCAGGGCCGTGATCGCGATCGCACCGCAGATCAGGACGACCACGCTCAGCTGGACATAGAGCGCCTGGAGAGGCGTCGGGGCCGTCTCGGGCACGGAGCGCCGGGGCAGACCCTGAAGGCTGGGCGGGAGGCCGGTCGAAGCACTCGGCGGGAGCGGCCCGGTGGTCGTCTGGCGATCCAGCACGGGCATCCCGGGCTCCCAGCGCTCGTCGTCCATCAGCAAGGGGCCAGCGAAGGGCTTGCAGAGGCCAGCGCGTAGCGTGCGATCACAGCGAGCGCGTTTCGAGGGCGGCCGGGTCATCGAGGTTGACCGAACAAGTGGGGCACCACCAGCGAGTCTCGAGTGGTGTCCCGCAGCGGTCATGGTGGATCGGGTCCGATCGGCCGGAACGCCGGGCCCCCCAGTCGGCCAGCAGCCGGAGGGCGGATGCGAGGTCGCGACCGTCGGTGGTCAACGCATAGGCCATCCGTGGGGGCCGCTGCTGATAGGGAGTCGCGACGAGGATCCGCTCGCGCTCCAGCCGGCGCAGTCGATCGGCGAGGATGTTGGGCGCGATCGCCGGGAGCGCGTCGGCGAGCTCGCTGAACCGCCGAGCACCGTCCAGTAGCGCCTCGACCAGCAACAGGCTCCATCGATCCCCGACCCGCTCGAGTGCGGCCTCGAGCGGGGTTGGTGCGGCTCTGGGCTCAGGCGGTTCTGGCATGGACCGATGGTACGGGCAGGTCGGGGGCTTGTCATTGTGGGGTGTCCGTAGTAGATTGCAAGTAGCAAGTCACATCCCTTGCACAACAACAGGAGCTATACCAGATGAGCGCCATCGAAGAACTCCAGGCAGCCGTCGCTTCCGTCGCCGAACGCGTGGGCCCGTCAATCGTCGGGATCGGTCGCGGGTCGCGCGGGTCCGGCATCGTCCTGGCACCTGGCAAGGTACTGACCAATGCTCACAACCTGCGCGGGGACGAGGTGACGGTCATCTTCTCGGATGGTCGCCGGGTGGCGGGGACGGTGGCCGCGGTGGACGGCGACGGGGATCTCGCCGTCATCAATGCGGAAACAGCCGGTGCGGCGGCGATCGATTGGGGCGATGGTGACGCCCTGGGAGTCGGCGCGGCCGTCCTCGGCGCGGCGGCCAGCCAGGGTGGAGGCTCGCGGGTGACGTTCGGTTTCGTCTCGGCAGTCGCACGGGGGTTCCGTGGCCCCGGCGGTCGGCGGATCGATGGGAGTGTCGAGCACACCGCACCCCTCGCTCCCGGATCGTCCGGTGGTGCCCTCCTCGATGTCGGCGGGCGGCTCGTCGGTCTCAACACGAATCGAATCGGCGAGGGCTTCTACCTGGCACTCCCGGCGAATGCCTCGCTCCGTGCCCGGGTGGATGCCCTGGCCCGCGGTGAGGCCCCCGAGCGCCCCCGCCTAGGCGTGGCCGTCGCCCCGTCACAGGTCGCTCGGCGGATGCGCCGATCGGTCGGGCTGCCGGAGCGTGATGGGGTGCTCGTCCGGGGTGTCGAGGATGACAGCCTGGCCGCTGCGGCCGGGATCGAGGCCGGCGATCTGCTGGTCGAAGCCGGGGGGCGAGCGCTCACCGATGCGGACGACCTCTTTGCGGCGCTCGGCGCGCTTGTCCTGCCGTTCGATCTAAAACTGGTCCGCGGCGCAGAGGAGCGCACGGTCCGGGTCGGCGCGGCCGCAACCGGATAGCTTCGGGCACGCGGAGAGCTTCATTCGGGATACCGCCCGGTCCCAGTTCAGGCCCGGTCCAGGACCCGCCCGGCCCGGGTTCAGTTCGTGTCCGGTGTGCGGCCCCCGGGATCGTCGAGCACGGCCTGGGTCATCAGTTCACGCCACCCGGTGAGTCGCGCTCTCAGCCCCTCGTCCGAAAGCGCCAGGATCGCGGCCGCCAGCAACCCGGCGTTCGTGGCGTTGCCAATGGCGACCGTCGCGACCGGCACGCCGCGAGGCATCTGCACGATCGAGAGGAGCGAGTCGAGGCCGCCCAGGTGCTCCGTCGGGATCGGGACACCGATCACCGGCAGGAGGGTCTTGGCGGCCAGCATCCCGGGCAGGTGTGCCGCGCCACCCGCTCCGGCGATGATCACGCGGATCCCGCGACCGGCGGCATCCTCCGCATAGCTGAACAGTCGATCGGGCGTCCGATGCGCGGAGACCACCTTGAGCTCCGACGGGACGCCGAGCTCGTCGAGGACCGTGACCGCCGCCTCCAGGATCGGGAAGTCCGACCGACTGCCACCGACGACCCCGACGACCGGACCGTCCCGACCGCCCGGGTCATCCGACCCGCCTGACTCGCCCGAGCCGCTCACGCGCTCTCCTCCGTCGTGCCACCTGGGCCGTCCAGTTGTTCCGCGTCCCGAGCCCACGCCAGCCTGCTGAGGGCGGCGCGGCCCCTTGTCAGAGCCTCGTCAACCGATGCCCCAAGCGCCGTCACGTGGCCCATCTTGCGACGTTCGAACACCTCCCGCTTGGCGTACAGGTGGAGGTGGACGTCCGGGTCCAGGAGCGCCGCTCCGACGCCACAAAGCCGTGCCTCGCGCCGGGGCCCGCGCCCCAGCAGATTGACCATCGCAGCCGGCGCGAGCGCCATCGTGGAACCCAGCCCAAGGCCGCAGATCGCCCGGATGTGCTGCTCGAACTGCGACGTCGCCGCGCCCTCAATCGTCCAGTGTCCGCTGTTGTGGACACGCGGAGCCAGCTCGTTGACGACGAGCGATCCATCCGCGAGGAGAAACAACTCGGTCGTCAGGGTGCCGCACAGGTCCATCGCCTCGGCGAGGCGGACGCCGATGGCAGTCGCTCTCGCGGTCAGGTCCGCCGGGATTGGCGCCGGCGCAACCGTCTCGATCAGGATTCCGGCGTCGTGTACGTTGCGGGCCACCGGGAACGGCGCGACCGTTCCGTCGGCGCCGCGGGCCACGATGATCGATAGTTCCGCATCAAAGGCGAGTTCGCTTTCCGCCAGCAGCGGGGCGCCGGCTGGGCGATCGAGCGTCGCCCAGGCATTGCTGATCTCCTCCGGCGATGTGATCCGGACCTGGCCCCGCCCGTCGTAGCCGCCGACTGGCACCTTGAGGCGAAGCGGCAGCCCGAGCTCGTCTGCGGCAACGTGCAGGCCCGAGGCCGATGCCACTTCGCGCCACGGGGCAACCGCGACACCGGCCATCTCGACAAACCGTCGTTCCGCCAGGCGATCCCCGGAGACGGTCAATGGACGGTGGCCCGGGCGAACTGGCCGGCGCGCTGCGACAGCCGTGACCACCTCCGCGGCCACATGCTCCAGCTCGTAGGTGACGACGTCGGCACCCTCGGCCAGCTCGAGCGCTGCTGCCACGTTGTCGTAGGCACCGACGACGACCCGATCCGCGACCGACGCCGCCGGGCAATCCGGATCCGGGTCCAGGATCCAGATGCGATAGCCCATGGCTCGCGCGGCCAGCGCCAGCATCCGGCCGAGTTGTCCCCCACCGAGGATCCCGATGACGGCAGGCGGCTCGATCGGCGCAGGTCGGTCCACGGGCCGTAGTGTAGGCGGCACGCCGGCTCGCTACCCTATCGGCGTGACCCAGCTGACCGCGCTCATCCTCGATGTCGACACCGGCATTGATGACAGCCTCGCGCTCCTCTACGCGGCCGCCTCGCCCGAGGCGGAAATCGTGGCGGTCACCTGCCTGTCCGGCAACGTCGAAGCGCGCCAGGTCGCGGTCAACACCCTGGCGGTCCTGGATCTCGCCGGGCGGTCGGACGTGGAGGTGGCCCTTGGACGAGAGTCCCCGCTGATCCGGGCGCTCGAGACGACCCCGGAGACCCACGGCCCGCATGGTCTCGGGTACGCCGAGCTGCCGCCGCCGAGTCGGCCGCTCTCCGACCGGCACGCTGTGGATCTCATCATCGAGGAGGCGCGGCGGCGCCCAGGCGAGATCACGCTGGTGACGCTGGGGCCGCTGACCAACCTCGCGCTCGGGGTGATGCGCGAACCGGCGCTCCCGCGGCTGCTCAAGGGCTATGCCCTGATGGGTGGTGCGTTTGGCGCGCCCGGCAACACGACGCCGACGACCGAGTGGAACATCCACTGCGATCCTGAGGCCGCCGAGATCGTCTTCCGGGCCTGGGCGGTGGCAATGGCCGCAGATCCGACGATCCCGCGGCCGCTCGCCATGGGGCTTGACGTGACGGAACGGGCGCGCATCATGCCTGAAGATGTCGTTCGGCTGGCCCGTCGGGCCGGCAGCAGGCCGGATGACTCGATCGCGTTAGCCCGCGGCGAGGATCCCATGCTCGCAACGCGCTCAGTGGCCAGCAACTCGATCGTGCGCTACGTGGCCGATGCCCTGCGCTACTACATGGAGTTCCACGAGCGGTACGACGGGTTCTATGGCGCCTTCATCCACGATCCGCTGGTCGTCGCCGCAGCGCTCGATCACGGGTTGGTCGGCACGGAGCCGCTCTACGTGGACGTCGAGACCCGAGGTTCGCTCACCACGGGCATGACCGTGGCAGACCGTCGGAGGCTCACGGGCAAACCGCCCAACCTGGATGTGGCCGTCTCTGCGGACGTGGCGACGTTCATGGATCGCTTGATCGAGCGGGTCGGCGGGCTCGCGGCCGGCGACAGGGGGCCGGCTGGAACCGCAATACGGGCCGTTCGTCACATGGTGCGCCCCTGAGGGAACGCGGACAATCAGGCCATCAAAGGAGACCGTCATGCGCATCCTGCTCGCAACCGATGGCTCCCCGGCGGCTGGCCAGGCCCGCGATCTGGTGGCTGCATTGCCCTGGCGTGAGGGCGGCCACGTTCGGATCGTCAGTGTTGCACCGACCCGGGCCGAGATCCTGGGGGTCCCGTGGGCGGTCGATGCGTTGCCGGACGCCGACCAGCTCGAGGAAGATGTCCTGCGCGCCCATCGGGATGCGCTCGAGACCGCCGGACGGGAGATCCGCTCGGCCCGCTCCGATCTGGTGATCGAACCCGTGCTCGTTCGCGGGCGCGCGGCGAGCGCCATTCTCGACGAGGCCCGGGCGATGCCGGCCGACCTGATCGTCGTCGGGCATCGCGGGCATGGGCGCTGGGAGGAGTTACTGCTCGGTTCCGTCTCGTCGGAAGTCGTGGACCATGCTCGATGCCCGGTCCTGGTAGCCCGTGACGAACGGCTGGGACCGATCCTGTTTGCCGATGATGGGTCGCCCAGTGCCCGGGCGGCGGAACGTGTCCTGACCAGCTGGCCAATGTTCAGTGGTCTGCCGGTGACGGTCCTGACCGTGGCCGAAGAAGGCTATCCGTATGCCGCCGCCCTGGCCCCGGGCCTCTACTCAGATGCCATGGCTCAACGCGCGATCTCAACCCACGAGCTCGAGCGGATGACCCGGGAGGAGAACGAAGCCGCCGTGGGGCGCCTGCGTGAGCACGGATTCGTGACGACGGGGCTCGTCCGTGAAGGGAGCGCCGCCCACGAGATCGTGTCGGTTGCCCGGGAGCGCGAGACCGGACTGATCGTGGTTGGGTCACGCGGACAGACCGGCCTGCGCCGGCTGATCCTGGGCAGCGTGGCGCGCAACGTGCTGCTCCACGCACCATGCTCGGTACTGATCGTCCGTGAGCAGGTGGCCTCCGTGTTGGCGGAGCCACCGACGACGGAGGATGGTGAACTGGTCGGCCTGTTCGGCTAACTGATATTCCGTGGTGCAAATGAGACCCCACGATAGCGAGCGGTCGGTGACGAGAACGCCCGCTCGTGGTCCAGGACGAGTTCACACGCCCGGCCCAGGCCGCGACGCATCGGGAGTCGAATTACCCGGTACCCACAGGACCGCATTCCACACGAATGAGTGGAGTCCGCAGGCAGATGCGACACGTTTTGTCGATTTCTGGCAGGACCACGAGGCGTTCATCCAGAATCCGGTACTGGCAGGACCCGAGGCCGCCTACTGGCTGGCCCGAGGGCGCGGGATGGCGCGGGATGGCCGCGCGGGTGCGGCTGTCCCAACTCCACCGAGGAACATCACTAACGCCGCGCCTTGGCGCGCCAGTCAAGCCTCCAGCTTCACCTCATGCATCGTCCTGTCTACGATCCGCCAGGCGCGCACGCTGGGGCTGCCTGCGACCACGTCCCGCTCATCCTCGGCCAGTGAGACCAGCAGGTAGAGCGCATCGGGATAGAACGCCAACCCCAGGTCTGTGGGCGACGGGACCGCCGGCGTATGGGTGTGCGAGTGGATGATCCCCCAGAAGACCTCGTCCGCGTCATCGGTCGCTACAGTCAGGCGGTAAAGTTCGGCGGCGTCGATTTCGTAGCGGTACGGTGAGGCCGCCGCGTTCCGTGTCGGCTCGAAGCGCAGCGCCGCGCCTCCCTCCCCGGCCGGCGCCGACCCGACGATCAGCCCGCACCCCTCATTGGGATACTCCGCCCGCATGTGAACCACGATCGCCTCGCGAATTGCCGCCGGGAGGACGGCCGAGGGCGGCCCCGGATGCTCACCAGATGACATCGACCTCCCCGGTGCGTGCGGCATGTCTGCGAAGACGCCCGTCCTTGGATACAAGGGACACGCGAAGGTCCCGAGCGGTGGCGTAGATCAATCGATCCGCTGGATCACCTGGGAACTCCCCGCGGTCAAGCTGGCCGGCCCATGCCGCCGCCGCTGGTGTGAGAGCCGCCGTTGCGGAACGACGATCCTCCATCACCAACGTGATCCAGTGCCCCAGCGGCCGATCAAGCCCGATCCGACCATCGCGAGTCAACAGACCAATCTCCCACCACGAAATCGGGCTGATCAGGATCCGGTCGGCGTCCTCGATCGAGTCCACCGCCTTGGGCGACAGGCGCGACCGACTTCCGAACCACCACACGAGGGCGTGGGTGTCGACCAGGACGCTCAGAGGATTCCCTCTTCAGCGTCCCACTTCTCGCCCGTCGAAAAATAGGCCTCGTCGTCCTCAGCGATCAGCGTGACGCTACCCATCAGATCAGCCCCGTAATCATCGGTGTCGGCAGGAACCAGCCTGGCGACCGGACGGCCGTGCTTGGTGATGGTGTACGAGACCTTCATCTCGTTCACTTGGTCGAGGATGGCCAGACACTCCGCCTTGAACCGGCTCGCCATGATCGTGCGCTCAATCATGTTGGTCTCCATGTGACTACTGACTATAGTCACTGGTCATATCTCGGTCAAGCTCCAGTCACCACCAGTTGACCCCGCCCTCAAGCGCTTCCTCCATCTCGTCCAGGTTGGTCGAGAAGGTGCCGGCCGACAGGTACTTCCAGCCGCCGTCGGGGAGGAGCGCGACGATGGTGCCGCGATCCATGCCCTGGGCGACGCGCGCCGCGGCCACCAGCACCGCCCCGCAGGACGGCCCACCAAAGATGCCTTCGCGGAAGACAAGGTCGCGCAACGCCGCGACCGCATCACGGTTGGAAACGAGCAGCTTCTGGTCGATGAGGGACGGGTCCAGGATCTCCGGGATGAACCCTTCGTCGAGTGAACGCAGCCCCTGGACCAGCTCACCGGGCATCGGTTCGGCCGCGATGACCCTCACGCCCGGCTTGTGCTCGCGCAGGTAGCGCGAGACGCCCATCAGCGTTCCGGATGTGCCCAACCCGGCGACGAAGACATCAATCTCCGGGCAGTCCGCGAGGATCTCCGGGCCGGTCGTCTCGTAGTGGGCCAGCGGGTTGGCAGGGTTGCCGTACTGGTACGGCATCACGAACCGTTCGTCCTTGCTGACCAGGTGCTTGGCCAGGGCGATCGCCCCGTTGCTCCCGAGGGCGCCCGGCGAGTCGATCACCTCCGCCCCGAACAGCGCCGCCATCTGTCGCCGTTCATTGGTGACGTTGTCCGGCATGACCAGGGCGACCCGATAGCCCTTGCGCCGCCCGATCATGGCCAACGCGATCCCGGTGTTGCCCGAAGTCGGTTCGAGAATGATCGAATCCTCATGGAGCAGGCCTCGGTCTTCGAGGTCCTCGACGAGGTACTTCGCGACCCGATCCTTGACCGAGCCAGTCGGATTGAGCATCTCGAGCTTGGCGAAGATGCGCACCTCAGGCTTGGGCGACATCCGAGGGATCTCGACCAGCGGCGTGTACCCGATCGCGTCGAGGATGCTGTCGAACCGCCCCCCGTGACGCGGCGCGTCGAGATGGGCGTGGACGTGCGGGTGCCGGTTCGAGTCCGGTCTCCCGTCCTGTGCCTCTCCGGCACGGGCCTCGTCGCCCTCGTCGTCGGGCTCGAACGCCCGAAGAGCTGGCATGGCCATCGCCTCAGCCCCCGGCCATCGCCGGGAGCAGGCGAACCTCGTCGGCGGGGGCGACCGGCGTGTCC
>JANPDO010000030.1:0-5460 GCA_031431535.1 Chloroflexota bacterium
ACGATGGCCATCTGGTGCTCCAACTGCCGAGCTCAGCAGGGCGACGTCATGACCGCCCTCGGTCGGTTGCCGGCCGACTCGGTCGTCTATGTCGTGCTCGATGTCGATCCGAACGAAGACTTGGCCAGCCTCGCCGCGTACCGCGAGCAGCACGGCTTTGACGGCCGCTACGCCATCGCCGGGAACGATCTGGGGCGCGCGCTCGCCGCCGACTTCGGCGATCAGTTCCTCAACCCGCCCTCGACTCCGATCCTGATCGTAGGAACGGACGGCCGGGTGACC
This sequence comes from Chloroflexota bacterium, assembly GCA_031431535.1. GTDB lineage: Bacteria > Chloroflexota > Limnocylindria > Limnocylindrales > CSP1-4 > SPCO01. The sequence goes on from JANPDO010000030.1 coordinate 283, forward strand.
TTGACCGAATACGGACGCAAGAGTCCAGACCAGCTCGTCGCGCTGGCCGAAGCGCACGGCGCCTGACCTGGACGGCCTCTGGCTGGCGTTCACCCTGGGCCTTGGCAGCGCCGCTAGCCCCTGCCTGCTGCCGCTCTACCCGAGCTTCCTGGCCTATTTGTCGGCCAACGCCGCGAACCTGACCGGCCGGCGGGGAACCGGGTTGCTCGGCCTTCTCATCCTGGCCGGCGTTCTCAGCACCATGCTCGTGGTGGCGGTCGTCCTGGTCGTCGTGGCGATCCCGATCGGGGCACTGCTCGGCTACCTCATTCCGATCGTGGATGGCTTGCTCATCGTCCTCGGACTCCTGCTCGTGGTCGGTCGCAATCCGTTCGAGCGACTGCCGGGCGCCAGGGTCCCGCTCGTCGCCAACCCGTTCGGGCAGGCGTATCTCTACGGGCTGATGCTCGGTCCGCTGGCATTGCCGTGCGCTGGCGCCTTCGCGCTGTCGCTGATCGCCTACTCGGTTGGGCTGGCCGAGACTCTGCCGCGGATCGCCACGTTCATCGCCTACGGGCTGGGATTCGGGTTGCCGCTCGTCCTGTTGTCGCTGTTGGCGGGCGCGCGGCGCGAGCAGATCGTTCGCTTCATCACCAGCCGGCACCGCACGATCGAGGTCGTCGGCGGGATCCTGCTGGTCGCCGTAGGCGTTGGCGACCTCATCCTGAACTGGGACAGTATCCGGCTGACGTTCGGCCGCTCATAGGGCCGTTGGCGCCCCGAACCTGGCGGGATCGAGATCGGGGTAGATGCCCGGCCCGCGCCCGAGAATCTGGTCGACCACGAGGCGCGCCGACGCCGGGCCAGTCGAGATGCCCCACGATCCGTGGCCGGCGCAGATGAACAGCCCAGGACGTCCCGGAATGCGCCCCACGAGCGGCCTGCCGTCCGCACTCTGTGGTCGGGCACAGGCCCGTGCGCCGCGGATGGGGGCGTCGGCGACGCGCGGCACGAACGTCGTGGCGCGGCTGAGGATCCGCTCGATCCAGGCGGATGGGTCGGGTTGCACGGCGAGCGACGTGGACCCGACCGTGGCGAGGCCCGGCAGGGGCACCAGGCTGAAGTCCACGAGGTCGTCGGGGTCGACCGTGCCGGATCCGGCCAGTGGCGTGTCAACCATCGCCTTGATCTCGGCTCCTTCGAGGACATGCGTCGGCCCATCCCTGAGTTCCACCTCCACGACCACGCCCCAGCGGGGCCGGATCGGCCGCCAATGACCGGTCGGGTCAATCAGCTCGGGCGACCATGGGCCCGCCGCCACGAGCACGGCATCACACGGCAGGGCCTCTCCGTCCACGACCACGCCCGTGACGATGTCCCCGCGATCGTCCAATCGGGCCGCTCGTCCCTGCCGGATCCGGACGCCGCGCCGCTCGGCCAGCGTCGCGTAGGCATACGTGGAGGCGCCGGGGTAGACGGGGTACCCGATCCCGACCCGACAGGCATGAATGCCGGGCGCGAGGACAGGGTCTAGACGCTCGAGGGCGGTCCCGGAAACAATGTCGCGCGTTAGCTCGGGGAACGTGTCGCCAAACGAACGGTCAAGGCTTCGAACGGCGGCCTCGTCGGTCGACACGTACAGGAGCCCGGCCGGCTCAGCGCCGAGGCGGAACCCAAGGTCCGCTGTTGACAGGTCCCGATAGAGGCCGATCGTCTCCCGGTACAGGGCTGCGAGCACGGGATCGAACGGATGCTGCACGACGCCCGAGTTCGCGCCCGAGGCGCCTGACGCGAGCCCTTCGCGCTCGATCAGCGTAACCCTCGCCCCGGCTTCCGCGAGGAATGCCGCGGCCGCTGCACCGACGATGCCGCCGCCAATCACGACGACATCGGAGCCTGCCTGACTCACCTACCGAGATCCTCGGCCATCGCACGGATCATGCTGCATCCTTGATCTGCTCTGGTGACCCGGGGCCGAACAATGACTCCGGGCTGGCCGCGCCTATCGGAAGCATCCCACGCTCTGTGCTGGATCAGGCCGACGAGCCAACAACGGCGCCGTGCGGGGCCGGATGTCGCTGTCAGGCGCACCTTCGAGACAGGCCCCAGACCTTGGGATGTGCGTCAGGCTGGCCGACGTGACAGCATCCCGGAGATGCGCCCAGGTCGGTCGCACTCGCTCGCAGGTACCCCGGTGCCCACCTATATGGATGTGCACGACATCCCCGGCGTAAAGGCCGCCGACGTGGCCGGAGCGCACGAAGCCGACGTTCGAGTCCAGGGCAAATACGGCGTGAACTACAAGCACTATTGGGTCGACGAGGAAGCAGGCAAAGTCTTCTGCCTCGTCGACGCGCCGGACCGGGAGACGGCCACAATGGTGCATCGCGAAGCCCATGGGCTCGAGGCACACACCCTGCACGAGGTCTCACAGGGGGCCTGACACCTCTTCGCTGATACCCGCGGCCGCGAGCATGTCGGCGTACCTCTCGAGCGATCGGGCAACCTTGGCCAACGGTTCCATCAGGGCGATCGTGCAGACCTCGCCGCAACGGACGGCGAATGCGGCCGCCTCCCGAAGCCGCTCCTCCATCACGATCCACGCGGCTTCCCGATGCGGCAGCAGATAGTCGACCTGGTAGAACAGCTCGAAACCCGGGCCCGCCATGACGCCGGGCAGGTCCGCACCGACGGGTTGCGTGGTGACGACGCTCCCGAGAGGCTTGATCGCCGCATACATCAACCCGATCGACACGTCGGCCAGCACCCGGAGCTGCTCGGGTGACTCGTCCGTATGGGCGAAATAGCGGGAGAGGACCTGGAGCAGGACCTCGTAGGTGACGTTGAGGAGGTCCATGCAGCGAACCGTGCCCGGATCGGTGATGAGCGGCAATCCGGAAGCGGTGGCCTGCGGCCGGACGTTGGCCGCCACGACTGGCCGGGTGGGCTCGAAACCCGGATCCAGCCGGCGGATCTCGAGGTACTCCTCGAGGATGCCCAGGAGCATCCCGAAATGGGCGTTGCGCCATTCTCCCCGGGCGCCCTCCCCCTGCTCGACGATCGTGTCGATCGCCCGCTGCGCAGATGCAAGGTCCGTGACGGCCACGAGCTCAGTCCACCGAAAGTGCTCGGCGGTCGCCTGGGCATTCGGCGGCCCGATGAACAGCCGCGCGGAGCCCAGCTTGTCGTCCAGGTGCTCCAGGCCGGCCTGTATCGACCGGTAGAGCTGGCCGATCGTGTCGAACTCCTGGAGCTGCGGCACGATCTCGTCCGCCTGGTCAAGCGGCAGGGCGATCGCCTGGCCGAGCGCCTCGAAGCCCTCGGCATCGTCCACGGCGAGCCCATCGGGCCGCTCGAGGAAGGCGAAGTGGCGGAGTGCCGTCTCGCCGAAGGGCAGGAGCTCGATCCGGACGCCCGCAGGGTAGGCATGGGCGGGAAGCGGGAAGTTCGGGCGGGTGAGGCGCGGGGCCGCCCCAACGGCCGTCAGCAGGTTCTGGACGATCGCCAGGTGGAGCATTTCCTGCTCCCCGATCAGCAGCAGCGTCTTGCGCCAGCGCTGAACCGCGGGCAGCGCTTCCGCCGGCAGTCCATCGCCGGCCGTCTGCTTGAGCGAGAACGCGGCGAACAGGTACTGGAGCATGATCAGGTGTTCGAGCTCGGCCGCCTTCCCGAGCGTGTAGACGAGCGCCTCCCGGTACGCGAGCCCGACGTGCGGACCGGACCGCTTTGCCCCCCGGACCTCCAGCACGTGCGCGAGCGGCCCACGCAGTCCAGCCGGAACGTCCTCGTTCATGCGTCGCACCCTTTCGCTTCGGGACGGACCGCAGGACCCCCGTCCCCCCGTCACCGCCACCCGATCGTGACAATATCCATGGCCGCAGATATCCCCTTGAGCGTGACGCTTCGCAGGTCGGTGGCGGGATAGCGGCCCCCGGTGGCGGTTTCCTGGCTGGCGAGGATCTGGCCGCCCTCGGCCAGCGCCGCGATCCTGGCGGCCTCGTGGACCCCCTTGCCCTGGAAGTTGCGTCCGACCTGGGTCGCGCCCGAGGCATGGACGCCGATGCGCACCTGCGGCGCGAACCCGTGCTTCTGGCGATGCTCAAGCAGCGTCCGCTGAACGGCGACCGCACAGGCGAGGGCGGCATCGGGGGAGTCGAAGCCCACGAAAAAGCCGTCGCCGGTGGCCGCCACCTCGTCGCCCTCGAAGCTGACGAACAGGCCGCGCAGGGTCTCATTGTGCCAGCGAAGCAGATCATTCCAAGCTTCGTCACCGAGCATCTCGAGCAGGTTGGTGGAGCCCACGATGTCGGTGAACATGAAGGTCTTGACCACCCGTCGGGTCACCTGGCTTCGCTGGCGAAGCTGCCAGGGGAGAAGCTCCTCCACGACGTCGACGGTGATCGCCTGCGTGGGACACACGAAGGCCGCTTCGCGGACGAGCTCCTCCTCCACGCTCGTCGGATCGACCACATCGGCCTTGCCGTGATCGCCCTTGAGCCAGTCGAACGCGGTTGGTGCGACGTGGATGCAATTGCCGGCGCCGATGCAGCGCGTACGGTCGACGCGAACGTTGAGCATCTGCGTCAGACCAGTCGCTGGATCAGGGCAAAGGCGGCCGCGGTGGCTCGCGACGGGGCATTGAGCCTGGCCATCACCTCTCCCAGCTGCCGCACGACCTGCTCCTCGCTGACGCCAAGCGTGGTCGCCATCTCGGAGTCCGTGTGCGATTCAGTCATAAGGCGAAGGAGCTGCTGCTCCTCGGGGTTCAGCTCGATCGACGCGGTAGGCAGGCTGCCCCGGGCCATCATGAGCGGAGATGTCCGGTACGCGAGCCGGGCGGCGTCGATGCCGCCGACCAACTCGACGATCTCGGATTGGGGCATCGTCGCGAACCAGCGACCCCGCAGCTCGCCGTTGAGGGTGTGTTCGGCGACACCACCGAGCAGGATCTGGAGTCTGCCACGGATAGCCGCCGCCTCGTCCTCGGCGCCCAGCTGGAGGATCACACGCGCGCAGGGCAGCCAGATCTCCAGGAACATCTCGGCCTGCTCGCTCTCGAAGAAATCGGCGACGGCTGATCGCGCGCTCTGGAGCGCGGCCTCAGGCTCGTTGCGCGCCATCCGCACGTAGGCGAGCGCCGCGTTGGCCTGGGCGCGCCACGGCGGGTGCCCCGGAAGGGAGGCGGCCAGCTCGATCGCC
>JANPDO010000031.1:0-6736 GCA_031431535.1 Chloroflexota bacterium
CAAGCCCGATCTAGGGACACGTAACTGGACCGCCCGGCAGGGTGCCGATGCCCGTTCGAGCGGTCGACGACAAACCATCGGACACGCTCGTAGTGGTCTCCGGCGAAGGGTTCTGGACGGGGAGTTCGACTCTCCCCCATCTCCACCATTGACGCCTCACCGCGGCTCGGGGCCTCGACCGACTGGTCGAGGCTCCACGATCTCAGGGAGGGGGAGCTTCCTCGGTCGGTTCCGCACCGACCAGGACGATCCCGGTGATCCGGGCGTAGCTCGAGTAATAGGTCGTGTCGCGCAGGATCGCCCCGGCCGCGTCGTACACCGTGACCGTACGCCAGACCTGCTTGCCGTCGACCGGGTATTCGATACGCTGGCGGACACCCGGCTTGAGCGTGTCGGTCAGCACGACCGAATCGCTGGCCGGTCGGATGTTCTTGACCGTCGGCTCCCCGATCACGACCCTTCGTCCGTCAGGGATGCCGTGGAGCTCGAACTTGACGTAGCCCCGATTGCCCTCCTTGATCCTGTAGGCACGGATCAGGACGGGGTAGTCCGTGTCGTTCGTCCAGGACATCGTCTGGACCGAGCCCGAGGCGCTGATGAAGACGGTCGCATCAAGCCCCAGCGGGTAGCGATCGATGTAGTAGTAGTGGTTGCGCCGGGCGCCCATCTCGAAGCCGGCGCGCAGCGCGGCGTTGAACAGCGTCGTGGAGGTCGAACAGATCCCACCGGCCAGGGCACCCTGCGGTTCGGTCCGGCCGTTGATGATGGCCCCACCGTCACGGTAGCCGCGCTCGCGGGTAACCGGGCCGATCGCATCCCAGAAGTCGAAGGTTTCGCGCGGGCCGACGACGTAGCCGTCGATCTCGAGGGCCGGGATCCAGATGTTGGCGCCGTTGCCGTTCTTGATCCCGATCGGGAAGTAGGTCTGCCACTCGGACAGCTTGACCATGTTGGGTGCCACGGCCTCGGCCTGGGCGGTGCTCAGGGTCGGCGGCGTCACCGCGATCACCGGCACGAGCTCCGTGGTTTCTGCGCCGGCCGTGCGGGCTGCCAGCAGTGCCTGGATCCGGCCAACGGTCGCGGGCACATCCAGCCGGAGGCCATCCTGGCTCTGGGTGATCTCGGTGATCTCGCCGTTGCTGGTGACGAACCTCGCGTTGAGCGGCTCCTGGTTGATCCTCTCGGCGAGGGCCTCCAGCAGACCGGTCAGCGGGGTCGTGTCCATCACGGATTCGTACCCGCCCCCGGCCGTCTTGCGGAAGGTGAGCCAGTCGCGGAGCTCCGCGTCATCGATCGCCAGCGTCTCGTCCCCGGCGATCAGCAGGATCTGGTCGGTAACTCGCTCTGCGGTCAGACGGGCCTCGAGGGCCTCCGCCGCACTGACGTCGGGCTCGAGCACCTTGACCCCGAGGTCGAACCGGATCTCCGACGGCGTGTCCATCCCATCCAGCTCCGCGACGAGCGACCGGATGGACGCCGATGGGTCGGCGACGCGGCCGACGTGCCCTTGAATCACCTCAAACGTCCCGTCGGGCCTGACGGCGACGGTCGAATCCAGCGGATCGACCCGGAGTGCCTCGGCGACGGCGTTGACCCGGCGTGACAGCTCGTCGGGATCGAACGTGACACGAGGCTCCAGGACGACGCCACGCAACGCGGCCCGGACATCGGCCACTGCGCGATCGAGCGGCGAGCCCCGCCTGCCGACGGCCATGGCCGCGCCGATGAGTGCATCGAGGTCCGGGCCGCGCCCGATCTCGGTGAAGGCGATCACGTGGGGCTCCTCGACCCCGGTCAGGACGATCCGGCCGACGGACAGCGATCCGTAGACCCGCCGCAGCTCGGCCCGCGCGGCGTCGGGGGTCAGGCCGGAGAGATCAACGGGTCCAACCCGCACCCCCGGCAGGACGCGCCCCACGTAGGCCTGGTCGTAGGCGAAGAGCGCGCCTGCCCCGATGAGCAGCGATGCCGCAAGGGCCGCCAGAACGGCCAGGACAAACCGCAGCCAGGGCGACGGCGCCCCCGGTGCGATCGTCTCTTCAAGGGCCTCGGTCGTCGCGGTCATGGGATAGCGGTCATCGTACCAGCGGACGACAACGGGTCGGCCATGACCCGTTCGTTCGAGGTCAGAGTCGGGCCACCAGCCGTAGTTTCATGCACACGTTGTTGACGCTCCCCAGCACGGGTGGGACCTTTCCGCATAACCGGGCCGGGAGACTGATGCGGAGCGAAGACTGGGGCGCTGGGCCCGGAATCGGGTGAGCGAAGCCGGAATCGGGACAACCTGAGCGTGGACCCGAGCTGCTGACCCGCCCGACCAGCCACGCCGTCTCCGTTCCAGTCCGTGGCTGCGGTTATGCGCCGTGCGTGGGCCTTGCGGGAACCTTGCGCGGACCTTGCCCCAGGACCGTCAACAACGTGTCCGGGCATCACAGCTCGGCCTCGCCGGTCGAGCTGATCTATTAAGGGATCAGCCCTGCAATCGGGGTACCAGGACGACGCGACGATTGGGCTCCTCGCCGATGGACTGGGTGGCGACGGCCGAGTGGTCGCGGAGCGACATGTGGATCCAGCGCCGCTCCAGGGCCGACATGGGCTCCAGCTGGAGCATCTTGCCTGTCTCCACGACGCGCGCCGCAGCCCGCTCGGCGAGTTCGCGCAGCTGGCGCTCCCGGCGACCACGGTAGTCCTCCACATCGACAAGCACCCTGGTCCACGCACCGATCTGCTTGGACAGCATCAGGTTGACCAGATGCTGGAGGGCCGAAAGACGCTCGCCCTTGCGCCCAATGAGGGCACCGAGCGCTTCCTTTTCGTCGCTCGCAGCCACCACGTTCAGCCGGCTCGTCTCGCCCGTTTCGACCTCAACCCGGACGACAAACCCGAGGTGGGTCATGAGCTGCTCGACGATCAGCTTGCCCGCGGCGAGGGCCTCGGGCGACGCCTCGGCGGCCTCGAGATCGGCTCGCTCAGCGGCCACGGAACCGCGCAGCGCCGCGACTTCGGCGGCCTCGGAGGCCGAGAGGTCAGCCGAGCCGGCACGGGCCGGCGGGCGGGCGCGATCGTCCTGGCGCGGCGGCCGGTCGTCGCGGCGAGGGGGTCGGTCATCCCGATGCGTGGGTCGATCGTCCGCGCGGGGTCGATCGTCACGCGGACGGTCATCGCGGCGGGGGGGTCGATCGCCCATCGGTCGATCGCCCATCGGTCGGTCGTCGCGGCGGGGGGGGCGGTCGCCCATCGGTCGATCGCCCATCGGTCGGTCTTCGCGCGGTCGATCTTCGCGGCGCGGCGGTCGGTCGTCGCGAGGGCGGTCGCCGAACGGTCGGTCGTCACGCGGTCGCGGCGGCGGCTGGGGAAGTGGCTGGGCGGCCGCGGCTTCACGCTTTGGGGCAGCCCCGCCCAGCGCGGCACGAGGAGCTGCCACGATCCGGGCGGGTTCAGCGCCCATCCCAAGGACACCCCGACTGCCCGGCGTCAGGATCTCGAAGTCGAGGTCGTTGAGCTCTGCGCTGAATGCCTCACGCGCAAATCGCAACGCTTCCTCGACGGTCTTTCCGGTGAATTCCTGGTATTCGCTCATGGTTAGCGTCGTCTCCCTCGTCGGCCTTGACGGCCCCGCTCGCGGGGGCGGATCGTCGATGCAGCCGTCGACTTCTTGTCGGCGTCGGTCAGTATGGCCGATCGCTTGCCTGGCTCAGGTGGAGGTGGCATCGCCACCGGGAAGCGCGGGGTATGGTTGGCTGCAAAGGCCGGAGACCAGCCGAAGAAGGGGAACATCCCGCCCCAGCCAACAATCAGGTACTGCTGCGCGATTGAGAAGATCGTGGCTGTAATCCAGTAAATGAACAGGCCCGCCGGGAGGAACCCGCCGTAGGCCACGGAGATCAGCGGCAGGAACAGCATCGTCTGGCGCTGGATTCGGGTGTTCTGGTCGTCCTCGTTCGTGCTGATCGGCAGCATCATTCGCGACTGCACCAACTGGAGCACAGCGGAGGCGATAGCCAGAATGCTCAGCCCCAGGACAAACCCGCCCAGACCGATCTCGAAGAAGGTGGATGGGCGACTGACGTCGAGGTTGCCGAGCGCCGGGATCAAGGTATCGATGCATGGCCTCGTCGCATCGATGACCCCGTTGACGACGTTGGAGCACTGGAGATCCACGATCTGGACCCCGAACACGTTGAGCATCGCCCGCGGGTCCTGGTTGGTCAGGCCGTTCTGGATGACCGAGTAGATGATGAATAGCAGCGGCATTTGGAGCAGCAGGGGCAGACAACCGGCAAATGGGCTGACGCCGCGTTCCTTGAACAGCTCCTGCTGGGCGAGCCGGGCCTTCATCTGGTCGCCCTTGAACCGGCGGGCGATCTCCTTGATCTCCGGCTGGAGCAGCTGCATCCGGCGTTGCGAGACGAGCTGTTTGCGATAGAGCGGGATGACTAGCGCACGAACAACGAGGGTCAGGACCACGATGGACCAGCCGATGGCCGCAGGAACGCCCAGGCCTTCGAGGAACGCGTAAACCGCGACCAGGACGATGAACATGGCCTGGAAGATCGGCGTGAAGGCCCACGACAGGAGGCTGACGGGATCTGCCCCAGGCTGGGCGGCCGTGAGCGGGGGCGCTGGCGTGGGTGATGCCAGCAGGCCACCGGAGGCGCCGGGTTCCCCGGTCGCGCAGGCGGAGGCCAAAACAGCCAGCGCCAGCATGAGGATCAATGGCGCGACCCTGCTCCAGGCGGATCGTCGGGAAGTCACAGGGGGGGCGCCTCGCTAGCGGACCGGGTCATAGCCGCCTGGGTTCCAGGGGTGGCAACGGGCAATGCGCCGGGCACCCATCCAGCTCCCCTTGGTCAAGCCGTATTTTGCAATCGCCTGCTCGGTGTAGTGCGAGCAGGTCGGCTCGAAGCGACAGCTTTGCGGGAGCCAGGCAAAGGCGATCCGATAGAGCCTGATCATTCCGATACCGATTCGCTTCAACCCGCGGATCCTCCGAGTGCGCCGCCCTTGCTGAGGGTCCGGCGCAACGCTCCGACCATCGTGTCATGGTCGGCCGTCACGATCGATGGCCGGGCGATGATGAGGACGTCCCAGCCCGGCTGGAGCGCGGGCGCCATCGCCCTGAGCGCCTCGCGAAGACGGCGACGGACACGATTGCGGACCACCGCACCGCCGAGAGCTCGGCCGGTCGCGAGCCCGAAGCGTGTCGTCTCGAGGTCGGTCCGCCGGAACCGGGCGGTCAGGAGTGGGTGGGACCGGCTGGCCCCGCCTTCCTGGATCGCCGCGAAGTCCTGCGGGCGGGAAAGCATCACGAGCCGCGGCGTGTTCATGCCGCGCCCGATGGTCAGGCTGTCAGCCGCTTTCGGCCGCGGGCACGGCGCGTTGCGAGGACCCGCCGGCCGCCGGCCGATCGCATCCTGGCGCGGAAGCCGTGCTCCTTGGCGCGGTGGCGCTTCTTGGGCTGATAGGTCTGCTTCATCTGGACTGTTCGGGATCCTCTCCATCCGGTCTCGGGGACGGTCTGTCGCTACCCCTGAAAGGCACGCAGACACGCCTGGCGCCCGAAAGCGCACGGCGCGTCGTCGTCCGCCGGATGATATGTCGGGCCCCGGGGAGTGTCAAACGAGTGTACTCGTCCAGTACGTCCGTTACACATTGACCCCGACGGAGGCCAGGTATTCGGCCGGGGTCAGATAGCCCAGCGACTGGTGGGGACGGATCGTGTTGTACACCGTCTCCCAGGCCCGCAGCTCGACCTGGAATGCCTCGAGCTCGGGTTCGGCGGTGGTGACCTCGTAGAACTCCTCCGTGTGGGTCCGGTTGGCCCGCTCGACGGCACCGTGGAGCTTGGGCGAGCGCGGCGGCAGGACGAACAGCCGGATGTCGCGGGCCTGGCAGGCGATCTCGAACTCGGCCATGAACTCGGAGCCGTTATCGATGCTGATCGCCCGGACGCTGAACGGCATCCGCTCGGCGAGGCGATCGAGGACCTCGGCGGCGGCCTGCGCCGTCGCCCGCCGGCCGAGCTCGACGACATCCCAGCGACTGACGACATCGCGGGCGGTGAACTGCTTCCAGACCCGGTCGGGCAACGGTCGGATATCGAGGGTGTCGAGCTCGACCAGGTCGCCCGGTCGGCTGACCGTCCAGTCGGCCGGCCTGCGGATGGCATACGGCCGCGCCCAGCGGCGCTGCCGGACGCCCATCCGACGACGGACCGGCTCACCGAGCTCACCCGAGCGACGCAGGCGGGCCAGGATCCGCCCGATCATCGAGGTCGACAGGACGATCCCCTGGCGGCGGAGCAGGATCCGGAGCTTGTCCTTGCCCCAGCGCGGATAGGTCTGGCGGACGGCTTTCACGGCCGCCAGCTGCGCCATCGTCCAGGTCGGGCGACGGCGGCGATGCGGTGCCGAGGGGCGGTCCTCGAGGGTCTCGAGGCGGAAGCGATCGTAGCGTTCGAGCCAGCGATAGACCGTCGGGCGGGCGTAGCCGAAGTGGCGGGCGGTGCGACTGACGTTCCCGCCGTGGGCCCGGTGCCAGTCGAGCATCGCCAGGCGTCGTCGCGCGTCGCGACTGAGATCGGGTGCCAGCTGGTGACGGCCGAGCCGGAGGAATGCGTGCGGGACCGGCTTGGCCGACCGACGGTGGTTACCGCGCCGCACACCGCGAGTAGACTTCGCCATCGAGAGCCTCCGCTGCTGTTGTTCTGAACACCACCAGCGTAGCGAGGGCTCTC
>JANPDO010000032.1:0-2331 GCA_031431535.1 Chloroflexota bacterium
CACGGTCGTCCTGATTGCCACGGACCGGCCCTCGGACCTCGCACGGACGCTCGGTGGCCTGATGGTCGGCGCACCGTTGGGCACGTCGATCGTGATTGTCGGGAACGGTCCATCGGGGGAACAGGCAGAGGTGCTCGATGCCGCCGAGGCAGCGCCCTCGGGCAGGCTACCGGTCGAGGTGGCGTGGACCAGCGAGCGGCTCGGCGAGGGCGCCGCCCTGAACGTGGGCCTGCGTCGCGTGACCGGTCCCGTCGCAATCTTGCTCGATTCGAGCACTGACCCAACCGGCGACTTCGTCACGCCACTCGTCCGTGCGCTCGACGACGCGACGATCGCCATCGCGGGACCGTGCGGGGTCGTCTCCGCGGATCTTCGCCATTTTGAGGGCGCCCCATCGGGCGACGTGGACGCGATCGATGGCGTCTGTCAGGCCTTCCGGCGCGCCGATTACGCCAGCCGTGGGCCACTCAATGAGCACTTCATCGATAGCCGCCACCTCGACATCTGGTGGAGCCTGGTCCTCCGCGACCGTGGCGCCGATGAACCGCCTGGGCGCGCGGTCAGCCTTGACGGTCTGCCGATCGGCCATCACGAGCAAGGCGCCGGCGACAACCTGGCCAACGTCGAGCGGGAACGCCTCGGCAAGCGCAATTTCTACCGTTTCCTTGACCGCTTCGGCGCTCGCCGCGACCTGCTGGTTCACCCGGGCTGAGTCATGCGTCCCGGCGGGCCTAACGTTCCCGACGGCGACCCGTTATCGCTCGCAGAGGTGTCGCGGCCCGTCCATCGTTCCCCCGGCGGTGTGGACTTGCGACGCCTCCTTTCATGACCCCTGCGGCCGGGCCAGGTTCCCGGACTCGGCCTCGACGGGCCGTCGGCTGCCCGCCCCGTATACTCCCCGCGATGCGCCGCACGGTCCTTTGTCTCGCCCTGCTCGCGCTGCTCGGGTCATGCACCAGCCCCATCGCGGCCACCTCGCCCTCCGAGCGGCCGGCCAGGATCCTCGCCGGGACCGCGACCTCGCTCGACCCCGCGGTCCTGGGCGACGCCGGCAGCGCCGCGATCAGCGCACAGCTCTTCGAGTCCCTGACCGCATTTGATTCCGACCTCCAACTCCGCCCCGCCCTGGCCGAGTCCTGGCAATTTGACGAAGGCGGGCGGCGGGTGACGTTCCACCTGCGCTCGGAGCTCGCCTTCTCGGACGGTAGCCCCATCCGCCCATCGGACGTCGTCCGCAGCTGGCTTCGCCTGATCGACCCTGCGCAACCGTCGCCGCTGGCCGCGCTCGCCCTCGACATCGCCGGGTCCGAGGCCTATCTGCGTGGCGAGAACGCGGATCCACGCTCGGTCGGGCTGCGTGCCGATGATGGGGCCGGTGACCTCATCGTCGACCTCGTTCGGCCTGCCTCGGACTTCCCGAACATCATCGCGGGTCCGACCTTTGCGGTGGTCCCACCCGGGGTCGGCCAGGATCCATCGGCCCTGGAGCCCGGAAAGGGCTTCGTGGCGAGCGGCGGCTACGTGTTCAGCGAAGGGACGGCGACGGCCATGATCCTGAGCGCCAACCCGCGCTACTGGGCCGGGACCCCGGGCGTCCTCACCGTCGAGCTCATCGGCGATCTCGGCGGGCGCAGCCCGGTCGATGCGTTCGAATCGGACGAGCTCGACTATGCCCCGATCGGCAGCTTCGACGCCGACTGGATCAGCTACGACGAGACCCTCGGCCCGCAGCTTCGCGAGGTCGGCTCGCTGTCGGTCCAGTATTACGGCTTCGACACGGGCCGGCCGCCGTTCGATGACGTGCGGGTCCGCCAGGCCGTGGGTATGGCCGTGAACTGGCGGCGGATGGCCGCGCTGGCTGGGTCAGACGGCTCCGTCCAGGTGGCCAACTCCATGGTGCCGCCCGGGATCCCTGGGCGAAGCGAGCAGGACTTCCTGCCGGTCTACGATCCGGTTACCGCCCGCGAGCGGCTGGCCGAGGCTGGCTATCCGGGTGGTGCCGGTTTCCCGACCACGACCCTGCTCACCTTCGGTGGCGGCTTCGATGAGGCCATCGTCGTCGAGCTGAAGCGCGAACTCGGCATCACCCTGCAGAGCGAATCGATGGGCGACGGCTACTTCGACCGGCTGGTGACCGAGCCGCCGCAGATGTGGACGCTCGGCTGGGTCGCCGATTACCCCGGGCGCAACGACTTCCTGGGCGTCTTGCTCAACACCGGTGCCGCCAGCAACTACGGCCGCTGGAGTTCGGCAGAGTTTGACGCGGCCATCTCCGAGGCGCTCTCCGCCACCGATCCGGGCGCTGCCGCGGCCGCCTACGACCGGGCCGAG
>JANPDO010000033.1:0-2337 GCA_031431535.1 Chloroflexota bacterium
CCAGGCCTTCATGACCTTGGCGCTTTCTTCGGGGGTTCCGGGCATCCCGCCACCGTGGTAGACGAGTAGATAATTGGCCATTCGATCAGCCCTCCCTGACTGGTATGTCGCGGTACCGGCGGCACCGCGGGTGGTACGGAGCCCACCTGCTGCTACGACGAACGCATGATCGCAGAATCGACCGGCCCCCAAGGCTCAGCGGGGCGGCGGAGCGTCGATTGGCGAGTCGGCCAGGTAGTCGTGGACGATCCGGCCATACCCTTCGCGAAAGCTCGACTCGACGAACCAGGCGTCGCGATACGCCCGCGGTGCGAGCTTCGTGAAGTCGGCCAGCGGCGCAGCCCCGAGCGAAACGGTTCCACGTCCCCGGAACGCAGCGGCAACGGTCACATCCTCGTTCGCACCGGACGCGTCGATCAGCTGCTTGAGCGCCGGTCCAGGGCCGTCGGCACGCGGGATGACCTTGAGCCGCCAATCGGGTGCCGTGGTCGGGACGGCGTCCGGCGAGACCGGCTCGTCCAGCGTCGACGCGATCGTGATGACGGGAACCCCGCCCATCGCGGCGACCGTGCGCATTATCGGGCCATCGAATCCGATATCGAGCGAGGCATAGACTTTCGGGGCGCCGTAGATCTCGCGGCCCGCAGCGATCCCGGCCGGCCCATCGTGCCAGATGATCGGGATGTACCAGCCGTCCTCGCCACGGAACCGGGCTTTCAGCATCAGTAGTGCCTCATTGAACGCCCCGTACGCGGTGCAGAACGGAACGTGAATTCCGATGGCGACGCACAGGCCGTCCTGGCTGGCCACCAGCGGCTCCGGCAGAAACCGGGCGACCGCCACTGGGTCGGTCTCGAAGAACACGGACTGGATGCGGACATTGCGATACGTCGCCGGCAGCGGCGGGTAGTAGGGATGATCGAATGGCATCGTCCAGCTCTCGTCAGATTGTCGGCTCATCTCGCGTACCTCGTTCCGCCCCGCTGTCCGGGCGGCGGGGACCGCGCCATAATGCCAAGCATGGAGGGACTCATGCGTCACCGAAGGCGATGACCACACGAATCATCCTGGACGTCGATACTGGCACCGATGACGCCGTCGCCTTGATGGTGGCCGCGCTGTCGCCCGACATCGAACTGGTCGGCGCGACGACCGTGAACGGCAACACGGCCCTCACGAACTGCACCGAGAACACACTGCGCGTGTTCGACCACATTGGGTTGACAGGAATCCCGGTTCACGAAGGCATGTCCCAGCCCCTCGTGCGACCCAATGCCCATCAGCTCAACCCGGCTTCGCGGATCCACGGCGACTTCCTGGACCTGCCGCCGGCACACTCGCACAAGGGCTCGAAGCATGCCGTGGACTGGCTCATCGACACCTACCTGGCGTCGGACGGCGACATCACCCTGGTCCCGGTCGGGCCGCTTACCAATATTGCGACCGCCATGCGCAAGGAACCGCGGATGATCGAGCGGATCCCCGAGATCGTGATCATGGGCGGCGCGCACGACCACGGCAATGCAACCGCATCGGCCGAATTCAACATCTTCCTGGACCCTGAGGCGGCCCGGATCGTGGTCAACTGCGGGCGCCCGATCCGGATGGTGCCGCTGGACGCCACGCACCAGGCGCTCGTGTCACGCGAGGATTGCGCCCGCCTACGCGCCCTTGGCACGCCGGCTTCGGTGGCTACCGCCATCTTCGTGGAGAAGCGGATCGAGGGCTACGACGCAACCCAGCCGATGCACCGACTCGGCGCGGCGCCGGTCCATGACGCATTGGCGGTCTGCGCCGTGATCGATCCGACCGTGATCGCCACGCACCTGATCCATGTAGACGTGGAGACGGGAGGCGAACTGTCCCAGGGTCGGACCGTGTGCGATTTCCGCGGCCGAAGTCGCAAGGCGCCCAATGTCGATTTTGCCATGAACGCCGACGAACCCAGATTCATCGCCATGTTGATGGAGATCCTGGGCCGGACACTGGGAACCTAGCGCCCGGGTCAGTGTTCCTTGTCGGTGGTGTCCGGGGAATGATTCGAGTTCGACGCCATGGGGCGAAACGCGGCGATGGCACGAAGCAGGGTGGACCCGTGCGTTCCTATTTCGGCTGGCGACGCGTCACTTCGCTGGATCGTCGCGGTCGCGTCCGCACCAACCCGCGAGAACGTCCCGGATGCTTCGACGGCGCCTGCCTGCGCCTGCATCATGGCCTCGATCGGGCGGTCTTCATCGACCGAATCACGCGCGTCTGGCGTGGCGCTGGGCGAATGCGGCTGCGACGGCCAGCTCAGCGCAGCCTGCGCTGGCGGATCCGAAGGCGCCTGGTCGGTCG
>JANPDO010000034.1:0-4572 GCA_031431535.1 Chloroflexota bacterium
CATGTCGAGGACCGTCGCGTCCTGCAGGGTCGCCTGACCCTGGTCCGCTACAACAACGAGCCACAATTCTTCATGGCCGACGCGAGTGTCTTCTTCGGCCTCGTCGCTGACATCATGGAGCGCCTCGGGCCGTATCTCGAGTCGGATGCGGTCGAGGCGGAGACGCTATCGCGGCTTCGTGACGCGATCCAGCTGATCGAGCGCAAGACCGCCAGCCGCAACTGACCGGCGCCATGCGCCACGTCTACCTCGCGGCCACGGGTCAGAACCGGGGCAAGACCACGGTCAGCCTCGGGGTGCTGGATGGCTTCCGACGCCGAGGCCTTTCTACCGGGTTCATGAAACCCGTCGGCCAGCGCACCGTCATCGAGGATGGCGTACCGGCGGACGAGGACGCGATCCTCATGCGTCACGTCTTTGGCCTTCCCGAGCCGCTCACCCAGATGAGCCCAGTCCACATCCCGCGCGGCTTTACCCAGGCCTACATTGAAGGCGGGTCCGTGCAGGACCTGCCGGCTCGTATCCGGGCGGCCCACGCGGCCTTTGCGGCAGACCGCGACATCCTCCTGATCGAGGGGACGGGGCATGCCGGTGTTGGGGCGGTCATCGATCTGTCCAACGCCGTGGTCGCGGCGATGCTCGGCGCGCCGGCGGTGATCGTGTCGGAGGGCGGCGTGGGGCGCCCGATTGACGAGATCGTGCTCAACGCGGCGCTCTTCGAGCGGCACGGCGTCAAGGTCGCGGGCGCCATCGTCAACAAGGTCGATCTCGATGCCAAGCCGGGACTGGCGGTGACCCTGGAGCGGGGCCTGGCTCGGCACGGGATCCCGCTGCTTGGCGTGTTGCCCTACCGTCCGCTGCTGTCCAATCCGACCCTGGCCATGGTCCTGGAGGGCGTCCACGGCGAGACGCTCAATCCCGGTCCCGACCTGGACCAGGTCATCGGCGGCGTGTCGATCGGGGCGATGGAGCCCGAGCATATGCTCCTGCGAATACGACCTCGCAGCCTCGTCATCGTGCCCGGCGACCGAGCCGATGTGATCCGCGCCATCGTGGATTCCCACGTCGACAGTGAGGCGGATGGGACGGGGGCGCTCGGGATGGTGCTGACCGGCGGCTACCGCCCGGACCGCTCGGTCATCGACGCGATTCGCCGCGCCAATCTGTTTGCAACCCTGGTCCCGGAAGACACGTACGCGGTGGCATCGGAGGTCCACGACCTGCTGGTCAAGACGCATGCCTCGGACGCGGGCAAGATCGCCGAGATCAAGGACCTCGTCTGGCAGTACCTGTTCATCGACCGCGTCCTGGAGGTGTCGGCGGAGGCTATCGTCTGACGTCGTCCAGCGGCTCGTTGTCGATCAGGCGAGTGGTGCCGAAGCGGACGGCCAGCGACAGGAGTACGGGGCCATCAACGGTGTCGAGCTCCTCGAGCAACGCGGCATCGGCGACCGAGACGTACTCCGGGTCAGCCAGCGGTTCGGCGGTCAGCGTCTCCCACATTGCGGCGCGGAGGGCCTCTGCCGACCGCTCGCCGGCGTCCCAGCGTCGCCGCGCGGCCAGCAGCGCGCGACGAAGAACCGGCGCCGCGGCCCGTTCCGCTGGCGAGAGGTGGACGTTCCGTGACGACAAGGCCAGCCCATCGGCCTCGCGGACGGTCGGGCAGACAACGACCTGCGTCGCGATGGCCAGGTCACGGGCCATCTGGCGGATCACCATCACCTGCTGGGCATCCTTCTGCCCGAAGTAGGCGTCGTCCGCACCCACGAGCCCGAAGAGGATGGCGACCACCGTGGCCACCCCTTCGAAATGCCCCGGGCGTGCCGCCCCTTCCAGCGGTTGCGCCACCGCGCCCACGACGACGGTGGTGTCGAAGCCTGCCGGGTAGATCTCGGTCGGGTCGGGCGCAAAGACGATGTCGACGCCCTCGGCCTCGCAGATCCCGACGTCATGTCCTTCGCTGCGTGGGTACCTCGTAAAGTCGTCTGGGCTGCCGAACTGACGCGGGTTGACGAAGATCGTGACGACGGTCGTGGCGTCAGCCGTGCTGGCTCGGCGGATCAGCGCCCGGTGGCCGTCGTGGAGCCAGCCCATCGTGGGGACGAGGCCAACCGGCCGGGGGGCCATGTCGAGGGCGGCACGCAACTCGTCTCGGGTTCGGACGACCTGGGTCAAGCGGTCCCCGCAGTGGATCAGAGGTCGCGATCGAGCGGAATGCCACCGACCGGGATGCTGCCAGTCGCGGTGTTGCCGGGGCCGTCGGACGAGCCCCGCCCGAGGACGGCATCGAGCACGCCTTCGTCCATCCGGACCGCCTGTTCCGGGCCCGGGAAGGAGCCGGCGGCGACGTCCGCGGCGTAGGCGGTAGCCGCTTCGAGGATCGAGTGGCGAACGTGAGCGTACGGCCGGGCATGACGAGGCACGAAGTCGCCCAGGCCGAACAGGTCCGTCACGACCTGGACCTGGCCGCTGCAGCCCGCGCCTGCCCCGATCCCGATGGTCGGGATGCGGAGGCGCTCGGTGATCGCGGCGGCAAGCTGCTCGGGGACCAGCTCAAGGACCATCGCGAAGGCGCCCGCCTCCTGGACGGCGTAGGCATCGGCGATCAGCGAGCGGGCCTCGTCCACCGTCTTGCCCTGGACCCGCACCTTGCCGATCGTGTGGATCGCCTGCGGCGTCAGCCCGATGTGGCCCATCACCGGAATCCCGGCACGCACAAGGGCTTCGATGACCCTGGCGGTGCGAACGCCGCCTTCGACCTTGACCGCCTGGGCACCCGCCTCGCGCAGGAAGACACCGGCGTGCTCGATCGCGCCGCCAGGTGATGCGTACGACAGGAACGGCATATCCGCCACGACGAGGGCCCGGGTGCTGCCTCTTACCACCGCCTTGGTGTGATGGACCATCTCGGCCATCGTCACGCTCACGGTCGACTCATACCCGAGCATCACCTGGCCGACCGAGTCGCCCACGAGCAGCATCGGAATCCTGGCCTGATCGAGCAGCTGGGCGGTCGGGAAGTCGTAGGCGGTCAGCATCGGGATCCGTTGCCCGTCTGCGTACAGTCTCGCGATGTCGACGATGGTCAGGCGCTTGGGGATGTCGGACGTGGCGCTCATGCTGGCTCCCGGCTCGGTTCGCTGCTGTGTGCAGTCTGGATGGCTGCGTCGCGCTCGTCCAGCGCCCGCGCGATTCGGTCCAGCAGGCGATGGGCGACCTCGCGCTTGGAGAGCAACGGCAGATCCTCGCGCGCGCCGCCAGCGCCCAGGATCGTCACCCGATTGGTGTCGGTTCCAAAGCCCGAACCCGGCTCGGTGACGTCGTTGGCGACGAGGAGATCGGCGCCCTTGCGGCGGAGCTTTTCGGGCGCCCGATGGAGCGACCCGGTTTCGGCCGCAAAACCGACGATGTACGGACGCGGTCTCAGCGGCTCGCGGGTCGGCGCGCCGTCGCTGTCCAGCCCGTGAGCGATCCGCCCGATCTCGGCGAGCAGGTCGGGCGTTGCTTCGAGCTCGAGCGTGATCCCGTTCCCCCGCTCGAGCTTGTGCCCGGCCGCCCGGTTTGGGCGGAAGTCCGCGACAGCGGCCGCCATCACCAGGGCATCGAAGCCGGCCGCGCCGCCGGGCGCATGGGTAGTGCGCAGCAGGGCCGCGCGGAGATCGGCCGTGGACTCGACCCGGACCACGTCTGCGCCCGGCGGCAGGCTGACCTCGGTGTTTGCGGCGATCAACGTCACCCGCGCGCCGCGATCCAGGGCCGCCTCCGCGACGGCGATCCCCATCCTCCCGGTCGAGCGGTTGCCGATGAATCGCACCGGGTCGATCGCCTCTCGCGTCCCGCCGGCGGTCACGACGACATGGCGGCCGGTGAGGTCGGCGTCCCTCGACGGGCCGACGATCGGCGGTCGAGCGGCGGGATCGGCGGCCCGGATCGGGCGTTCCGCAATCGCCTCGACCACGACGTCAACGATTCGAGGCAGCTCTGCCAGGCGGCCGACCCCTGATTGCCCAGAGGCGAGCGGCCCGGCTTCGGGTTCGACGATCGTATATCCAAAGTCGTCGCGCAGCCGGGACACGTTCCGCGTTGTCGCGGTATGCGTCCACATGTCGCCGTCCATCGCCGGCGCAACGATCACTGGGGCGCGAGTCGCCAGGCAGGTTGCGGTCACGACGTCTCCGGCCATGCCGGTCGCCATGGCCGCCAGGAAGTGCGCGGTGGCGGGCGCAACAACAATTGCGTCGGCGCTGTCGCCAACGATGATGTGGCCGATCCGCCCGTCCGACGTGAGTTCCAGGAGCTCTGTTTCGACCGGATGTCGGGATAGCGCCGCAAACGAGAGCGGCCCTACGAACCGGGCCGCAGCCGGGGTGAGCATGACCGCCACATCGGCACCTTCCGCGGTCAGGAGGCGAAGCAGCTCGACCGCCTTGTAGGCGGCGATCGAACCTGTGACACCGAGGCCGACGAGCCGCCCGGTGAGGCGCCCGGTCACGGCAGGCCCGGCCCGCCCGGTCACGGCAGGCCCGGCCCGCCCGGTCACGTCACGCCCGGCCCGCCCGGTCATGCCAGGCC
>JANPDO010000035.1:0-11122 GCA_031431535.1 Chloroflexota bacterium
GCATCGTCGCCGTGGCCGGCCATCGCGATCCGCCGGCCACCATCTTGGTAACCGCCGGCCGGCTCACCATGGTGCGACCTCCACCCGATCGATGAACGCGAAGTATCCCCATGCGGCCGTGAAGACGACTTCCACCACCACGAGCAGCCATGACTGTGTCCCCGCGAGGCCGCCCATCACTCCAGCCACGGTCACGACCACGCTGAGGGCCCAGCTCACGAAGTTGCCCAGCGCGATCGCGCGCTGAGCGGTGTTGTCCAGGACGTTCCTGCCGAACCACACGATCGACGCGTAGCCAAGGTATGCCGCGCCGAGCATGCGTGTCTGCGAAAGGCCCACCTCATTGACATCGAGGCCGAAGACCGCCGCACTCTGAGCCGGTGCGAGCAGCGCCACCAAGCCGGAGACGACCGAGAGTCCGGCCGCCACGCTCATGAACGTCTGCCTGTTCATCGTCGTCCTCCTCCTGACCGGGCCTCTGACGAGGCACTGCATCTCAGGGCTCAGGTTGGCGGGCGGTCGTCCTGCAATCGTTACGGCCCCGCGGGGCGGGATACGTCGCGCCTGGGCGCTCGCAGCCAGAGGCCGATCTTGCTGGAGCGGAGCGCGGTATCCACGACACCGGCGACAGCGCCACGGATCGAGGCGAGATCGACCTGCTCGCGCAGCCGGTCGGCGAAGGCGGCCGCCGTCCGCTCGCCGTCATAGCGGGCTCGATCGAAGCGGCGGTCCACCGCCGTCTGAACCCGACGACGGACAGGTTGGAAGAGCGCGAACGCCATGAGCGTGGACGCGGCGACAGCAAGCGTCTGGCCCTGGGTGAAGCCGGCGAATAGCGCCTGGAGCGCCAGGACCCCGCCCACGAAGACGGCGACAAGCACGCCCGTCACGACCGCCCACCCGATCGTGCGGCTGATGATCCGGTCGATCTCGTACAGGCGGTAGCGCGTGACCGCGATCCCGATCGCGATGGGCATCGCGAGGATGCCGGCGTAGGCGATGAACCCCGACACGAGCAGACCATCGCCCCTCCCGAGCGCGAACTCCAACATGACGCCTGCCAGCCCGGCCCCGCAGACCGCCACGGCCGCGCCGTACCAGCGGATCTGGAGACGCTCGATGCGATCTCCCCGCCGGTAGCGGGCGATCAGCGCCGCGACGGCGAGGGCGATGAGCGCGAGCAGCTCCACCGGGATGGCGTCGACGAATGGCTGGAGGAAGTCCGGCCAGCCGTCGATGCCGATCGGACTGAGCCGGGCTGTGCCGTTCAACATCCATACCGGCTGCACCGCCCAGGCGACTTGGCCGATGCCCGACAGGACCACGAGCAATCCCACCGGAAGCCGCCAGCGGGGACCCGGAAGCGTCCCGGTCGGGAACAGCAGCGGCACCCAGCCGGCGATGAGGGCGACGCTCGGATACGAGGGGAGTGCTCCTCCCCAGTTGACGAGCGCATAGACCTGCGGGTCGACGAACGGTTCCAGCGTGCTCGCTGTCAGCCAGCCCGCGGAGATGAGCGCATAGAGCGGGCCGCTTAGCATCAGGAGGCGGCCGATCGTGTGGCCCGGCCGGCGCCATTCGATGATGCCGCCGACCACCGACTGGAGAACGCATGTCACGTTGAACAGGGCGGCGCCGACGAGGATCTCTACCGGCGGGGCGGTCGAGAAGCCGATCAGCACGGCGTCCATCGCCAACGAGATCGCCACCGAAGCGGCGACGGACATCACGATCATCAAGATCGAGAGCGCGCCCGGGCGGCGCGCCGTTGCGAGCACGGTCATCGGCCCGCCCCCGACCCAGCCCGCAGCCAGACCGTCGCGCGCACGGGGCGCACCGCGTCTTCCGCGGTCGCGACGAGTGCCGCACGAAGCCGGGCAAGATCCACCTCGTTGCGGAGCTGTTCCGCGAACACGTCCACCGTGCGTTGCGCGTCATAGCGCGCTCGGTCGAAGCGTCGATCGACGGCCCACTGGACCCGCCGCCGCAGGGGCTGGAAGAGCGCGAAGGCGACGAGCGTGGAGGCGGCGACGGCCAGCGTCTGACCCTGGGTGAACCCGGCCAGGGCGGCCGACAGGAGCACGATGATCCCGCCGAACACGGTGGCCACGATGGTGCTGACGAGCGCGTAGGCGATCGTGCGGCTGATGATTCGGTCGATGTCGTAGAGATTGTGGCGCAGGATCGCGATCCCGATGGCGACCGGGACCCCCGCTTGGCCGAAGCCGTAGACGATCAGGCCGACCTCGCCGGGTGAACCCTTCGTCATGACAGCCGCCCAGGCAGAGCCACCCACGCCCACGAAGGCCACGGTGACAGCCATGCTGAACCACTTGAGCTGCTGTCGCTCGACGTGCGCAGCGGCACGATAGCGGGTCACCAACGAGATGGCGACCAGGGGCGACAAGATCACCCCGAAGAGCGCGATGAGCGGCGATACCGGCTGTCCGAAGCGAAGATCTGGCCCGACCCCGAAAGGGTTCTGGAGGGTCGGGAAGAGGTGCGACGAACCCGGCTGCAACAGGATCGCTGCGCTGAACACGATCATCACCGGCACGGAGAGTCGGAGGACGCGCGCCCAGCTCGGGGATTGCCCACGACCGGTCGGGAAGATAAAACCGACCACGAACGCGAACGCGCCGAACTGGGTGCCGAGGACCGTGACCGAGCCCGCGACCTCGGCCATCGCCCGGCCCGTGCTTGTTCCATCCGCGGCGAAGGCGAATGTGAGCGTCAGGGCGAGCATCGACAGCGCGTAACCTGACCCGGAGATCACCATCAGTCGCCCGATGAGATTCTCCCGACGCTTGATCGCGAGGTAGGCACCCACAGACGCCCAGCTCATGGCCATCACAAGGAAGGCCAGCATGGCCATGGGACCGAACCCGAACGTGACAGGTAGGAACGGGGCCGGCGCGGCGATCCGGACGACGATCGCGCCGATGGTGCAGGACATGGCGACGACCCAACCGACGATGGCCAGGGTTTTCGGCATTGTCATCGACCGCTCTCGCGCAGCCAGACCGCGCTCAAGGTCGGTTGGACGGCCGCGCTCGTGGTGCGCTGCAGCTCCCCGGCCAGGGTGGACAGATCCAATTCGTCGCGCAGCCGGCCGGCGAATGCCTCGGTCGTCCGTTCGGCGTCGATGACGGCGCGATGGAACCGGCGATCCACCGCCCGCTGGACTCTCCGTCGCAGCGGTTGGAAGAGGGCGAAGACGACGAGCGTGGAGGCCGCGACCGCGATCGTGCTCTCGCGGGTCAATGGCGCAAGAACTGCCTGGAGTCCCAGCACCAGGCCGCCGAAGACGGCTACGAGCACGACCGTCACGAGCCCGTAGGCCAGCGTCCTGCTGATGATCCGGTCGATTTCGTAGAGGCGGTAGCGAAGGATCGCGATACCGATCGCGACCGGGACGAGCGCCCCGGCGAACCCGAAAACGGCTAGGCCGATCTCCGGCGGATCGCCGGCGACAATGGTGCCAGCGCCCGAAAAGCCGAACGCTCCCGTCGCCACGACGAGCGCGAGCCCGAACCACTTCAGCTGCTGCCGCTCGATGGACCTTGCAAGCCGGTAGCGCGAGACGAGCGACCACAAAAGCAGCGGGACGAAGGTGACGCTGCTCACGGCTGCCACCGGCGAGACCTCCATCCTGAGCGTCGCCCGCAGGTCGGGCCCCAACCCGACTGGGTTCTCGATGGTCGGGAAGACACTCAGCGGTCCGGGTTGGAGGACGATCATCAGCAACGCTACAGGGCCGCTGATCAAGAACAGGCGGGCGAATCGATTCCACCGAGGGGTGTGCCCTCGACCGGTCGGGAAGATGAACCCGATGCCGAACAGAAACCCTCCCATGGTGATGAAGAGAGAGGTCACCCAGCCGGTGAGCTGGGCACTTCGGAGTGCCTCCTGCGTGCCGACCGCGACCATGGAATAGGTCGCCGCCGCGGCGAATATGCCCACGGCATGCCCGACGCCGATCAGGACCATGCACCAGCCGATGGCATTACGCGGGCGTCGAACGACCAGTAGCGTCCCGACCGAGGCAAACGCGAGGCCCATGACCCCGAACCCGACCAACGCGACATCGCCAAACCCGAACGGGTTCCGGACGACGGGGACCGGGTCGACGATTCGCAGGGTGATCGCCCCGACAGCGCCCACGACGGCCGCGGTCAGGCCAACGACCGCAAAGGCCCTCGCGGCGAGCGGGGCACCCGCGGGGGCCGTCATGGGCGCGTCCCGCGGAGCCACACGCCGGACTTCGCGGGTTGTAGCGCGTGATCGGCCGTCACTGTCAACTCGCGTGCGAGGGCGTCGAGGTCGACCAGGTCGCGAAGACCGCCCGCGAACGCCGCGACAGTACGCTCGGCATCGTAGTGAGCTCGGTTGAACCGCCGGTCAACGATCGCCCGTACCCGGCCTCGGACGGGTTGAAATAGCGCGAACGTGATCAGGGTGCTTGCCGCGACAGCGACCGTGCTGTCGTCGCCGACGATCCCGGCGAGCGCGGCCTGTCCGGCGAGGATTCCGCCGAGAAACACGACACCGAGGACGACCGTGACGACCGCATATCCGATCGTCCGGCTGATGATCCGGTCGATTTCGTAGAGGCGGTTACGAAGGATCGCCATACCGATCGCGACCGGGACGAGGGCTGCCGCGAACACGTAGACCGCCAGACCGATCCCGTCGGCCGGGCGGTTCAGGATGACCGTATCGAGCAACATGATGCCGAGGGCGATGGTCGATAGTCCCAGCGCCAGGACGAACCACTTCAGCTGCTGTCGCTCGACGCGGACCGCCGACTGGTACCGCGAGACCATCGAGGTTCCAAGGCCTACCAGGACGATCAATGTCGGTATGGCGACGATCGGCGCGATTGGCCGATCTCCGCGAAGATCCGGCCCGATACCGAACGGGTTCTGCAGGGCGGGAACGAGTTGCAGAGGACCCGGCTGGCTGAGACTGATCACGAGAAAGGCAAACGCCATCGCCCAGTAGAGGCGCAGGAACCACGCCCATCGGAAGCTCTGGGTGCGCCCGCTCGGAAAGACGAAGCCGATCGCCACCTGGAAGATCCCGACCAGTTGCAGCAGGACCGTGGCCCAACCGCCGATCTGGGCGAGTCGCGCGCCATCGGCGGTGCCTTGTGCGACGAACACGAAGGTCACGGCCACGGTCAGCTGCGACAGCGTATGTCCGACCCCGACCGGAACCATGAGCCAGCCCACGGCATTGCCGGGACGACGGAAGACGAGCAGCGCCCCGATCGACGCCCAGGTCAAGCCTCCGATCAGGAAGCCGACCATGGCCGGGCCACCGTACCCAAACGCCCCCGTGATGAACGGGGCCGGCGCGATGAGCCGGACGACGATCGTGCCGATCGCCCCGACGATGGCCGCCGTCAACCCGATGGCGGCGAACAGCCGGGGGCCGACGGAGACGCGGCCCGATGGCGTCGTCATCGCGCGCCGCTCGCCCGCAGCCAGGCGGCGCTCGCCACGGGCTCCACGGCGGCGACCGATGTCCGTTGGAGCTCCCCCGCGAGGGTCGCCAGGTCGAGCTCGTCGCGAAGCCGTCCGGAGAACTGCTTGACTATACGCTCCGCGTCGTAGGGTGCCCGATTGAAGCGGCGATCGACGACCCGCTTGATCACGAGCACGACCGTCAACGCGATGAGTCGGTGCCGGGGAATGAATCTCGCGATCGGCGGCATGGCGCGATCCTCCGCGACGGGCGTCACCGGAACGTTACGGGATGGCCGTCCGAATGTGTACCGTTACGCGGATGGCATCGCCCGCTCGTTCGACACGACTGGACATCCGCCTGCTTGGTCCGCCGGAGGTCCTCGTGGACGGCACTCCCCTCGCGGTCGACACTCGCAAGGCGGTGGCCATCCTCGCCGTCCTGGCCGCGGAGGGACGTCCGTTCGCCCGCGACGAACTTGCTGCGCTGCTGTGGCCGGACTCGGACGACATGGCGGCCCGGGGCGCGTTGCGGCGAACCCTGTCCACCATGCGATCGGCCATCGGCGATGGTCCGCTGATCATCGATCGGGGGAAGGTTGACCTCGACCGCCGACGTGTCCGGATCGATCTCGCACAGGTGGAGGAGGCCTCGCGCTCCGATGACGGGGCCACGCTCGCCGCCGCCGCCGCGCTCGCCCGGGGCACCTTCCTGGCCGGGTTCAACCTGCGCGACAGCCCCGAATTCGACGACTGGCGGGCCGGCCGGGCGGTCGCCGCGGAACGGGCCGTCATGGCCGTCCTGGACCGACTCGCGACCGTGGCAGCGGCGGAGGGCGACCTGTCGACGGCGATCGATGCGGCGTCGCGGCGGCTCGACCTGGACCCGCTCGACGAAGGCGGCCACGTCCGGCTGATGGACCTCCTCGTAGCGGCCGGAGACCGATCTGCGGCGCTGCGTCAGTACCGGGCCTGCCTCGCGACGCTGGCGCGCGAGCTCGGGGTTGCCCCGCTTGCGTCCACCACCGCCCGGTACGAGGCGATCCGGGACCAGGACGACCCGGTGGGCCCGTCGGGACCAGGGGCCTCGACCCGTACCCCAGCCGTGCCCAAGCCGGCACGGGCCTTGCCCATGGTCGGTCGTGCCGAGAGCCTCGATTCCATCCTCCGCGCCCACGCGGCCGCCCGCGACGGCGCGGGTCGGGTGGTGGCGCTCGTCGGTGAGGCCGGGATCGGCAAGACGCGCCTCGGCGCGGAGGCTGCGGCACGGGTTCGTGCCGGTGGGGGCGTCGTCCTGGCCGCGACCGCCTATCGGGCGGAGCGGGATATCGCCTACGGTTCCATCGTGGAATTGCTGCGGGCGGCCCTCACCCTCCCGGACGCTGCCGACCGGTTGGATCGTCTGGCCGCGACGACCCGCGCGGAGCTCGCCCGACTGCTCCCGGCGGTCGATCATCGAGGCGCCGCGGTCGCGCCACCTGATGGCCCCGGGGCCCACGCCCGCCTCGTCGCCGCGATCGCCGACGGTCTGACCACACTCGTCGCGGGCCCGACCCCCGGACTCGTGTGGATCGACGACATCCAGTGGCTGGATGCCACCACCCGCGAGGCACTTGACTTCCTCGAGCATCGCCTGGCCGGTCGTCCGATCGTGATGCTCCTATCCTGGCGTCCCGGCGATCTGGACAGCGACGGGCAGAAGTTCGTCGACCGTGTCGCGACGACTACCGACGCGACGGTGTTGCCAGTCGGCCGGCTCGATCGGGCCGACATCGCCGCCCTGGTCGCCGGCGCGGCGGCCGATCCGTCGATCGTCGATCGCCTCATGGACGCGTCGGAAGGACTGCCGTTGTACGTCGTCGAGGCTCTCGCCGTCGACCATGATGCGCTCTCCGACAGCCTGCCCAGAGGCGTGCGATCCGTCCTCCGCGAGCGCCTCGCGGCCGTCGGCGAGACCGCCGCCCAGGTGCTCGCCGCGGCCTCGGTCATCGGGCGTTCGTTCGATCTCGCGACGCTCCGCCATGCGAGCGGTCGGACCGAGGAGGAGACGATCGACGCGCTGGATGAGGCGATCCAGCGTGGGCTCATCGTCGAGGCCTCGTCCGGCTTCGACTTCGTCCACGGTGCCCTGCGCGACCTCGCCTACGACGGCACGAGCCTGACCCGGCGGCGCCTCCTCCATCGCCGCGTGGCCGAGGCGCTGCGCCTGGACCTGGCCGGCAGCGGTCGCGACGACCTGGCACGCCGGGTCCTCGTGGCCATCCATGAACGAGCCGCCGGTCGCGAAGCCGAGGCCGCCGTAGCCTACCGCCAGGCGGGCGAGCGGGCGGAAGCGGTGTTCGCGAACCTGGATGCGATCGCCCACGACGAGGACGCGCTGGCCCTGGGCCACCCGGACGCGGCAAGCCTGCACGCCGCGATCGGCAGACTTCGCACCCGGATCGGCGACTACGCCGGGGCGATCTCGGCGCTGGAGGCCGCGGCGTCGCTCGCTCCGAGCGACGACCTGCCCGAGTTGGAGTGGGCGCTGTCCCGAGCGCACCTGCGCCGAGGCGATCTCGTGGCCGCGTCGCACCACCTCGACGCAGCTGCCTCCGAGGCTCCGCGTGACGACGGACTCACAGCTCGGATCCTTGTCGATCGGAGCGTGATTCGCCGGCGAGGTGGCGACCTGGTCGGTGCCGCAGCCGCCGCCGCGGACGCGCTCGAGGCGGCCCGGCGAGCCGGCGAGCCCGCGGCTGTCGGGGCCGCCCACCGCATGTTGGGCCTCATCGCCATGGATACGGGCGACGCAGTCTCGGCGGTCGCCGACCTGCGGGTGGCACTCGATGCGGCGACGGCCGATCCGGACCCGACAGCCCGGATCGCGGCGCTGGCCGCGCTCGCCATGGCGACCGCTTCCAGCGGAGCGGTCGATGACGCGCTGTCGTATGGGCGTGACGCGGTCGACGCGTGTCGGCGGATCGGCGATCGACACCTGGAGGCAGCTGTCGAGAATCACCTGGCCGACATCCTCCACGCCGCCGGCCGCGACGACGAGGCCAGGGTGCACCAGCGCCTGGCAGTCGCGGCCTTCGCCGAGGTCGGCGGCGACCCGGCCGATCCCGACCCAGGGATATGGATGCTGTCCGCCTCCTGAAGGCTCGCTACGGCGCGACCTCGAACGGCGGACGCGGGCGAAAGCGGCGGTCAGCGTGGGCGTTCGACCACGTTGGCGGAATCGTTGATGCCGGTGACGTGGATGGACATGTCCGAACCGGCCCCGAAGCCGGTCATCTCCCAGGCGACGAGGTAGCCGGCTTCGGCGACCCAGATGTCGATGGCCGCTCCGGCCGGGATCGCGCCGGCAATCCCGAAGAAGGACGTGGAGTCGAGCCGCACGTGCACGGCCTGGACACCGTTCTTGTCCTCCGTCCCCAGGTTGGCGGCCCCACTGTTCGCAAAGTCGGCGCCAGCGTACGCGCTGAGCATCATGGTCGGGTCAAAGGCCAGCAACATGGAGGCAGCAAACTCCGCCGGGAGGGCCTCAAAGGTGAAATCAGGGCCGTTGGCAATCCAGACCTCGTCGCCGATGACCACGAAGCGCGACGTGACCGTGTCGCCGTCGTAGGTCGCGATCGCCTTCGAGAGGACCGGCTGTGTCACGACTACGCTCTCGTACTGCACCACGCCGTCCATGCTGACCGAGGTCCGGTACGAATCGACGCCAGGCAGTGCCCCTGTCAGGGCGGCGATGTCAAAGGTGGGGATGGCGTCGACCGGGTCCACCGGTGGATCGGTCGGGGTGGCCGGATCGACCGTGGCCGTCGGGTCCGCGGGTGCATCAGTGACGGCGGGCGTGGGCTGGCCGGCGACCGGCGTTGGGGTCGGGGTCGAGTCAGCCACGACGGGTGTCGACGAGCCACAGGAGACGACAACCGCGGCCGACATGAGCAGTGCAGCGAGCAGACTCGCGGATCGTCGATTGGTCATTGGAGGCCACCCCGGATCGGGCCGGTCGAGCGCCGGCACGCGCCGATCATGCCGCGCCGCGGGGATCAGCGCAAACGCGCCAGCGCCTCGAGCGTCCGATCGACCTCGGCGGCGGTGTTGTAGTGCACCAGGCCCAGGCGCAGGACGCCCCCGGTCTTCGCCTTGCCCAGGCGCTCGATCAGGCCCGTGGCGTAGAAGTCGCCGTCCCAAACGTAGATGCCCGCGTCGCCGAGTGCGGCCGCGGCCGCTCGTGGCGCGACGCCCTCAATCGAGACCGAGACGGTGGGCACGCGCTCCGCGGCTCGCGCCGGATCGACGATTCCGTGGATCGTCACGCCGCGGATTGCCTGCAGGCCCGCGATGAGCCGACCAACCAGGTCGCGCTCGTAGTCGGCGATGGTGGTCATCCCGGCGACGAGTTCGCGGCGACGCTCGCTCGCATCGGCCGCCCCCGCCGCCCCGGCGACATCGCCAAAGTTGCGCCCAACGTCGCGCAGATAATCCGTAGCGGCAAGCGTCCCGGCGATCGATTCGAACGAGGCGGTCCCGGTCTCGAACCGGTCGTGCGCCGGGCGAACCTTGAATGCCGGCAGTCGATCGAACGCCTCCGCCTTCCCATACAGCGCGCCGAGGTGGGGCCCGAACCATTTGTAGACGCTGCAGACCAGGAAGTCGGTGTCGAGCGCCTGGACATCGATCGGCCCGTGGGGTGCGTAGGCGACCGCGTCGACGTACGTCAGGGCACCAACCTCGTGCGCGCGCGCCACGATCTCCGCCACCGGATTCACCGTCCCGACCGCGTTGCTCGCGTAGCCCACCGCGACTAGCTTCGTGTTGGCGTTGAGTTTCGACTCGAGGTCCTCGAGGTCCAGGGTGACGTCGTCTGGCCGGATATCGACCTTGCGGACCGTCACCCCGCGGTCCGCGGCCATCGCCTCCCACGTGCTGACGTTCGCCTCGTGGTCCAGGGTGGTGACGACGATCTCATCGCCCAGCTGGAGCGTCGCCCCGATGCTCCGGCCGACGTGGAGCGTGAGGGTCGTCATGTTGTAGCCGAACTTGATCTCTTCCGGGCTCGCGGCGCCCAGGAAGTCCGCCACACCGGCGTGGCCCTCTTCGACCATCGCGTCGCTCGCCTCGCTGGTCGGGAAGGCGCCGCCGGCGTTGGCATTCGTGTTCGTGTAGTAATCGCTGACGGCATCGATGACGCGTTGCGGGACCTGGGTCCCCCCTGGGCCGTCGAGAAACACCGCCGGTCTCCCGTCCGGTCCGCGGCGTCGGAGGGCGGGGAATTCGCCCCGAAGGGCTTCGACATCGAACGGGGGGAGTGCGGGCATGGATCCTCCGGGGGCCTTGTTCAAGCGTAGGGGGCGAGCAGCTCGCTGAGGCGCCGTCGCTCGACAGCGGGACCGACGAACGGGATATCGGTATGACCGAAGTCGTTGCCCTTGAACAGCAGCGGCTCGTTCATCTCACGGGCCAATGCGTAAGCGAAGCAGTCCCCAAAGTCTAGGCCGGCCTGGTGGCCGCTGCCTTTGCCAAAGTCTCGGTACGCGTCCCGCGCGATTCGGGCCTGCGTTTCCGTGACCGGCTCGATGACGACCGACAGATGCCCCAGCAACTCATCGAGCCGCCGACTGGCGATCGGATCTCCGTGTCGGTCGATCACGATGCCGAGTTCG
>JANPDO010000036.1:0-6163 GCA_031431535.1 Chloroflexota bacterium
CTGAACCGGGGGGGGTGGCCGCGTGAACGGGTCGTCGCCCGGCAGGAGCGGGTCGTGATTCGAGCGCCGCGGCCCGACTGGCGCGCGGCGCGGTGGTATCGTGGCCGGCGATGCCCGACTCAACGCCACCCTTCCGCCGTGCCCTCCTGGCTCTTAATGGCGGATCGAGCGACGCCCGGATCGTGCGCCTCGCCGCCGAGCATGCCGCCCGAACGAAGGCCGAGCTGATCGCGGTTCATGTAGTCGAGATCGACTGGACCCTGCCGCTGGACGCGGATCTCGGGGCTCGGTCGGAGGAGGTCCAGCGAGTCCTCGACATGGCGGAGACGATCGCCGACGAGTCCAAAGTCCGGCTCGAACCGGTGCTGCTCCAGGCACGCGACGTTGGCGCCGCGATTGTCGACGAGGCCGTCGAGCGACAGGCAGACCTGCTGATCGTGGGCCTGCCATATCGCAAGCGGTTCGGCGGCGAGTTCGCCATCGGCCGCACCATTCCATATGTGCTCCAGAACGCGCCGTCCGCCGTGTGGGTGGTGCGTGACCCGATCAGCGAGGGATCAGCGTGAAGATCGTCATCGTGGGATGCGGCCGGGTGGGTGCATCCGCCGCCGACAGCTACGACCGCGCCGGCCACGAGGTCATCATCCTCGATAGCACGACCGCCGCGTTCGACCGCCTCCCGTCAACCTTTGGCGGCCGGGCGATTCGTGGCGATGGCACCGACGAGGACGTGCTGCGCCGCGCCGGCGCGGAAGACGCCGATGTGTTCGTGGCCCTGACCGAGGGCGACAACCGCAACGTGATGGCCGCCCAGCTCGCGGCCGAGGCGCTGGGTGCCCGGAAGGTGGTTGCCAAGATCAACGACCCGCTGCGGGCCGAGGCGTACGCTCAGCTCGGGATCGCGACCCTGTGCCGGACCGGGTTGATGGTCGACGCACTGAACCGCTACCTCGACCTGCCAGCGTCCGGGCTGCCGGGCATGCTGGCGCCGACGGGTCACCACGGCGACGGCGATCACCACGTGAGCGTCAGTTCGATGACGCCGAGCGAAGCGGCGGCGCCCGATGCCACGCAGGTCCAGGCGTCGGTCGGCGCGCGGACGATCGCAGCCCGGGAGGCCTGAGTCATGTTCGTGCTGGTGGTTGGTGGTGGGAAAGTCGGCTACTACCTCGCCAAGGAACTCATCGATTCCGGCCACGAGGTGGCGCTCATGGAAAAGGACGCGGCACGGGCCAGGCAGATTGCCGAAGAGATCGGTTCGATTGTCATCCCGCATGACGGTTGCGAAGGCAAATACCTCGCCGAGGCCGGCTGCAACCGGGCCGAGGTCGTCGCGGCGGTGACCGGCGACGACGAGGACAACCTGGTGATCTGCCAGATGGCCAAACACCACTTCGACGTGCCGCGAACGATCGCCCGGGTCAACAATCCCAAGAACGAGGCGCTCTTCCGCCACCTTGGCGTGGACGAGTTGATCAGCCCGACCCGAATGATCCTGGCCTCGATCGAGCAGGACATCCCGGTCCACGAGTTGCTCCATCTGGCGGGGCTGGGCGAGGGTGAGCTGGAGCTGATCGAGGCGCATCTTCAGCTGGGTTCGCCTGCGATCGGACGGGCGCCCAAGGACCTCGCCATCCCCGACGGGTGTTCGCTGTTTGCGGTGATCCGCGACGGGGTCGCGATCCCTCTCCGGCCGGACACGATCATGCTTGAGGGTGACAAGGTCATCGCCATCGGCAAGACCGAGTGCCAGGACCTGCTTCACGACCAGCTGATCGGCGAGGCAGTCCCCGCCCAGGCGTGAGGGGCAGTCCAGCCGTTGGGGGCGGGGGCGAGGTTCGCCGCGGCCGAGGGCGAGTCGGGATCGTGCCATCGGGTGACGGGGATCGTGCGGGCGCCAGATTCCAACGTGGTTGGTGAAGGCGACACGTAACGGTCGGTTTCACCAACCGGGCTGGAGATTTCGACCGCGCAGGGCCAGAACATGTCGAAGATCCCAATGGCGTTGAACGATTAGACGAGTTGGGCCGGGTTGCGGTCGCTTACAGCAGCCCGGCTGAATTCAGGGCCAGCCTACTGAAGCCAACTCGGTCGGAGCCAGGCCAACCATGTGAGGCGGGCGAGGTGAGGCGGGCGAGCCTGGCACGGGCCCACCAGGCTGGATCGAGTCATGGACGCCCAGTGTCTGAAATCCCTGGTCCCGGACTATCCGGGGACGGCGAGGGCCAGAGTCGGCTTTTCCCCAGCAGGATGGCAGCGGCCTGCGGAAATGGTAATAGTGTTGACAATTGCGTTGTCAAGGTTCTAGGATGCGGCGTGTTCCAATTTGGCCAGACGAGATTCCGCAGCCGACCGCAACCGTGGCCGAGACCGCCGCTCGGGCAGCCGCCTGAGCCATGAGGTCCAGCCGGCTGGAGCGAGATCCCGGTCAACCCGTCTACGTGATCAGCGTGGCGGCCATGCTCGTGAGCGCGCATCCGCGGACGCTTCGAATTTATGAGGACGAGGGCCTGCTCTGTCCGGCTCGAACCCCAACCAATATCCGACTCTATAGCGAAAATGACATCAGAAGGATCACCTGGATCCGCCACCTGACCCGGGTCCGCGGAGTTAACCTCGCGGGCATCCGGATCCTGTTTGAACTCGAGGAGCGCCTCGGCGCTCGAATCCTCGAAGCTCTGTACGCCGAAGCGATGGCCGAGGCGGAATCAGCCGATACCTCCACGAAACCTGCGGCAAAGCCGCACACCTAGGAGACCCTCATGGCCAAGCGACGGTCCACCGCACAGAAGGACCAGCCCACGGCACCCGGCGGCCGCCGTGAACTGCCGCTCGTCGCCCTGCGCGAGACGGTCATCTTCCCCGAGATGATCGTGCCGCTCCAGGTCGGCCGCGAGAAGAGCGTGAACGCGCTCAATGCCGCCGTGGCCGAGGGGGGACCCATCGCCCTTGTCACGCAGCGCCGCGCGGAGCAGGAGGAGATCGACGATCCCTCGGAGCTTTACCCGATCGGAACGCTGGCCAAGATCGCCCAGGTCGTCCAGCTCCCCGACGGGACCGTCCGGGCGATCGTCCAGGGCCAGGGTCGCCTCCGCGTCCACGGGTTCACCAGCACGGATCCCTATCTGCGCGCCACGATCGAGGATCTGCCGGACCTCGTCCCCGAGGGCCTTGAGGTCCAAGCCCTGATGAAGACGGTGCAAGCACAGATCGAGCAGTACGTGGCAAGTGGCGCGCCCGTCCCGCCCGAGGCCGCCGTGGCGGCACGGAACATCAGCGAGCCGGGCCTGCTCGCGGACATGGTCGCGTACAGCCCGGACATGAGCACGGAACAGCGCCAGGAGCTGCTCGAGACGGTCGATGTCGTCGAGCGTCTCAAGCTGGTCTCCACCTTCCTCGCCAACCAGATCGAGATCCTCGAGCTCAAGGGCCGGATCCAGTCCGAGGTCAAGTCCGAGATGGACAAGACCCAGCGCGAGTACATCCTGCGCGAGCAGCTGAAGGCGATCCAGCGCGAGCTCGGCGAGGATGACCCGCAACAGGCCGAGATCAACGAGCTGCGTGACAAGGTCGAAGCCGCCGGTATGCCGGAGGAGGTCAAGAACCGGGCGATCAAGGAGATCGACCGGATGAGCCGGATCCCGTCGGCATCGCCGGAGGTGGGCGTCATCCGGACCTACGTGGACTGGTTGATCAGCCTCCCGTGGAAGGTCTCAACGGCCGACCAGCTCGACATCAAGCTGGCCGCCCGGACGCTCGATGAGGACCACTACGGCCTCGACAAGATCAAGGAACGGATCCTGGAGTATCTCGCCGTGCGGACGCTCGCCGACGAGATCCGCAGCCCGATCCTGGCGTTCATCGGCCCACCCGGCGTGGGCAAGACGAGCCTGGGCAAGAGCATCGCCCGGGCCATGGGCCGCAAGTTCGTGCGGATGAGCCTGGGCGGCATCCACGACGAAGCCGAGATCCGCGGCCACCGCCGCACCTACATCGGGGCGCTCCCCGGCCGGATCATCCAGAGCATCAAGACCGCGGGCTCCAACAATCCCGTGTTCATGCTCGACGAAGTCGACAAGATCGGAATGGACTTCCGGGGCGACCCGAGTTCGGCCCTTCTCGAAGTGCTCGATCCCGAGCAGAACAATACCTTCCAGGACAACTACCTCGAGGTGCCCTTCGACCTCTCCAAGGTGCTCTTTGTCGCCACCGCCAACCTCGCTGACCCGATCCCGCCGGCGCTGCGCGACCGGATGGAGATGGTGCAGCTGCCCGGCTACACGGAGCGGGAGAAGATCGGCATCGGCCGCAAATTCCTCGTGCCCAAGCAGATGACCAACCACGGGCTCAAGGCGAAGCACATCGATATCACCGACGACGCGCTCACCGACCTCGTTCGCTCGTACACCCACGAAGCCGGTGTCCGCAATCTCGAGCGTGAACTTGCCAACGTGATGCGCAAGGTCGCTCGCCAGGTTGCCGAGGGCCGCAAGGCGAAGACCGTTGTGGACCCGAAGAAGCTGACCGCGCTCCTCGGCCCGCAGCGCTTCGAATACGGAGAGCTGGAATCGGAGGATCAAACGGGCGCAGCGACAGGCTTGGTCGTCACCGAGGTCGGGGGCGACGTGGTCGCCATCGAAGTCACCCGGATGGAAGGCAAGGAAGACTTCATCCTGACCGGCCAGCTCGGTGAGGTCATGCGCGAATCGGCTCGGGCTGGCCTGTCCTGGACCCGGGCGAATGCCCAGGCACTCGGCATCCCACGCGAGACGTTCGAAAAGAACACCGTGCACATCCACGTGCCCGCCGGTGCCACACCCAAGGACGGCCCATCCGCCGGGATCACCATGGCCACGGCGATCGTGAGTGCTCTGACCGGCATCCCGGTCCGCAAAGACGTGGCGATGACCGGTGAGATCACGTTACGCGGGCGGGTCCTGCCAATCGGCGGGCTCAAGAGCAAGATCCTCGCCGCCCACCTGTCCGGCGCGAAGATCGTGATCCTCCCGAAGAAGAACGAGAAGGACCTGCGCGATATCCCCGAGGAGATCCGCAAGTCGATCAAGCTGATCCTGGTCGAATCCATGGACCAGGTGCTGGCAGCGGCGCTGCGGCGCAAGCCGAAGCCCCTCGACGTTGAGGCGCCCAGGCTTGGGGGCGGCGACGACCCGTCGGCATCGGAATCCGAGCGCCACCGCGGGGCGCTCCGGCCCACCTTCCCGCCGACCGATCAGCCGCCGGTCGCCGTGCGGGGAATCTGACCGAGGGCGCACGTGGGACACAGCGGGCCCGGCGGGCCCGGGATGGAGTACAAGGACTACTACGCCGTTCTTGGCGTCCCGAGGACGGCGTCCCAGGCCGACATCAAGAAGACCTTCCGCAAGCTCGCCCGACAGCACCACCCGGATGCCAAGCCCGGTGATGCCGCCGCCGAACGCCGGTTCAAGGAGGTCAACGAGGCCAACGAGGTCCTTGGCGACCCGCTCAAACGCAAGCAGTACGACGAGCTGGGCGCCAACTGGGAAGCGATCAGCCGCGCCCGGGCAGCGGGGGGCGGAGCGGCGGGCCGGGGAGGTCCATTTGCAGGATTTGGCGGAGCCGGAGGGAACGTCCGCTACGAGTTCCGCACGAGCGGCGAGTCCGGCGGGTTCTCCGATTTCTTCCGCATCTTCTTCGGTGAGGAAGCCGATCAGGGTGCGCCCGTCGGGCGAGCGACAGGCTCAGCGCGTGGCACGCGAGCCACGCCCCGGGCCGGCGCCGGGGGCAGCTTCGAGGAGATCCTCGCGGGCATGGGCGCCGCTGGGTCGTTTGGCGCCCGTCAGCCGGCAGGACGGAGGGGAGGCGGCCACGCCACCGGTCACGGCCCCGGTCACACCGGTCACGCGCCGGCAGGGACAGGCGTCGGACACTCCCGCCGAGCCGACACCGCGCCCGCAGCCGAGGCGCTCGCCGAGATCAACCTCGGCGAGGCTTATCGCGGAACAAGCCGCGTGGTGGAGGTCGACGGGAAGCGGTTCGAAGTCAAGATCCCGGCCGGCGCCGACAGTGGTACCCGGATTCGCCTGACCGGCAAGGCGCCCGGTGGCGGCGACCTGTTCGTCGTTGTCGATCTGCAACCGGACACCGTGTTCACGCGACGCGGTGCAGACCTCGAGCGCGAACT
>JANPDO010000037.1:0-3599 GCA_031431535.1 Chloroflexota bacterium
CCGCGACCCGCGATACCTTCACCGCTCTCGCCCTCGCCTTCGAGGAGCACGACCCCACCAGCGGCCTGGAGCCGGGCAGCCTTTCGGTCAACGACCTCCGACCGGGCGCGGCCGGACGCGGCACGCTCTAGCCGATGCCCCGACGCAAGGCTGCCGAAACCGCGGCGATCCGGTTCGACGTTGTCGACCGCGCGGAGTCCGTCTCGGCGGTCACGACGCAGGTCGCCGCGATCGGCGGCATCATTCGGGCGCTGGCGACCGTCCGCCAGCTTGACGGCGACCCGCCCCTGACCGAGATCGACCTCGAAGTTGAAGGGGTCAGCCAGGAGGCGCTCGCCGCCGCGCTCGAGGAGCTGCCTGACGTACGCTCGATCCACCTGACGCGAGCGCTCGCGGCCGTCTTCGGCAAGCGCGTGATCGTGGTCGGTGGTGGCGCCCAGGTTGCGCAGGTGGCACTCGGCGCGGTGAGCGAAGCCGACCGCCACAACCTTCGCGGTGAGCGGATCAGCGTGGACACGATCCCGCTGGTCGGCGAGGCCAACATCGCGTCGGCGGTGAGGGCGGTGGCGGACCTTCCGCGGGCCCGACTGCTCGTGCTCGCCGGCTCGATCATGGGTGGCGACATCAGCGTCGCAGCCGACGAACTTCGCGCGATCGGGATCCCGATCATCGCCCTGAACATGGTCGGCTCCATCACGGAACACGTGGATCTGGTGGTCTCGGACCCGGTCCAGGCGGGGACCATGGCGGTCATGGCCGTCGCCGACACGGCCACCTTCGATCTCGCCCGCCAGCGCGGCCGGCGCTACTAGCGACCGACGGCAACCTCAGCCGCCTTTCGCGATGCGCATCGCCACATGGAACGTCAACGCGCTCAAGGCCCGCCACGAGGCCGTGGAGCGGTGGCTGGAGCGAGCCGCGCCGGACATCCTGCTGATCCAGGAAACGAAGCTCACCGACGCCGATGCTCCGGTCATGCCCTTCGCGATGGCCGGCTACCAGCTCGTCCATCACGGCGAGGGGCGCTGGAACGGCGTGGCGATCGCCGTCCGCAGCGGGCTAGCCGTGTCCGACGTGGTCGCCAACTTCGGCGACGGGCCGGTGCGCGACTCCGGGCCGGGCGGGGCCGGTGCCGAGGCAACCGGCGAGGACGACTTCAACCCATTCGACGAAGCGCGGATGCTCGCCGCGACCGTGGATGGGATTCGAGTCGCGAGCCTTTATGCCCCGAACGGGCGCGTGGTCGGCTCGCCGTTCTACGTCGGCAAGCTGGCGTGGTTCGATCGGCTAGCGCGCTGGGTGCGCGAGACATGGGCAACGAGCGGCGCCCTCGTGATCGGCGGCGACTTCAACATCGCCCCCACGGACGACGACGTCTGGGATGCCGCGGCCGTCCACGGCGGCACCCACGTCTCCGAACCGGAGCGAGCGGCCTTTCGGGCGCTCCTCGATCTGGGCCTGACCGATGGGTACCGAGCGCGGCACGTGGAAACCGGGCGCTTCACCTGGTGGGATTACCGGGCCGGCATGTTCCACAAGAACCTGGGCATGCGGATCGACCATCTCCTGCTGTCCGATCCGGTGGCTGCCCGTCTCGTCGACGCCGAGATCGATCGCCAGGCCCGCAAGGGTCCGCCCATCCCGTCGGACCACGCCCCGCTACTCGTGGATCTCGATGCGCCGGGCCGCCCGTTCGACGCCGACTGGGGTGGTGCTTTGGCCCGTATCGCGGCGCGGACGAAGCCGTTCCGCCGGATCGGCTGACGGAAGAGGCACCACAGGTCTGCCCAACCTAACCGCCAGTTCGACCGACAAATCGGTGCCGTCTGTCAACAGAGTCATCGGCAACCCCGCGCTTGACAACACCGTCGAATTTCACTGAGCGCGAACAGGGGGCCCCCGAAGAGCCGCAATCTGCGCGACACCGACGGCTGGGCACCCCTGAATGTCGTCGGGGTGAGGGTGGCCGCGACGGCAAGGGCCGCCGGCCGGGGATGGTGGTCATGTCGCCCGTAATGTCCAGCCGGTCCCTTCCGGCCCGAACCCTGATCGCCTCGGCCGCCAGACCAGCGTCGTCGACCCGCTGGCCACGACCGCCCCGAACAAGAACAACACCAAAACCGACGACGGCGCCGCAAGTACGTCCATGCCTGCCCCACGGTCCTAACGGCCTTGCCTCAGCGGCGGACCGGCGACACCGTCAGAACGGGCACACGACCGGCGGCGCCCGCCGCGGCGATCAGGGCAAGGACATCTTCCCGATCGTCGGTCAGGATGGCTGAACCGGGCACCGCAAGCGCTTCAAGGACGACAATCGTGTCAGTCTCGCCGATGGTCTCGATCCCGCTGTCGCGCACGGCCTTACGCCGAAGCGGGACGACCTCGTGGCTCACGGCCGGTTCCAAGGGCAGTTCCTTCTTGATCGCCTTGAGCACCTGGAAGACCCGCTGCGGGCTCTGGCTTCCCGATAAAGCCTCCATGACGACACTCGTCGGGACCACGACGAGGAATCCTCGATCTGCCGCGACCTTCAATTGCTGGAACGCTCGCGCGTCTCCACGCTCGAGCGCGACTAGAGCTCCCGTGTCGAGGACGAGGCGAGGCGTCACGCTCGCTCGCTGATCTCCGCCCACTCATCAGCGACTTCGCGACGCAATGCCGCCGAAATCGGCCCGTGCTCGGACACATGGTCGACGTACAGTCGGTTGATTCGGCGCGCCTGAAGGTACTGCTCGACTGCTTCGTTCACCAGTCGCGAGAAGCCGCGATCGCCGGCAATCTCATCGGCCTCGAGCGCGATATCCTCGGCGAACGCCACCGAGCGCTTTACAACCGCCATTTCGGTCTCCTTTCCTACTACCGGTAGGAATTCTATGTGAGAGCTGCGATCGCCGTCAATCCCGCCCCCCAGGTGTGTCGCCCGCCCCAGTGAGATTCACGGGCACCTTAGGGGGCGCACCTGCTGGACCTCAACCGCCACGGGAAGCGTCCCCGCTGCGGTCCGGCTCAGGGCGCCGGCTGGAGCCATTCCACCCGATCGGCGAAAGCGTCGTCGGATGGGTGTCGCCCCATCAGTGTGTCGAGCGCCTCGATGAGCCGACCGTGATGGCCGCCGCGGTCGAACTGCCGCACTGAGATGAGGAGGATGCCCGCGTGCGGATCGGCGGCGGCCATCCGGATGGCTCCCCACCGGGCAAAGTCGGCCACATCGAATGTCGCCAGGCAGCGATGCTCGAGAGCCAGCCGATCGAGCAGGAGGTGGTCCGCGAGTCCGCGCAGCTCCGTGCGGTCGGCGACCGCGATCACGTCGTGACCGTTCGCCCGGAGAGCCACGGCGATCGACGGTGCCATGTGCTCGTCAAGGGTCAACCTCACCCGAGTGGTTGCCGGGCCTTGAGAAAGAGTGCCTCTTCACGAAAAGCGATCGCCCGGTTCAATTCGATCAAGGCGTCGATCTCCTCCGGGTACTAGACGTAGTACGCGGCCGCCGTCTCGAGGCTGGCGATGGGCTGGCCGAGATCCGCGGCTGCCGCCTCCACCGACCCGCTCGCCCGGATCATCTCGACGAGCATCCAGACATCGAGGCGGGTGCCGATGAG
>JANPDO010000038.1:0-7773 GCA_031431535.1 Chloroflexota bacterium
CGATCGTCCGGGCGCTTGGCGAGCAGGATGATCATCCCGTCACCATCGTCAACTCCGTCAATCCTGATCGCCTCGAGGGCCAGAAAACGGCGGCGTTCGAGATCTGCGACGACCTTGGGGGGCCGCCGGACATCCTGGCCATCCCGGTCGGGAACGCCGGCAACATCAGCGCATACTGGGCGGGATTTCGGGACTACGCCGCCGCCGGGCTAACCTCCGGCACGCCGCGGATGTGGGGGTTCCAGGCGGCCGGCGCGGCGCCACTTGTGGTCGGTCATCGGATCGACCATCCGGAGACGATTGCAACGGCGATCCGGATCGGGGATCCCGCGTC
Source organism: Chloroflexota bacterium (assembly GCA_031431535.1). GTDB lineage: Bacteria > Chloroflexota > Limnocylindria > Limnocylindrales > CSP1-4 > SPCO01. The sequence goes on from JANPDO010000038.1 coordinate 335, forward strand.
ATGGGCCAAGGCCGTCACGGCTCGCGACGCGTCGGGTGGACGGATCAGCGCCGTAACTGACGAGGAGATCCTTGCCGCCTACCGAGCACTCGCTCGGGTCGAGGGAGTCTTCTGCGAGCCGGCATCGGCGGCTGGCGTGGCCGGGGTGATCAAGGCCGCCGCCGCGGGTGAGCTGGACCCGGACGCCACGATCGTGTGCGTGCTGACCGGCCATGGACTCAAGGACCCCACCACGGCCCAGCGGCACGCTCCGCCAATGCTGGAGGCCGACGCCACCGTTGGGGCCGTCGCCCTCGCGCTGGGCTGGTAGGGATCCGCGCGTGGCCAACCGTCTCGCCGGTCTCGACGGCAGCTCCGTCGTCGTGGAAGTGCCGGCCTCCTCGGCCAACCTGGGGGCGGGCTACGACTGCCTGGGCCTGGCCATCGCGATGACCAACCGCATCGAGCTCGAGGTGCGCGTATGGAGTCGCGGGACGATCGAGTTGACGGTCGACGGCGAGGGACAAGGAGAGCTGACCGAGGACCGCGACAACCGATTCGTACGCGGCCTGGTGGCGGCCCTCACGGCGGCGTTCGGTCAGGTGCCGGAGGAGATCGGCTGGCGAATCGGGATGCGCAATCAGATCCCGCTCTCGCGCGGCCTCGGATCGTCGGCGGCTGCCACGGTGGGTGGCCTGCTCGCAGGTAATGCGCTGGCCGGCGAGCCGCTCTCCACTGCGGATCTGTTGCGCCTGGCGACTGAGATCGAGGGTCACCCGGACAACGCAGCCGCGGCCCTGATGGGAGGCTTCGTGGTCTCGGCGGCCACGTCTTCAGGGGTGGAGGCGATCCGTTTCGATGTGCCCCGCGACCTGCGGGCGGTGCTGTTCATCCCGGAACTTCGGCTGTCCACGTCGGAGATGCGGGCGGCGCTACCCACGTCCGTCCCGCTGGCTGATGCTGTCGCCAACCTGAGTGCGGTGGCCGTCGGGGTCGCGGGGCTGGCCACCGGGCGCCTGGAAGTTCTCGGGCGGCTCACCGTGGACCGCCTCCACGAGCCGTACCGCGCCGGCGTCTACCCGCAGCTACCGGCGATGGTCGCCGCCGCACGTGCGGCCGGTGCGCTCGGGGCGTGCCTTTCGGGCGCCGGGTCCACGATCATCGCGTTCACGGATTCTGCAGGTGGAGCTGCCGAACTTGATCGCGCCCTGACCGCCGCGGCCGACGAGGTCGCCTTGACCGGCAGGGTCAGAACGGTCGCGCTGCGCAACATTGGTGCCCAGGTCATCGCGCCGGCCTGACCTCGGGTGAGCGGCCCGAGGTAGGGCCCACCCTTTGACTCACCAATCCGTCGTTGGCGCTCCGATCGGGGCCGCGATCCTCGCATAACCCCTCCACCAGACTGATACGGAGGGAATGTCGGCGGGCGCGCATCGAAACCGGCGGATCCGGCCGGAGCCTGGCCGGAACATGGCAGTCGCCCAGCGTGGATTCCAGGCCACCGCCCGGCGCGTCGGCCGCAGCTTCTGCTTAATAGTCCGTGGGCGCGGTTATGCGATGCGCACGCCGTGGCGGCGCGAACGCGAGCCGCCCGTCAATCCACCAACCCCAGGTCCCAGGAAGGGGGTCCCGAATCAGCCGGGACCAACCCTGGCCTTGATGAACCCCGTGATCTCCGCCCAGGCCGCCGCGCTCGCGTCCGCGAAGTCAGCCGCCTTGCGGTCGAAGAAGCTGTGCGGGGCACCCTCGTAGGAGACGATTCGGTGATCGACCCCGACCGCGGTCAGAGCGGCCTCGAAGGCGGCGACATCTGTCGTCGGAATCCCCGGATCGGCGCCGCCAAACAGCCCCAGCACGCCGCCCCGCATGCTGCCGGCGACATCCGCCGGAGCCGGCTGGCCGCTGGCATGTGGCCCGAGCGGTCGTCCGTAGAACCCGATCACGCCGGCAAGCCCAAGGCCCAGCGTCGCCGACAGGAACGCCAGCCGGCCACCGAAACAGAACCCGACGGTGAAGAGGCTGGCGCCGGGGCGTCCGTCGACCGATCCGAGGTGCGCGACGCCCGCTCGGATATCCGCCTGGAGGCCCGACCACTTGGTCGCTTCGACGTGCGGTTTGTAGTCGAACGTCTCGTTCCGCGCTTTGGCGCCCGCGGTGCGCCCGAAATAGTCGATCGCCAGCGCGTCCACGCCGTGCTCGGCGAATCGCAGCGCAAGCTCCTCGTAGTACGGATGCAGCCCCCGAACGTCGGGCAGGACCAGGATCGCCGCGCCCGCCGGTTTGGCGGCGCGGGCACGGAATGCCGCGAACCGGTTGCCGTCGTCGGCGGTGAGCTCAACCCGCGTGGAATCAAGGGCGCCCCCGGCGATCGGTGCGATCGGTGGATGGCTGTCGAGGTCGAAACACATGGCGGCGTCTCCAGGTAGGCGGGCTCGGAGCACATCGTGCCACCTGGGGGGCTTCGCGGATTGCTTTCAGCGGGCAACGACCTGGTGACAGGAGGCACCAGATATTCAGGCCGATGGGAGCCCGAGGTCGAGGTGCGCTCAGCGCGGCATCTGCACCTTCCAGGTCAAGTTCGACAACGTCACCGCTGCGGGGTATACGGCGGGGATCATCTTCAACCACAACGTTGGCTGCGAAGGACTCGTCAACATGCAGGCAACGGTCACGATCGAATCCTTCTTCGTGGCCAGGTCGGCTGGGTACGAGGTCCTTGGGATCGCCGGATACGAACCCGTCGCATGCACCGGCCCCGCCCTACCGGCAGTCGGCACCGCCGGCCTGCCGATCTCCATCTCCGTCGCCTTCGACGGATGGGGCTACGTCCACCTGTACAGCTATCCGGCGATGACCGAGCTCGACACGTACGCGATCCCCGAGGCGCACGACGTCACCAAGGCGACCGGCTCCGGTGATCTCTCCGTCCACGAAGTCGCGATGTCCGAGCAGGTCAATGACATCGCCTACTTCTCGTACTACGCGGGCGGCTTCCGGGTCCCTCGCATCGTCGGCGGCCAGCTGACTGAGGTCGGCCGCTTTATCGACGATGGCGGTGACGGCGGCAACAACTTCTGGGGCGTCCAGGTCTGGCAGCACGCCGGCAAGGAGTACGTCCTTGCCAGCGACCGCGACTATGGCGTCTACATCTTCGAGGACAGGGGACCGGGCAGCCCGAACTGACCACGTCAGTCAAATTGACCCGAATGAGGCCGGTGGAGCAATCCACCGGCCTCGTGCCTGTCCGGGTGCCGTGGCTCGCGGCCAGCGGGACCTCACACGCTAGAATGCCCCTTCGATGCCCGCCCATCTCGTCGTCCAGAAATTCGGAGGCTCCTCGCTCGCGGATGCGGATCGCATCAAGCGCGTCGCGCGCCGGATCGCCCGAGAGCGCGCGGCGGGGCATGACCTGGTCGTGATCGTGTCGGCGATGGGCGACACCACGGACGAACTTCTTGGACTGGCCGCAGCCATCACGGACGAACCGGATCCGCGCGAACTGGACGTCCTCCTCGCCACCGGGGAGCACCAGAGCGCCACGCTCGTCTCGATGGCCTTGCACGCGCTGGGCATCCCAGCCATCAGCCTGACCGGCCCCCAGGCCGGCATCACCACCGACGGCCGTTACGGCCGGGCCCGGATCGCGGGCATCGAACCTCGCCGCGTCCTTGCCGAGATCGCAGCGGGCAAGGTCGTGATCGTGGCGGGCTTCCAGGGCCAGAGCGCTTCGGCCGTCGACGACACGGAGATGACGACGCTCGGTCGGGGCGGCAGCGACACCACCGCGGTCGCCCTGGCGGCCAGTCTCAAGGCGGACCGCTGCCAGATCTTCACCGACGTACGCGGCATCTTCACCGCCGATCCGCGGCTCGTTACCCGAGCCCGCCAGCTCCCGATCATCGGCTACGAGGAGATGCTCGAGCTCGCACATCAGGGCGCCCAGGTGATGCAGGTCCGTGCCGTTGAGCTCGGTTGGGTCAACGACGTCGTCATCGAGGTCCTCAGCTCGTTCGAGGACGCTCCCGGAACGCTGATCAAGGAGGACCCACTCGTGGAGCAGCGCAACAAGGTCCGCGGCCTCGCCCACGACCGCAATGTCGCCAAGGTCACCGTTGTCTCCGTGCCGGACCGGCCGGGGGTGGCGCGCGCCATCTTCGATCCGCTGGCCGAGGCCGGGATCAACGTCGACACGATTGTCCAGAACGTCGGCCACGGCGGCTCGACGGACATGTCGTTCACGGTGCCCCGCGCGCAGCTCGCCGCCGCCCGGAAGGCGCTTGATCCGGTGGTGCGCGAACTGGGTGCCCGCGAGGTGACCACGGACGCATCGCTGGCCAAGGTATCCATCGTCGGCGCCGGGCTGCACAACGCCCCGGGCTATGCGGCCCGGATGTTTGGAACCCTGGCCGATATCGGCGTCAACATCGAAATGATCTCGACGTCGGAAGTGCGGATCACCTGCATGATCGCCGAGGCGGATCTCGAGACGGCCCTCCGCGCCCTCCACGACGCCTTCGAACTCGAGCGTCCGGAAGCGATCGAGGCCGACATCGCGGTGGCCGGCTGAGCCGGCGGGCCATGACGGCGCATCGCGGCGTTGTCGCTTCCGGGCGCTCGTTTACGCACCTCGGGGTGCGCTCACTCCCGTGCTCGGCTCCGCCTTGCGCTGCGCTCGTCCTGGCCGGCCGGCGGGCTGCCTCGTGACGCCATGACGGCGCATCGCGGCGTTGTCGCCTCCGGGCGCTCGCTCACGCACCTCGGGGTGCGCTCGCTCCCGTGCTCGGCTCCGCCTTGCACTGCACTCGTCCTGGCCGGCCCGCGGGCTGAGACGGCCGGCTGGCGGACCCCCCCGTCGTGACTGGTTTCCTCGCGCGCCATGAGCGGTTCGACCGCGTGGGCTCGACCAACGACGTCGTGCGCGACTGGCTGGCGGAGGGTACGGCCGAGGTGTGCCTGGCCGTCGCGGACCAGCAGACCGCCGGCCGCGGTCGCCAGGCGCGGACCTGGACCTCGCCTCCGGGTACGGGGCTGCTGCTCTCGCTCGGCTTTCGCCCCACCTGGCTGGAGTCCGACCGGACCTGGCGCCTGCCCGCCACCGTTTCACTGGCGATGGCCCGTGCGGCCGAAACGGTCGCCGGCCTGCCCGATGGGGCGATCCGTCTGAAGTGGCCAAACGACCTCGTCATCGAGACGGAGGATTGGTCGGCCACCACCGGCATGGGCACTGGCACACGCGACGGCGGCGGTGTCCGCAAGCTGGCGGGCGTCCTGGGTGAGACCCAGGGACTCGGGAGCGCTGATCCATGCGCGGTTGTCGGGATGGGCATCAACACGGACTGGACCGGCGTGGATATCCCCCCCGAGCTGGCCGGGTCGATGACATCGCTGCGCCACGTGTCCGACGGTCGGCCGATCGATCGAATGATCCTGCTGGCGGGCTTCCTCGGCCGCCTGGAGCCAGCCATCGAGGGCTTGCGCCGCGGCCGTTTCGAGGCCGCCGAGTGGCAGCATCGCCAGCTGACCACTGGCCGGCTCATTCGCCTGGAGCAGGCGGAAGGCAGCCTGATCGTGCGCGCGGTTGGCGTCGATATCACCACCGGCGCCCTGGTCATCGACGACCCCGCCGCCGTGGGTGGGCAGCGCGCCATCCTGGTCGGCGACATCAGCCATATCCGACTGGCCGACCACGCGACGGTGAGGGTGTAACGAAATGGTCAGGCCGGCATTCTGGAAGGTGGGACGCCCGGAGGTGGGCGGACCCCGCCTTGCCCATCTCGACCACGATCGTCGGCTCGTCGAGGCGGCGCAGGCGGACCCGGCCCGGTTCGAGGCCCTCTATCGGAAGTACGTCGCGCAGGTGTACAGCTTCGCGTTCTACGAGCTCCGCCATCACCACGATGCCGAAGACGTTACCGAGCAGACATTTCTGGCCGCCCTCGCCAATTTGGCCGGGTTTGAGGAGCGTGCGCGCCCGGCTGATGGCGACGGAGCATCCACCTTCCGTGTCTGGCTCTTCCAGATCGCTCGAAATGCGGTTGCCGAGCACCGGCGCCGGACGCGCCGCCACACGCAGGCCCCGCTGGAGGCGGCCGCGTCCGTCGCCGACCCGCAAGATGTCCAGGAGGCAGCCGTCCGGCGCGATGCCGCGGCCTCCGCCGTTGACGCCATCTCCCGACTTCCGACCGAGCGGCGCCAGGCGTTGATCCTGCGCTTCGTCGACGAGATGACCACGAGAGAGATTGCTGGCATCCTGGGGCGTTCGGAAGGTGCGATCCGGGTCCTGATCCATCGAGCCCTGCGCTCGGTCGCCCGCGATCTCGACGAGCGACGTCGATGACGGACCGAGGGACCGGCGGCTGGACCGGCCGCGAAACCGGCCGATGGGCCGGCGGCTGGACCGGCCGAGAGACCGCCGACCTACCCGACCGGGACCACGGCGTCGACGCCGGCGACGTTGACGCCCTCATCACGGATCGCTACCTCGAATCGATCCTGGCCGCGCACGCCCGGGGCGCCGACGCCGGACCAACGCCCGCCTGGGAGCACCCGTCGACCGACGTTCGACAGGTCTCGGACTGGCTGGTCCGCGGCCTTCCCCGGCTGCATCCGTCGTTTCGCTTTGAAGAGGCACTGGCAGCGACGTTGACGGCGACCGCGGCTCGCATGCGGCTGCCCCTCGCCGCCGGCAGCGCCGGCACCTCCGGGGTCGCCGGGGTCGTCGTTCCACTCGAGGCTCGACGTTCCATGGAGCCGGCGTCAGGAGCGTCCTCGATCGGCGGCCACGAGGATCGCCTCGACGTGCCGGCCGATCGTCGACCCGTCGGGATCGGCCGCCCGTGGCTGGTCGGGGGAGCGTTGACCTCGGCCGTGCTGTCACTCGTCGGAGCCGTTTACGTGGCCTGGCGTATTGGACGCGGACGTCGCAGCCCCATGGCGCGCGCTGTCCGCGCTCTGGCCCGGACGAGGCCGGCCTGATGCCGATCAAGCTGCCCTCATTCCGCGCCCGCCGGAACGCCTATCCACCGGACCTGTGGACCAAGTGCCCCAGGTGCGCCGAGATGCTCTTCAACAAGCAGCTCGACAAGCAATTACGGGTCTGCCCGAACTGCGGACACCATTTCCGCCTGTCCGCGGCCGCCAGGCTGGATCACCTCGTGGACACCAGAACGTGGCTGGAGCGCGACCCCGGGCTGCAATCGGTGGATCGCCTTGGGTTCGTGGACCAGAAGCCGTATAGCGATCGGCTGGCGGCCGCCCAGGTGGCGACGGGCATGCGCGACGCGGCCGTGTGGGGGACCGCTGGCCTGGACGGGGTCCCGGTCGTGCTGTGCGTCATGGACTTCGGGTTCATGGGCGGTTCCATGGGCGCCGTCGTCGGCGAGAAGGTGACCCGCGCAGCCGAGCACGCGCTGGAGACCCGAATCCCGCTCATCGTGGTCAGCGGCTCCGGTGGCGCCAGG
>JANPDO010000039.1:0-6907 GCA_031431535.1 Chloroflexota bacterium
GCCGTGTTGAAGTTGAAATAGCGTGGGAAGAGGGCCAGCCAATCAAACACCATCGCCACCCCGATGAACGCGACGAGCAGGCCACCGATGAGCGCGACGACCCGTCCGTGGCGCACAAGCGGAGCCAGCAGGCGGGGTGCCCGGTCATACACCGCGGCAATGAGCAGGAACGGCAGCCCGAGACCCAGCGTGTAGGCCACCACCAGGAGGGTTCCCTGGAGCACCGTGGCCGAGGTCGCCGCGAGGGTCAGGATGCCGCCCAGGATGATCCCGATGCACGGTGTCCAGCCGATGGCGAAGATCGCCCCGAGCCCGAACGACGACACCCACCCACCGCGACGCCTGACGATGCGTTTGCCGAGGCGGTCACCGAGGGTGGGGGCAGCCCTGCCGCTGGCCAGGCTGATCGAGTTGGTCGCGCTGGCCAGCGAACCTGCCGCGCCCAGATCGAGGGGTCGCCAGGTTCGCTCCAGGACCGGGATCCGCAGGATCCCGGCGAGGTTCAGGCCAAGGACGATCAGCGCCGCCCCCCCGACGATCCGAAGCGCCGGGAGGTAGTCGACGAGCGGGCCTGCGGCAAAGGTGGCGGTGACCCCAAGCAGGGTGAAGATCGCCCCGAAGCCCGCGACGTAGGCGAGCGCGTGGCCCATCGCCGTCCATCTGGATGGGGACGCGCCATTGGCGGCCGAGGCCACGGCGATCGCGCTCAGCTGGCCGATGTAGGCGGGCACCAGCGGCAAGACGCAGGGCGACAGGAAGCTGATCACACCGGCCGCGAAGGCCACCAGGATCGTCAGGTCCGCGCCGGCCATCTTCGGCTCAGGCGTCGAGAACGTCGGCCAGCAGACGCCGGACCTTTGCCAGGCTGGTGGCGAGTTCAAGCCGTCGATCGCCGAGCTCGACGACCGGTATCGTGGCGAAATAGGCGCGCTCCCAGCCGGCGTCGGTCTCGATGTCGCGCTCCACAAGGGCGGGCGCCGCGAGGCCTGCGGCGCGGCGGGCGCTCAACAGCTCGCGCACGAAGGTTCGGGTCTCATGGCACAGGCCGCAGTCCGGGCGGCCGTACAGGATCAGGTCGGGCAGGGGAGCGAGGGTCATCTCGATCGGCATTGTACGCGAGGGTTCCGGGTGGTCCACCACATGGGGCCTGCCTGTTCGCCCGGCTGCGGTGGCCTGCCCGCGTCGACGGCATAATCCTGCCATCCGTGCACCAGGTATCGCTGAGGGTCGGTCAGCGTCGGTCGCGTCGCCCAATTCCGCCCCTCACGAGAACGGAATGGTCGATAGGCGGCCGCGTCATCACCATTTGTGCCTCCGAGGTTCGCCCAAGGTTCGTGTCATGCACCGATCACTGGTTTCCGCCGCAGCCCCGTGCGGTCGCGGCACTCTGCCATCGTGTTTGTGCCCGGATAGTCATCCATTGCTGCACGCTTGCACCGAGGGCGGTCGAGTAGCGTTCCAGCATGCGCGACTTCGGGACCACACGCTCGGCGCCAGCCGGCGGGACTCAGGGACACGACCTCGTTCGCGTTGTCGATCCCGGCACGCCAGCGCCTGCTCGCGCGACAGGTGACCCGCGGGGAGCCATGGTCGTGCAAGGGGCGGGTCTAGGCGGTGTTCTTGGGGCGCCCGGCTCCGCTTCTAGGGCTTGGCTCCCGTCGCGGCACTTGCTTGCCCTTCAGCGGACGGCTGGCAACCGCGCGGTCACGCACGCCGTGCGCGACATCGTCCAGCGCGTGGCGGTCAAGGAGGACAAGAAGACCGAAACCCTCTACAACACGACCGACTCGAGCGGGCAAGCGACCGCGAACAAGTACACCATGAACCCCAAGTACGACATGTCCAGGAACGGGGACAGCGGGGTCACGGTCACGGTGAAGATCAAGTTCCTCAGCCAGGCTCGCAACACTGTCGATCCTGCGGATCCGGCGTCACCACCGGGGACACCCAAACTCGGGACCCTCCTCGACAAGCCGACCGCGATCCCGGCCGGAGACGAACGCCTCGATTGGGCGAAGAACCTCGCCGCCGAGGGCGCCAAGGTATGGAACGGTCGACTCACGCTCGTCGGCGAGGAATGGAACCTGATGTCGGCGCACAACAAGAAACGCCTGCCCGTCAGCTTCAAGTCGGAAGCGGTGTATGGGGTCGACGACGATGCCGACAGCACCGTGATCATCCACCCGGCGACGGTCGTGGCCGGCACGCCCGGGCAGCCGATCGATGCCGGCAACTGGTACAAGAACAAGGGCAACTACAAGGCGGACGAAAAGATCATCGCCGCGCACGAGTACGGCCATCTGCTGGGCATTCCCGATGAGTACAGCCAGAGCAACGAGCAGCTCAACGCGCTCATCCACCAGGCGGCCCCGGGGAGTGCCCCGAGTGTCGGCGCGGCTCTCGATCGCACGACGGTCGAGCGGATGGTTCTTGCCTCGCTCCGTCAGCCGCTCTACCTCCAGCTGAACGCGGCCCTGCCCACGGTCACCGATGCCCTGCGGGCCAAGCGCCCGCTGGTCAAGAAGAAGATGTCCGCAGCGGCCAAGTCCGGTGTCACCTCCGCGGAGGTCCGGGCCGAGCTACAGAGCCAGCTCGCGGCGGGTTCGGAGACGACGGTCGGACCCAGCATTCCCCGGGTGGTCGCGTTCCAGACGACCTCGAACTTCAGCAATGTGACCCAGGCGGGCGAGGGGGTGGAGGCCGGGTTCTCGGCAGGTGCGCTGGGCAACCGGATCAAGGACACCTATGCGAAGGCCCTCGATGCCGCCGGCACGTCCGCGGTGGCGGTTCCCGGGCTCGGCGACGTTTCGATCAACGTCAAGGGGGCGGTGGCAACGAGTGGCGCGACGGGTGGGGCGCAGGCGGTGCCCGCAGCCGGCGTCGCCACCTCCACCGTCGGCCCCGCGGCGGCCGCAGCCCCGGGCCTGCCCGCCATCGCGCCGTCCGATTCGCTCGTCAGCCAGATCAGCGCCCTGCCCACCACCTGGGAGACCGCGGGATCGGCGCTCGAAACGGGCGTGACACCGGCGATTTTCGCGGCAAAGATGGTGGCAGCCCTCAAGAGCGCCGCCGCTCCTGCGCCGCCGGCCGGAGCCGCGCCAACACCGAAAATCGCGCGCCAGCGGGAGCTCTACGTGGTTGCGCTCCAGATGGTGACCGACGCGGCGAGAGAAGCTGCTCGCCAGACGGCCGCCGAGCTCGTTGACAAGACGATCAATCCGACGCTCTCGACGAGCGTGTCCGGCCTCGAGGCCAAGATTACCGCAGAGGTAACCCGGGTGATGGGAACTCCGCCCTCCGGCGTTGCCGCGCTCGGAGCACCGGACCCCAACATGACTGCGCTCGTGAATGCGATGAAGGCGCGGGTCGAAGCCGATCAGGCCGAAACAAAGGGCACCGGCCGTGACCCTCTCGGCGGCGGCAAGGCGGCGCCCGGCCAGGACGTCACCTACAGCTACCAGGGGCTGATGGGCTCCAACAAGACGACAGCCCTCCGACCGGATCAGTTCGCGCCGATGGTCAAGCAATTCAACGACAAGCTCAAGAGGACGTTCGAAAAGCCGTTCACGCCAGAGACGAAGTAGGTGGACCGCCGGGCGACGTTCCTCTGGCGGACGCCACCGCCGACCTCGGTGGACGAGGAGCTTGCGGTCTACGACGACGGCACGGCCCTGCTCGCCGTTCGCGGGTCGCACACGTTGTCGCCGGCGGTCGGGACGTACCTGGCCCGCCCGGTCGAGTCGGATCTCCAGCTGCTCTTCACGGCCGGGCCGGATCCAGTCACGTTCGATCTGCTCCGACCGCCCGTGGACCCCGGGAGCGCCGCGTTGATGGCAGCCGCCGACCGTGTTGCGGCCGCATCGCTGGCCACCCCACGGGCCGTCGCCACATTCCACACGCAAGTGCGCGAGGTCGGTGCGGATGGCACACTCCCGGTCTGGTTGCAGGTCGTCGGATCTGGCGTGCAGCCCGTTGAGTTCGAGCTTGATCCGGGGCTTTCGTCGGTCCAGTTCCGCAACGTTGGGCAGACGATCGCGTGGGTGGACCTCCCGGACCTGCCCACGGGATTCGTGACGCCGCACGTCGAAGGTCTCGGTGGGGTTCGACGGCGCGCGGTCGTGAAGCCGGGCGCCTACGGGTCGATCGCTTTCGAGGTTGCGCTGCCTGCCGGCACCACCGCGATCGCGGTGCGAGTCGCCGGCTGGCTGTCAGAGGCGCTGCCAGACGACCCGATGCCAGCTCCGTTTTCGCTCGAAATCGCCGAGGCCCCGATCGAGGCGTAGGGGGCCCCGGTCGCCCTGAGGCTCCAAGTCAGATCGGGCGCTACGACGGCTGCCCGGCGGAGGGACCCAGCCGCGGTACGATGGAGCCCGCGCCCCCGTAGCTCAGTGGACAGAGCGAGGCCGTCCTAAGGCCTGCGTCGGCGGTTCGAGTCCGTCCGGGGGCGCCATAGCCACGCAGCAGGCTCGAAGAATGGGCGGGCAGGCGGCGTCCACTCGATCGACTCGGGATCGACGGCGAAACCGCTCGCCGTCACGCGCTCGACGAGGAGTTGGATCAGTTCCGTGAGTTGCGGCCGGGTTGCCCGCTCGATGTTCGCGGCCATGGTCACCATGACGTGGCGGTTACGGTCGAAGCCGACCAATTTGTCCGGATCCGGCAAACTCCGCGAGTAGTGTCCGGGTCTCGGCCATCTCCCGGCGGAGTCCTCGTCGGTCAGGTCGCCCCACGAGTACAACTTCGGGAGCTTCGCCGGGCGAGTCTCGAGCCGCCGGCGCTTCGTCCCAACGAGATTCGCATCGGGCACCTGAAGCCGTCGCGCCAGCTCCGCCCGTGCCTCGTTTATGGCCTTCGGCGGCAGGATCAGGTCGTGATCGCCTCTATCACGAGCGACGACCCGGCATTTCAGGCCGTCGTTAGGGACCACTACTCGGAGCGGGTCTTTGAGCAAGCGCGGATGCCGGTAGCTGTTCTTCCCGTCGAGGTTGTTGACGGGCGTTCGGCTGATCGGCGGCTGGCCGGCGAGTGACCAATGTGGCCGCTCGCGATTGTAAGAGTCGTGGAAGTGAGCGACGCCGGCCACCCGTTCGGCAGTGTCCATGTACGGCCGGGCATAGGCCCATTCCCGCAGCAGGGTGCGAACCATGCGTGTCCACCTGCGCATATCCTTGCGGCGACCGAACACGACGCCACCGATGGCACTCGGCGGCTCACCCCTGGGGACCGCATGAACCGTTCAGCCGGTCACCGATCATCCATCCCGGCAGCAATGGGCGCCCTTGCCCTTGCGGTGATCGTCGTCGCCTGCTCGAGCGCGGCCAGCAGCGCCGCGTCGACACCCTTGGCCACGACCGTCCCCTCTCCGACGGTGCCATCCGCCGGCCAGCCGGGCAGCCCTCCCACCGCGGCCTACTCGAACGTTGCCTACGCTTCGACGTCGTCATCGCAGGTGCTCGACATCTGGATGCCCGACGGGGCTACTGGGCCCGTCCCGCTCGTCATCTTCGTGCACGGCGGCGGATTTGCGGGCGGCGACAAGTCGATGGACGTTGAGAGTGGGAACGTGGCGTCGGTGCTCGCCGCCGGCTACGCCGCCGCCAGCCTCAACTATCGCCTGTCAGGCGAGGCGCGCTTCCCGGCGGCCGTCCAGGACGCCAAGGCTGCGGTCCGGTTCCTCCGGGCGAACGCCTCGCAGTACGGGCTTGATCCCGACCGCTTCGCAGCGTGGGGCGCGTCGGCCGGCGGCTATCTCGTGGCGATGATCGGCACCACGGGCGACCAGGAGACCGTGCTCGACGACCCGTCCCTCGGCAACGTCGGCGTATCCAGCGCGGTCTGGGCGGTTGTCGACTTCTATGGCCCGACCGACTTCCTCCAACTGGATGCCCAGTTCGGCCTGGCGGCGCCCGCGGCCTGCAACGGTCAGGTCCGGACCTACGACTCCGCCGACTCACTCGCGTCCTTCTTCCTCGGCGCAGCCATCCAGACGGTCCCAGATCGGGCTGCCGCAGCCAACCCCATCACCTACATCGCCACCGCGAAGACGCTGCCCGTGTTCCTCATCGCGCACGGCGACTCGGACTGCGAAGTCCCAAACCAGCAGTCGCAGATCCTCCACGAGGCGCTGCAGGCGGCAGGAGCCAGAGCTACCTTCAACCTCGTCCGGGGCGCGGGCCACGACGAGGGGATCTTCGCCTCGCAGACGCCGATCGCGCTGGAAATGCTGAAGTCGGTCTTCGGGAGGTAGGGGCCAGTGCGGGGCTTCCCAGTACGATCATGGGCTCGGTGTCCGAGTGGGTCGGAGCTTGGCGGTCAATAGGATCGACGAAGGCTATTTCGAAGGTGAGATCTGACGGGGTCGGATTTCGCCGCTTCTAGCCTCTGCGGTGGATGGAGCGCTCGCGTACCGGAGGTCTGCTCGCGACGCGCGGTGCGACCGTCCTGCCTATCAGTCACTGTTTGAGCGGCCAGTCGGCCCGCCCCGCTTACGTTCGCGGCTATCCTGCCCGGGTGGCTCGAGCGCGAATCCCTGACGAGGTCCTGGCCGCTGCGCATGACCGATCCCGGGCACGGGTGGCGCGCGACTGGCCCGAAGCTGATCGGCTCCGGGTCCTGATCGAGGACGCCGGCTGGAAGGTGGAAGATCGCGGCACGGACTTCGCGCTGTCCCTGGCGCACGCGCTTGACGTAGCGGAAGGCAAGCGGGTCCGGTACGGAACCAGTCAAGGCGTTCCGTCGCGCCTCGACGAGCAACCGGTCGGTCTCGCCACGGTCGTCCTGATTGCCACGGACCGGCCCTCGGACCTGGCACGGACGCTCGGTGGCCTGATGGTTGGTGCACCGTTGGGCACGTCGATCGTGATTGTCGGGAATGGTCCGTCGGCGGAACAGGCGGAGGCGCTCGAAG
>JANPDO010000040.1:0-1823 GCA_031431535.1 Chloroflexota bacterium
CGAGACCATCCTCTATTGCCTCGCGATCGATGTCGCGCTCGCCCTCGCGAGCAGGGCTAGGTGGGCATCCGAAGCAATCACTTGTGGCGACGATAGGTACTCAACTATGGACGATGAAGGACTGAAACGGTCTTTCCTCCGAGCTCCACGGCACCGGGACCGCCTTTCATCCGTTCGCCTTGTCAGCGGTCAAGGGAATTCCCGGCATTTGGTAGCCCTGTAGTACGGCTCCCTTCACCCCCGTGCGCTGCAGTACAGCGGCAAGAACCGACATGGATTGCCGTCACGCTGTAGAGTGTTGGCGTGGCCGTGAGCGTTCAGCCCAGCGCCTGGGATCCGCCGCAGTACCCTGTGCTCCGCTACGTTGCGGACAGTCGCTGGGGCCAGGAAGGGCTCCCGCCGGGCGCCTGGTTCGGCCGCGTCTCCGCCGTGGTCGAGGCGCCGGACGGCCGGATCGTTGTCTTTCACCGCGGCCCGGCGATCGCCTCGGTCGTCCTGTTCAACGCGGACGGTCACGCGACCTCCAGTTGGGACGCCAAGTTCGGGGTACCCCACGGGTTGCGCGTCGGCCCCGACGGCCACCTGTGGCTGACTGACGTGGGCCGCCATCGCGTGCTCAAGACGACCGTGGATGGGGAGATCCTCCTCGAGCTCGGGACGCCCGACGTCAGCGGCCATGATGAGCGCACCTTCTTCGCGCCGACCGATATTGCCTTCGCCAGGGACGGTTCGATCTACGTCTCCGACGGCTACGGCAACTCGCGCGTCGTCCACTTCGACCCCGAAGGCGGCTTCATCCGAACCTGGGGTCGCCGCGGCTCGGCGCCCGGGGAGTTCGACACCCCACATTCGGTCACGGTCGCGCCCGATGGGCGGCTCCTGGTCAGCGATCGCCACAACCACCGGATCCAGATCTTCGATCCCGACGGCAACTACCTGACCGAGTGGCGCCACCTCGGCGCGACCCAGGGCCTGACCTTTGGACCAGACGGGGACCTGTGGGCGATGACCCACCGCTCCATTGACGAGATCCTGAGCTTCGACTGCATGGCCGGGCGGCTGATGAAGCTCGACCCTGACACTGGCGCCGTGCTCGGTTGGCTGCCGACCCCGGGCCACATGATGCATGAGGCGGTCGGCGGGATCCTGTGGGTGGCGAGCCTGTCCGGCACCGTCGTCAGGTTCCGGCCGGGCTGGAAGAGCCAGGAGCCCGGCGGCGAGCGCGAGCACTTCTGACGGCGGATGGGAGCACTTCCAGGGAGAACCGCGGCGGGATGGGCGAAATCGGCGGTCGACGGCCACTCAGGATTCTCGCCGTCTACGCCCACGTGGCGGACACCGCGGGCGAGGCCGCTGGCACGATCGCCATCCACTCGGACCTCGGCGACAACATCACCGCCGTGGTCTGTACGGACGGCGAGCGCCACCACCCGGCGCTCTTCCTCGATGCCGACGAGGCCCCCGGCCGGCCGGACGGGCTCCCCTACATCGAGGGCTCGATCGCCCAGATTCGCGCCCTGAAGCGCCGCGAAGCACGCCGGGTCGGTGAGATCCTGGGCGTGCGCGACATCCGCTTTCTCGGCTGGGAGGACGGCCACCTCGAAGTCACGCAGTCGCGCGTCGCCGAGCTGGCGGACGTCATCCTCGATGTCCGGCCGGACTTGATCCTCGCGCCGCTGCCCCACCACGAGATGGGCGACATCGACCCGCACGCGACCGTCGGGCGCCTGACCCTCCTGGCCCGGGCCAACGCCGAGTCGAGGATCCGCCAGGTGGATGGTATGGCCGCCCACCACACCCGGGAGCTGATGTACTACCCGATG
>JANPDO010000041.1:0-3175 GCA_031431535.1 Chloroflexota bacterium
GCGATCAGCCCGGGGAACGGGCGGCGCAGGACCATGATCCCCTTCTGGCCGATCGGCAGCTCCTCGCCGTCCGGACCCACGATGGCGGGCTCGGTCCCCGGCAGCGCCACACCCGCGGAGCCCGGCTTGATCGGCAGGAGGCCCAGACCGTACGGATTGCCGAAGATCGGTCCGCCCGTCTCGGTCTGCCACATGTGATCGATGACCGGGATGCGATCCTCGAAGACCTCCTTCTGGATCCACGACCACGCTGGCGCGTTGAGGACTTCGCCGGCGCAGACGATCCGCTCCACGCTGGACAGGTCGTGAGCGCGCGCGGGTTCCGTCCCGTAGCGCATCAGCAGCCGGACCCCGGTCGGTGAGGTGAAGATCCCCTGGACGCGGTACTCCTCGATCAGCGCCCAGGTCGCATCGGACCCTGGATGGTCCAGGGCCCCTTCGTACGCGATCGTTGTGCAGCCGGCCATGAGCGGCGCGTACACGATGTAGCTGTGCCCGACGATCCAGCCGATGTCGGACATCGCCCACCACATCTCGCCCGGCTTCAGGCCCATCAGCCAGCGCCCCATGGCCGCGATCTGGACCTGGTTGCCACCGTGACGGTGGACCGACAGCTTCGGCTTCGCGGTCGTCCCGGACGTGGCGATGATGTACGCGGGCTCGTTGGCCTCTATCTCCACGTGGCCGGCATCGCGGCCTTCTCCGCCCGCAAGGAAGTCGTCCCAGTCCAGCTTTGGCGGGCCGCCGACAGCCGCCGTTGGTGTGGCGCCGCGACGGTGCACAACGACGTGTTCGACGGCGCCCGGGTCATCACGCAGGGCGGCGTCGACGATCCCCTCGAGCGGGACGTCCTTGCCCTTGCGATAGGTCAGGTCGGCGGCAATCACGACCTTCGCCCCACAGGCCCGGATCCGGTCGCCAAGGGCACCGGCCCCAAATCCGGCGAACACCACGATGTGGATCGCCCCGATGCGCAGGACCGCAAGCATCGTCGCGATCGCCTCGACCGTTGTCGGCATGTAGATCGTGACGCGGTCACCGCGTCCAACGCCCAGCGCCCGCAGGGCCGCCGAAATCCTGCGGACCTCGCCAAGCAGCTCGGCGTAGGTCAGGGAACGTCGGCCGCCGCGCTCATCCGCCGCAATCAGGGCGACCTGGTCCGCGAACCCAGCCTCGACCTGGTGGTCGAGCGCGGTCCAGGCCATGTTCGTCCGCCCACCGGAGAACCAGCGGAACGTCGGCGGTTCATGCTCGAAGACCCGGTCGGGCCGGCGAAACCACGGGATGTGCTCGTCGGCGACGGCGCCCCAGAACGCCTCGGGATCGGCGCTCGCGGCCGCCCGCAGATCATCGAGCGGATGAGAGGGGGTCATCGCTCGATAGTACGCGGTCACCAGGGCGCTCAGGCGCCTGGCAGACCCGATGATCGAGGAGTAAGCGGGGTCCGCTACACTCGCGAGCCATGACCGTTGACCTTGCTCCGGCCCCGGCTCCAATCACCGCGCCGGCTGAACGACCGCGCATCTTCTCCGGGATCCAGCCTTCCGGAATCGTCCACCTGGGCAACGATCTCGGCGCGATCCGCAACTACGTCGCCCTGCAGTTCGAATACGAGGCGATCTATTGCATCGTCGACTATCACGCGCTGACGAGCACGCACGACGCGGACCTGCTGCGCGCCCGGACCCGGGAGATGGCGGCGGCGCTGCTGGCGCTTGGCCTGGACCCGGACCGCTGCACGGTGTTCGTCCAGAGCCACCGCCCCGAGCATACGGAGCTGGCCTGGCTGCTCGCCACGGTCACGCCGGTCAGCTGGCTGGAGCGGACGCCCACATACAAGGAGAAGAAGCTTCAGCAGCCCGACGACGTGAACCACGCGCTGCTCACCTACCCCATCCTGCAGGCGGCCGACATCGTCATCTACAAGGCATCACGGGTCCCGGTCGGGCGAGACCAGGCGGCGCACCTGGAACTCAGTCGGGAGATCGTGCGGACCTTCAACGGCCGGTACGGCGCCACGTTCCCGGAGCCACAGGCGGTCTACACCGACGCTCCGACCGTTCTGGGGACCGACGGCGTCAAGAAGATGAGCAAGTCGGTCGGCAACACCATTGAAGTGCTGGCCGCCCCGGATCTGATTCGCAGACAGGTCATGTCCATGGTGACGGACACGAAGCGAATCCTGCGCACCGATCCCGGTCGCCCCGAGGTCTGCAATGTTTGCCAGCTCCACCGCCTGTTCGGCGATGATTGGGAGGACGTCCAGGCAGGTGAACGGACGGCCCGGACGGGCTGCGTGGACACCAAGAAACTGCTGGCTGATCGGCTCGTCGCCCGCTACGCGCCGGCCCGGGAGCGTTACCTCGAACTCATCGCCCACCCCGCCGATGTCGACGGGATCCTCGAAGCCGGCGCCGATCGGCTGCGGCCCATGGCCAAGGCGACGATGGACGAGGTGCGCGCCAAGATGGGTTTGCGCTGACTGGCATGCCGAACCTTGAGTCGGCAGATCCGAACGGTCGCCTCGTGAGGACCGTGCTGGTGCTCGCCGTCATGGCGCTCTTTTTCGTCGTCGTCGGGCAGCTTGCCGGCGTCTTCGCCTTTTTCGGCGATCTCGTCCTGACCTTCTTCCTGGCCTGGCTCCTCGCGTTCATCATCAGTCCGATCGCCGGTCGCCTCGCCCGGGTCACGCCGGGCCTTCCGACGGCCGTCGCCGCGCTGATCATCTACGCACTCGTCGTCACGATACCCATCGCCCTGGCCGTCGTGGCGGCCGGAGCGCTGGTCTCGTCGGCCAGCCAGTTTGTCGCCTCGATCCCGGAGATCCGGGCGGGCCTGCCGACCGTCCTGGCACCCTGGCAGGAGCTGCTGCGCTCGATCGGCCTCGGACAGATCGACCTGAACGGCCAGGCGAGCCAAGCCCTGGCCAACCTGGATGACCTGGCAGTCGCCCTGGTCCAACCGCTCAGGGAGATCGCCGTCGCAAGTGTCGGTGGGATCGGGACGATTCTGATCGTCATCATCCTGTCCATCTACATGGTCCTGGACCGGGACAAGATCGTGTCGTTCCTGTTCCGCCTGGTTCCACCGGCCTACGCCGAGAGCGCCCATCTGCTCCAGAGTTCGGTATCGCGCTCGTTTGGCGGCATCCTGCGTTGCCAAGCGCTGCTCGGCC